>CAISEZ010000071.1 GCA_903884535.1 uncultured Verrucomicrobia subdivision 3 bacterium
CAACTTTCCGTCAGCCCAGCGGTCGGATTTCGGCCTCGGTTGGGACAAACGTTACTGCTGTTCCCACGCCGATTTCTGAAAATTTCACCCATAAAAATTGCAGGTCCGAAAATTCACCCGTAGTTCAACAGACTGTTAGGTTCCGGTCCAAATATCTTTACGGGCACGGTGACGTATGGCGGCACGGCCGGCGTGACGGGCACCTCGGCGGCATTTGTGGCGGGCGTGTTGTCCAGCGCCAGCGTGACGGCACCCAATGGTGGCAACAGTTTGACGGTGACGGTGAACGATGGCTCAGGCCATACCGGAAGTCAGACCATCGCCACGATCAACCTGATTTACCATTACCGGACCGCCGCCGGCTTTGTCAGCGGCAATTGGAGTGACTTTAATACCTGGGAATACTCAACGGATGGAGGAAGCACATGGACCCAATCCACCTCGACCACGCCCGACTCCACGTCTGACACGATTGAAATCCGCACCGGAAATGTGGCCGTGGACGCGGCGACTTTGACGGTGGATCAAGTCACCATTGATGCCACGGCCACGGTGACAGTCAACAGCGGAAACGTGCTGACCATCGCCACCGGCGGGCTTACCGTGGCGGCGAATGGCACGCTCGCCTGCGCCGGCACCGGAGCGATCAATATCAATGCCTCCTCCACGCTTGTGAACAACGGCACGGTGAATTACACCAGCACGACGCTGATGGGTGGTTCTTCTTCAGGCTCTTTCACCCAAGGCGCGAATGCCACGTTTAATTTCGCAGGAGCTTCCATTACTCCGGCACTTACGGCGACTGCGAGCGGCAACACGGTCAATTATACTACCGGCACCGGACAAACGGTTAAGCCAACAACCTATGTGAATCTGACCTTCTCCGGCAGCGGCGCGATGACAAGCAGCAGCAGCGTGACTGTGACTGGCAACTTGACTATGAAGGCTGCTGTCACACTATCCAGTTCGCCTACCTATACGGGTGCGGGTGCCTTGATATATGATGGAGTCACCATGACGGTTGGGAAGGAGCTTGTAGCGAATGCTCCGGTTACGCTTCAGAATGGCAGTGTTATATCGCTGGCTGGCTCAAATTTTGCCACGACTGGCAATTTTACTGTCGGTGTGAATTGCACGTTTGATACTACCGTAAGCAGAAAATTAACAGTCAACACGCCTGGCATTCTTGACGTATCTGGGACCTATATTTCAAGAGACGGTTCTAGCGACGGAACAACTGGAACTGGAAGCTGTAATATTGAAAGTGGCGGTGTTTTTCAGTGTAACGACACTCATACTACGTTGACCATTGCCAGTGTGACTGTGAAAAGTGGCGGCATTGTTCAGGTGCTCGCAAACACGACCGTGCCGACTGCGACATGGCAGAGTGGTTCAGAGCTTCAACTGAAAAATAATGGGACGCTGCTGGGAACAGGAATGGCGCAAACCTTTGACAAGATTACAGTCAATTCTGCAGGCACGGTTACGCTCCCCGCGTCAGCCGCCCCGACCGTGAATAACACGCTGACGATCACTGCCGGCGCGTTGGCTGATGGTGGAAATACCATTACCGCCAAAGCCAATGTGTCCAATTTCGGCACGCATACTGGCGCGGGCAAAATTTCACTTACCGGAGGATCGGCTCAACATCAGCTTTCCGGCACGGGTGCTTACTCAAATCTGGAATTGAATGATGCCAACGGCGCGGCCATCGCCAGTGGAACATCAACCATCAACGGCACGCTCACACTTACCACCGGCACATTCAGCAATGCAGGCAGTATCACAATGGCTGCCGCTTCAACCATTTCCCGCGCCACGGGCTCTTTGGATGCATCGCCTACATTTGGCGCGTCGGTAAAAGTGACCTATACCGGTTCTACCTCCATAACCACCGGCAATGAAATACCATCTGTAGCGGGTGTTTTGAGCATACTTACCGCCAACAACACAGGCACTACGGGTGTAACGCTTGGCGGCAACGTTACCATCAACGGTGCTTCCGCCGTTGGGGCTTCCGGTGTCCTGACCGTGCCTGGTTCTACAACTCTTGAAATCGCTTCAGGAGGAACTTTGGTAGTCAACGCGAGCGGCCTGGTAGCTGTGCAGTCAGGTGGTATTTTGAAGAATTCCGGGGCGGCAAGCGATATTACGTCCACGGCGACTACTTTGACCTTAGCTTCTACAGCCATCTACCAGCACAATCCTGCAAGTGGAGGCGGGACCATTCCGACTGCTGGATGGAATGCAAATTCCACCTGTGCGATCATCGGCGCGCTGTCGAGCGCGCCAGGTGGCCTTGCCCAGACATTCGGGAACTTTACCTGGGATACTGCCACCCAGTCGGCCAACATTGGACTTGGACTGAGTGCCAGCACATTTAACGTCGGCGGCACTCTTACCATGAACAATTCCGGCAGTAGTAAGCGGGTTTCTATTGCAAGCACGGGAAGTCCCACGATAAGCGTCGGAAATTTGGTGGTTTCAGGGGGCGAACTGGACTTTACAACCGGTGCCGGAATTCCGGTTGTTACCGTAACGGGCAATGTGACTTTGAGCGGCGGGGGCATACTTGCTCCAGTTAATGGCGGAACGAGCGCGAGCTTAAATGTTGGCGGCAACTGGGCGAACAGCGGAACATTCACGTCAGCCGGCAGCACGGTCACGTTCAATGGCACAGCTGCCCAATCCATTGGCGGCAGTGGCATCACCACCTTCAACAATGTGACCATCGCCAACACCGCGCAGCCGGTCTCTTTGGGCATCAATGAGACGGTCAGCGGCACGCTGACGGTCAATGCGAGCGCAAACTTGGACTTTAACAGCATGATCCTTACGACGTCCCACGCCCCGGTATTGAATGGCGGCTTGACGATGGAAGTCACCAAGAGCGGTTCGTTATCCGGCTCGCAACTGGCGCAAACCGCCGGGGCGCTCACCTATGGCGGCACGTTGACGGTCAACCTGCTCAGCGGCACGTTGGCCAGCGGTGACACCGTAACATTGTTTAGTAGCACGAGAACGGGCCATGGCTACAGCGGCTATTTCAGCAGCGTCACCGTGCCGGCCGTTCCTAGCGGGACTTCCTGGGATACCAATGATCTGCGCACCGCCGGCGTGCTGGACATTTATCCATTCACAACTACTTCTCTGACTGCGTCCACGCCGATGAACACGGCGGCAGTGATTGCGCCCCTCAAGCTGGCTAATCACGTCACCGCTTCCCGGGCGTCAACTCTCACGGACAACAAGGTGACGTTGGTGACTACGCCGTCACACGGCAGTGCCAGCGTGAGCAGCGGTGTTTTGACCTATACCCCGACGGGAGGTTATACAGGCAGCGACAGTTTCACCTGCACTTTCCAAGACGGACATGGTTGGCAGACGATGGCGGTGAGCGCGACGGTTGGTTCCGGCACGGGCCAGTCACCCAACGCGGTTTATACGGGCACCAGCGGCGGAAATTTCGTGGTGAATTTTGCTGGCATCCCCGGCGACACCTACACGGTGGAGTCCGGTCCATCGGCGAGCGGTCCGTGGACGAAATTGGCGAACTACACCGCCCCGTCTGATAATGGTCAGGGCTTTGGCATCGGGGTGTTTCAAGTGAGCGATCCGATGAGCAACGGGGCCGGCTTTTACCGCACGGTTTATCCCAGCTACTGAAACGCGCAGACAAAACCTCAACTTTTCAAATCTATGAAAACCATCAGCGGCTCAATCAGCCCGACTTCGGGCAGCGAGTCCACGATGGCTTTGAACCGTCGGATGTTCGTGTGATCTTTGATGACCTTCGTCGGCAGCAGTTTCGCCACGTCCACCACTTGCTTCCGCATCTCGAATGCAATTTTGCCGGCGCTCATGCCGCCTCCAGTTGTTTTTCCGTGACCCGGCTCCAGATGTCTTTGGGCATGGTTCCCAATTTTTCCGCCCGCAACAGCGTCACGAAATGTTCATCGGCCACCAGCCGCCGCAACGCCGCCACTAAAAACAATACTTTTTCTTCGCAGAATCGTGCCTTCTTGACCATCAACCGCTGCTTCTGGCTTTCCCGGCGATAGGCATTTACCAGACTGTCGGCGCTCGTGGCCGGCTGTTTGGAACTGTGCGGCCCGTTGCCGCGCTGCCGGCCAATCAACCGCCGCCGGTCCATCACGCGCCGGATCATCCGCAGTGCATTCTGTGTCAGTTGCTTTTTTTCGCACGCCTTCAATAGCTCGCGCTGCATTTCAATCCCTTCCGTGCGCGCAATCTCCACGGCCACGCCGACGGGAATCCGCCCGTTCAAGGCCGCATCCAAAAGCCGTGTTTCGCCCGACTTTTTGAGCGTGAGCAGGTCATGGATACTGGTCGGGTCCATGTCAATGCGGGCGCTGATTTGTTTCAGAGTTAATCCCTCCTTTTTCAAACGCTCGATTTCTGTCAGCATTTCAATCGGCGCGGGATTGCGCCGTGCCATGTTCTCCGCCAGGCTGCACAACAGCCGGTCTTCCTTGCTGATCCGCACCACCACCGCTGGAATTTCGGTATAACCCAGCACCCGGAACGCTTCGATGCGTCCTTGTCCGCAAACCAGGTCATACGTCGGTCCTTCGCCCTCGTCGGCCTCCCGCTCGCTGACTTTGATCGGCTTTTTTAATCCTTGATTCTTGATGCTTTGCACAATCATCGCGAACCTCTTTGCATCCCGGTGCCGGTGATTCAGGATGCGGATTTGGTCGAGCGGAATCATTTTTATTTCATCGTTCATGGTCGTCCTCCAAATTGATGCGTTCCATCAGGCTGAAAAAATAATCCAGTGAGTCGCAGCGGTAGGTGTCGAGATAAATGCCATTGGCTTCCGCCACACGCAGGTTTTCCCAAGTCATATCTAGGCCGGGCAGCAAATAGTAATCCTGAATGCCGTGGTTGGTGAAATCCATCCGCACGGCAATCGTGATGTCCGGTTTCAATCCTTCATCCAGCCGGATCAACCAGCGCGACGTTCCGGCGGCGGTGGAAGTGTGCCGGCACAGCACAACGGACACCCGCAGTTCGCCGTTCACCAGCAGCAGGTCCGTTTCGTCGTCTTGGATGGCCGTGCCGCCCTGGGCCATGATTTGTTTAACCACCGACGCCACGAGGTCCGGTCGCAGTTGGCGCAGCCGCCGGTTTTCCTCGATGAAACTGAAATCTATGCCGGGATCATAGCCGATGAGCTTGTAGGCATTGATGAGTGACCCGAACCGATGCCCAAAGGCTGCGCTTGACGGCAGCCCTTCCGTCTCATCAATCAGGATGCCCGAAATGCGGCCGTGCTGTTTGAATAGTTCGCGCAGCTTTTCCAGCATTTCTTCATTCGTCAATTTCTGGCTCCGCGCCAGGATGATTTCTTGTGCCCGTAAAAATATGTCCCGCTCGACGATTCCTCGATAAGCCCCTTCCTTGCGAACCCATTTGTCTGGTGGATTGTTGACATGCTTCTTCTTCAGCTTGCACGAGGTGCGGTGATACACGTTGTTGCCAATGTATTTTTCGTTGATCAGCACTTCATGCACCGTCCCCCGGTTCCATTCCCGTCCAAAGTCAGTCTTGATACCTTGCGCGTTGAGGAGGGCGGCAATCTCAGTTTCCAATTTTTCTTCGGTGACGAATGCCTGATACATCCAGCGAACGGTTTTGACTTCTTCGTCCGGCCCTGGCTCCAGTATCACGCGGTCAGTCTGGATGCTTTTGTGTTCACCCATCTTGAGTTCGCCTTTCCGGTTGCCGCCACCGTCAATCAGCACCCGCCGCAGACCGAAACCGGCCGTGCCGCCTTGCCGGTAGCCCAGCGTCACCAGCCGGCAGGCCCATTGAAAAACTTTCGTGGAAAGCTCGCGGCTATATTCGCCCGCCATCATCCGTTTCACGCCCTTGATGATGGTGCTCACCGGCGTGCCGTCGTTCTCGAATTGTTCCGCGCAGTAATGCACGGCTACGCCGGCACGTCGGCAGACAAATTCATAATGCGCGCTTTCATCCGCATCCTGAAACCGCCCCCACCGGCTCACGTCATAGACCAGGATGCTGGAATAATCGGCCTTGCCCTCCTCGACATCGCGGATCATTTGCGCCAGCGAATCCCGGCCCTCGATGTTCAGCCCGCTTTTCCCGTCATCGGAATAATCCTTAACAATCTCCAGCCCGCGCACGTTCGCATACGCGAGAATCACATCCCGCTGGTTGCTCGTCGAATACTGCTGATGCTCCGTGGACATGCGCACATACAGCGCCGCCCGCTTGGCCCGAAGTTGTTCGTCATCCCGGCTCATGATTCGCCATCGGTTGCCACGCTTACGATTTTCAGGCCGCGCTGCCGCGCATACCGGCGGATCACCTTCAGTTGGGCGGCGACAGAATGATCCAGTTGCCGCCCGGATTTGCGCCCGTAAGCGGCAGTTCGATGTGTTCGTTTTTTCATGGCTTGATAATTCCACTTATCAGGAATCAAAAACCATGATAACGGCGGCTGACCGTAGAATCTAACTGGATTTGTAACGCAACCGTTATGCGGTGCGTTTGCGTCGCCAGTAATCGGGATGTTTTTTGCGCCACTCTTGGACGCGCAGCACGTTGGCCGGGCCGCGCCAGTGATCCCAATTTACGGGTTGGGCCAGCCAGCGCTTGTAGCTCGCGATTTTGCGCGCCTTTTGGCAGCGTTGCTTGGAGCAGTAGCGCTGGTGAAAAGCGGCTTTGGGATCCGGCGTGAACCATTGCTGGCAGCCGGCACATAATTTGCGGAGATGCTTTTTTTGCACCCCGCATTTTCAACCGGTCCGTTTAGGATCGCAGCTTTGACCACTACGTTTTTTCAGCCAAGCTGACCGATGGACACGCGGCCTGGACAACGACAATCAGCCGATTTTTAATTTTCATTGCTGCCGTATTACCCTTACGCCGGACGGATCATTTATCTGGCCGGCACGACCTGACACTGTCAGTGAAATTGCCAGTGAAAGCGGTTGAGGAGCGTTGAAAAATAGTGGTGAGTTAAAGCAGGTTTCCCTTGTATTCACAGGCGATTTTGCTATTTTATTAGCACTAAATCGTGCCGTCAACCTCGCAGCGCGCTGTTGCTACCGGACCCGAATAACGCGCCGGGCATGGCATGGCTTGGCGTAGGGCAGATTTTCCAATCTGCCGGTTCACGGAACTTTCCAGTTCCGTGGAGGCGCTCCGGTTGCGCGAGGAACTGGCGACTGGAAAGTCGCCCGAACCCGCAGGCTGGAAAGCCTGCGCTACACGCGCGGCGGTCTTGGCGGGCGGTCACCACCTAGCCCAAAGCGGAAACTCCTGGCGGAGGGCCACCAGGTAAAGCGAAAGCGAAAAGCGGTATGCGAAAAGTGAATAAATCTTAGCCGCAATAAAGCACAGAAGGCGCGGGCGAAAAACTTGAAAGTTGAAAACAGAAAGCGGAAATGAAACCGCCAAGACCGGACGGCCCAGCGGTCCGTCCCTACGATGGATGAATCGGCTTACGCTGACGGCCACTCCTTGGCGTAGGGCAGATTTTCCAATCTGCCGGTTCACGGAACTTTCCAGTTCCGTGGAGGCGCTTGGGTCGCGCGCGGAACTGGCGGTTGGAAAACCGCCTCAACCGGCAGGCTGGAAAGCCTGCCCTACATGGTCTTTGCAGACGGCCTCCAAAAGGACGCCGCGCCGCGTGTGGCTGCGCGCTGGCGCGAAATATTCCTTTTGGGAAAACCGGTTTTCAGATTTAAGCTTCGGCCATGAGTGCGATACTGGAACAAGTGACGGAAGAAATCAGTGAACTTTCTCCGCAAGACCGCAAGGAACTGCTCGCCCGCCTGATCCGCGAGCTGGAGCCGGCAGAAGATCTTTCCCAAGCTGAAATTGAAGCCGCATGGAATCAGGAAATTTCCCGGCGCTTGGAGGAAATTGATTCCGGGAAGGTGAAGCTGGTTCCGGCTGAAGAAGTTTTTGCCAAGATTCAAGCCCGGCTGGATGAAGCCCGTTAAATTTCATCCGCATGCCGCATGCGAACTGGTCGAGAATGTTGGTTTTTACAATGGCCGTCTTTCCGGTTTGGGCAATGACTTATTCAAGGCGGTTAAAGTGGCTGGTCGCCACATTCAAGCCGACCCGGTGCGCCGCCCGCTTCGACGCGACGGCACGCGTCAGGTAAAATTGCCGCGGTTTCCGTATGCTGCGGTTTATCGGGATCAGCTGGAATGGATTGAAATCGTTGCTGTCGCCCACGGCGCACGCCGTCCGGGTATTGGCGGAATCGCCTGTGAAGCCTACGCATAACTCACTCGGCACACTGGCGCTAATGCGCACCGACTTTGACCGGTTCGCCTTGGCCCGCCGGCGCGAGATTAGTCTGAATCCAGCATTTGTCTTCCTGCCTTCCGGCCTTATTTCGCAATCATCCCGCTCTGGCGCGCGTAATTGAAAATGCCGCCGGCATCCACCACGGGGCGGACGTCGCCGAGCGGTTTGAAATGATACACTTTGCCGGTGGCTTGCGCCGTCACCGTCGCGGCGTCGAGATCCACGGTGACGATGTCGCCGGTTTTCAGCACGTCGCAGAGGCGCTCGGTGATTTCGCACGGATAAAGTTCGCCGGTGGCGACGCAGTTGCGGAAGAAGATGCGTGCGAAACTTTCGGCGAGCACGAGCTGGCAATTGGCCGAACCCATCGCGATGGGCGCGTGTTCGCGCGAGCTGCCGCAGCCGAAATTTTTCCCGCCGACGACGATGGGATATTCGCTGTCGAGCTGGCCGTCCTTGACGTAGCGAATCGGATAAAGCGATTTGGGCAGGCCGTCCAGCGCGTAGCTGCCGAGCTTTTCATATTCCTCGGCGATGGTGGGCACGAGGTTGAGAAACTGCGCGGAGATGATCTGGTCAGTGTCGATGTTGTCGCGCACGACGTAAACGGGGCCGGTAAAAACAGATTGCATAACGAGCTTAATGTGCCGCGTGCGGACGGAATTTTCAATTCTAAATCTATCGGGGGAGAAACCGTGTCGCGCGAAGGCTGCGAAGGGAGCGAAGTAATTGCAAAGCGGATTTCCCCATTCGCCAACTTCGCGGCCTGCGCGCGACACCGCTTCCATTAAATATCAATGACCGGTTTGTCCGGTGGTGCGGTCGGGCGGTTGTGTTGTTCGCGTTTGCGCAGCGCGATGACCGCCGCCGCGCACGCCGTCCAAGTCGGCAAATCTTCCAAAACAGGCACCAGTTCGACGACAAAGGTGGGCAGGAATAAAACGTGAAAGCCGATCACCCAACTCAAAAGGATCATCGCCACGCTGTCAATGACCTGATCAAGGAAGGCCCAGCCGAGCGGGCCGAGCAGCAATTGCAAGCCATCGGCCCCGGCGGCAATGGCCAGCGCGAGGATCATGCGCCCGCGCGTAAAAGTCGGGACGCGGAACAAACCGTTTAATTTTTCCGGCAGCTTCACGGTGGGGAGATGTTCCTCTGCGGCAGCTCGGTTTTCAATCGCGGAAATGAGCTTCGTATTGTCTCAAATTTATCCTTGAGTGTCCCGGTGGCAGACACGGGGAACTATTTGCCGTTGAATTTTGCGCTAGGAAAATAGTGCTCACATCGCTGTTTCCATTGAAAACAAAGGGTGAAAAGCAGGTGGCCTTGCAATTGCTAAAGGAGCTTCAATTATCGGCGATAACTCCGATAAGGGGAAATTTAATCAGAAATATGAAAACTATAAAAATGCGGGCTGCCGCATGCGTGACAGTATTGTCGGTGTTGGCCTTTGCGCTGACAGGGTCGGTCGCCTCGGCGGCAACCAATTCGCTGGTCTTCAAAACGCAACCGGCCAGCAGTGGCGTCGGAATCGTCATCAGCAATGTGGTGGTGCAGGTGGTGGATGGCAAAGGCAGCAATGTATTGCAGGGCGGGGTGGCGATCACGCTGGCATTGAATAAAACCGGCCTGACGGGCACCACGGTCGTCATCACGGCTACGAATGGCGCGGCAGCCTTTTCGAATTTGACAGTCACGCAGGTTGGCAATGGCGACACGTTGACCGCCAGCGCCATTGGATTGAAAAGCGCGGTGAGCAGCGTATTTTCGATCACGCAAGGCAAAACCGCGGTCGTGCTGACGGCGTCAACGAATCTGGTGACCTACGGTCAGGCGGCAACTTTAACGGCGGCGGTGAGTGCGGTGGCACCGGCGAGTGGAATGTTGTCAGGCATCGTCACGTTCAAAGATGGCAGCACGACGCTGGGAACCGGCGTTTTGAACGCGACGAATCAGGCCAGCTTCACGACCACCAACCGGTTGCTGGCGGGCACGCATGCCATCACGGCGACGTTTGGCGGCAGCACAAATTTCGCCGCCAGCGCTTCGAGCGCACTTTCACTAACGGTCGGCAAACTGGCCTTGACGGTTTCCGGCATCACCGCGAGCAATAAAATTTATGACGCGAAAACAACGGCGACGATCAACGTCAGCAATGCCGTGCTGTCGGCGGCATTGAGCGGCGACAATGTGATTTTGAACACGAGCGCGGCGAAGGGCGTGTTTGCCAGCAAAAATGCGGGCGCGGCCAAGGTCGTGACGATTTCCGGCCTGACGATTTCCGGCACGAACGCCGCAAATTATTCACTGACGCAGCCGGCCACAACGGCGAACATCGCCGCGGCAAATATAGCCGTCACCGCCAAGGGCGTGAACAAAGTTTATGACGGCACCACCAATGCCACCGTGACGCTGGCGGACAATCATCTGGTCGGCGATGTTGTGGCCGACAGCTAAGCGTCCGCTGACTTCGCCAGCAAAAATATCGGCACGGCAAAAATCGTCACCGCGTTTGGCCTAGCAATTTCCGGCACGGATTCTGGAAACTATGTTTTGACCAATGCCACGGCCGTGACCACGGCGAATATCACTTTGGCGCCGTTGACGGTTTCCGGCATCACCGCCAGCAACAAAGTTTATGACGCCAAGACGACGGCGGGATTGAACTTTGCCGCGGCGACATTAATCGGAGTGTTGGGCGGCGATGTGATCACATTGACCACGACAAATGCAAAAGGTTTGTTCGCCAATAAAAATGTCGGCACGGCCAAACCGGTGACCGTCTCCGGCCTAGCCGTCGCGGGAACCAGTGCCACCAATTATTCGCTGACGCAGCCCGTCGCCACGGCGAACATTTCCGCTGCGAATCTGACTGTCACCGCCAAAGGCGTGAACAAAGTTTATGATGGCACGACCAACGCCACGGTGACTTTGGCGGATAACCGTGTGGCCGGCGATGTCCTGACCGATTCAGCCACCGCCGCCTTTTTTGCCAGCGCCGGAGTTGCCACCAACAAAACGGTCAGTGTTGGCGGCATCACTATTTCTGGCACAGACGCTGCCAACTACACCTTGCTTAACACGAATGCCGTGACCGTCGCCAACATTACCACGGCAAAACTCACTGTGACGGCCGTCAGCCTGTCGCGGCCTTATGGCACGACGAATCCGCCGCTGACATATTTTTATTCCGGTTTGGTGAATGGCGAGACGAACACCACCGGCGGCGTCACCGGCGCTCCGGTTTTGACAACGACGGCGAAGACAAACAGCGCCGTTGGCAGTTATCCCATCACCGTTGCCAAAGGCACGCTCGCCTCGGTTAATTATGCCATCAGCTTGGTCAACGGAGTGCTGACCGTGACCAAGATGAGCACCGCTGCGCTGCTGACGTCGGGGCAAAATCCTGCGCTGACCAATCAAAACATCACCTTTGTTGCGAAAGTCAGCCCGCTGGTCGCGTCCGTGGCGCCGCTCACCGGCCAGGTGCAATTCAAGAGCAACGGCACAAACAATCTGGGAACTCCGGTGGCAGTGACCAATGGAACCATCAACCTCACCGTGGTCGCGGTCGCTTTGGCCAACAACACCAACGGCAGCGTTTTGGTCACCGCTGAATACTCCGACCCGGCCGGCAATTTCAGCAGCAGCACGAACAGTTTGAACCAGAGCATCGTCGCCGTGACCCCGCCGCCGCCGGCCATCGGCAAAATGTCTCTTGCGCCGATTTCGCTCAACGGCTCAGTGCAGGCCACGTTGCTGGGCACGCCCGGCCAGACCTTTGTCCTGCAAGTCTCGACGGACATGGTTCACTGGTCCTCGGTTTCCACGAACGTGGCCGATGCGAGCGGCGCCGTCTCCATCATCGAATCGAATGCGATGCAATTCCCCAGCCGGTTTTATCGTGGCATGATGCCGTAAGTTTGCCGGGCTCCGACGGAAATGCAAAAAGTGATTCGGCGGGGTTCTATGAAAAACTTCGCTGTGGGTGGCGTGGCGAATTAGAGCCGCAGGAAAATTTTCCGCTGGTAAAGAAAACGGGCGAACCCGATAAACAGCGCCACGCCGGTCGCGGCGATGACCAGGTCGCCGGAACCACCGGCGACGTGCGTGTCCAAAAAGTTTTTCACCGGGCCGCCCGCCAGCCGGCGGGCGAGTTTTTCAAAACCGAGGCCGCCCAGAAAATTGCTGGTGAGGTAAATGGTCAGCGGGTTCATCCCGATCCAGACAAACGGCTGGCACCAGGTCCGCCATTGTTTGATGTCCACGATCCAGTAAAACGCGCCGAGCAGCAGGGCACTGTAACCGCCGGCGACAAGCACGTAGGACGACGTCCAGATTTTTTTGATGACGGGAAATTCCAAGCCCCACAAAAATCCCAGCGCCACGC
Source organism: uncultured Verrucomicrobia subdivision 3 bacterium (assembly GCA_903884535.1). GTDB lineage: Bacteria > Verrucomicrobiota > Verrucomicrobiia > Limisphaerales > UBA11358 > UBA11358. The sequence goes on from CAISEZ010000071.1 coordinate 12,707, forward strand.
CGGCGGCGCCGGAACCCAGCAACCACAAAACTTTTTTCTCGTCCGAAACCCGTTTGTTTTTGATCAGTAGTCCGGCGAAAATCCCCAGCAAGCCGGTGACAATCGCGGGCAAGGTGCTTAAAAAACCTTCGGGATCGTAAGTGCCGTCGTATTTCCGGCCCGGCAAATATTTTTGATCCAGATAATTGGGCAACGTCACGCCTTGAACGTAGGAGCCGTGAATATAATTGGTGCTGGCCATGTTTAATTGCGAAACATTCTTGAAGCCAGCTTCCTTGGTGATGACCGCATCACCGCCGGGCACCGGCCGCACATCGGGAAACGGCACGCACGCCAGCAGCGCCCAATACCCCAGCAACAGCGCCGCCGCGGCAGCGACCAGCACCCGCGTCCGAAAGAAAATGAACAACAGACCACCGCAGGTATAGCAAATCGCAATCCGATTCAAAACACCCATTAGCCGCATGTCCGGCCACGGATTGGTGAAGCCGCCGGAATAGATCAGGGCAACGATGAACAGCAAAATGCCCCGTTTCAAAACGCGTTTCACGGCGGCGGCACGCCCTTCATGCGCGAGGATTTTGGTCAGCGAAAGGACCGTTGAGACGCCCATCATGAAAACAAACAGCGGAAAAATCAGGTCGTAAAAATGAAAGCCCTGCCATTCGGCGTGGTCAAGTTGTGTCGCGAGGAATTTGGTCGGCGCGGTCTGGCTGGTTTCGTGCAGCGCATAAACGAACGAGTCCGCGCCGAGAATCCAAAACATGTCGAAGCCGCGCAGCGCGTCGAGCGACATCAGGCGTTGCGGTTCAGGCGCGGCGGCAGTTGCGGTGGCGGGGACATGGGTGGACATAAAATTATGGCAGCAGATTAAAACGAACCGTGTCCGCCGAATTTCCGGAGAAACCGCCGGTTTGTCCAACCAAAAAAACGACCAGAATTAGGGGGGCATTGGTCCGAATTTTATGTTTCAAAAAAACGGGAAAAGCGGCATTTTTGAATTTATTCAAACGGTTGCCAGCCAACCGCAATGCCGAACTTATTACGCCATGCGATTTCAGACGACAGTTTTTTACGCCCACCGCCATTGCGTGGCGTTCGTGTTTGTCCCCGGGATGACTTCCCATTTCCAACGCCACACGCATGAATAATTCCATTCAAAACACGAATCCCCAATCAGGCTACAACCGTTTTCTGCTGCTGGTTGCGGGGTTGGGCGGGCTGCTCTTTGGCGTGGATGTCGGCATCATCGCCGGCGCTTTGCCGTATCTGGAAGCCACGTCTGGCCTGAATGCTAACCAGCTTTCTTTCATCGTCGCGGCGGTTTTGCTGGGCGGTGTGATCTCCACTTTGTTCGCCGGCGCGCTGGCGGATTTTTTTGGCCGCAAAAACATGATGATCTTCAGCGGCGTGCTGTTTGTCGTCAGCGTGCCGGCCATCGCGCTGTCGCATAGCTATGCGGCGCTGATTTTCGGCCGGTTGCTGCAAGGCGTCAGCGGCGGACTCATCGGCGTGGTCGTGCCGTTGTATCTCGCCGAATGTCTTTCCGCTGCGGATCGCGGCAAGGGCACCGGCATTTTCCAATGGCTGCTTACGCTTGGCATCGTGGCGGCGGCGGTGATCGGTTTTTATTTCAGCGGGCGCGTCGAGGAAGTCGCCCAACTCGGCGATGCGGCAAAACTATTTGCGTTCAAGGACACTGCTTGGCGCGGCATTTTTTGGGTATCGCTGCCGCCGGGAATTCTTTTTGTCATCGGCGCATTCATGGTCTCGGAATCGCCGCGCTGGCTCTTTCGGCGCGGCCAAAAAGACGCGGCGATGCGGGCGCTATTGCGTTCGCGCTCCGATGAGCAGGCCAAAATTGAATTGCAGGAAATGGAGGACATTGCTGTGGCGGAAAAATCGTCGGCGAACTCCGCCGGGAAAAATTCCGAGTCGCTGCTTCAGCGCAAATACATCCTGCCATTTGTTCTGGCGTGCGTCATCCTCGCGTGCAACCAGGCCACCGGCGTCAATTCCATCATCGGTTACAATGCCACCATTCTCATCCAAGCTGGCTTGAGCGACAAGCAGGCGCACCTTGGCTACGTCATTCTTACCGTCGTCAATTTTCTGATGACCATCGGCGCCATCGCGCTGGTGGACCGCAAGGGACGGAAGTTTTTACTCTCGCTCGGCAGCGCTGGCGTGATCGTTTCGCTGCTCGCCGTCGGTATGATTTTTCACAAGACGGAGGCGCAGCGAGTGGACGTGAAAGACGCGGTGCAGGCCACGGTGATGGCTTCCAACCAAACGGCAGTGGTAGAATTCAGTGAAGAATCGGCACTAAAACTTCTCGCGACGTCAGGCAAATCCTTCACGCAGCCCAAATCGCTCGTGGTGATTTATGCCTACGGCGACTTTCAAGCCGCCACCAAAGTCGTCCGTTCGGATGAACTCGGTGCGAAGCTCGCCATTGACCGCGACAGTTGCGTGCCCGCCACCAAGGTGGCCGCGTTTTTCAAAAATCCTTTTGCCGACCTCGCCGCCGCGCGTATCGCGCCGTTGAAAATTGAGAACGCACTCATCACGCCCGTGCCATCCGCGCAAAATGGCTGGCTCACCGCGCTGTTGATTTACTGTTTCATGGCGTCGTTCGCCGTCGGTCCCGGCGTCTGTGTCTGGCTCGCGCTGTCCGAGCTGATGCCCACGCGCATCCGCTCCAACGGCATGAGCGTTGCGCTGCTCATCAACATCGCCGTCTCCACGACCATCGCCGGCGTGTTTCTGCCGACCGTCGGCCAATATGGCTACTCGACGATGTTCTTCATTTTCGCCGGCTGCACGGTGATTTATTTCATCACCGCGACATTTTTTCTGCCGGAAACAAAAGGAAAAACGCTCGAAGAAATCGAGGAGCATTTTGAAGGGAACAAATGAGACGCACCGTTAAACAAATTCTTGGCATTATTCTAATCGCATCCGTTGGCGCTGTTGTCCGGGCAGCGAATCCAACGCCCATCCTTCCCGCGCCGCTGAAGGCCGAAGCGCGGGAAGGACAATTTCAACTGACGGCCGCGAGCCGTATCCGTGCCGACGGCGCTTTCAAAAACGAAGCGCAATTGCTGGCTTCGCGGTTGCGAGCGGCCACCGGGTTTGCGCTGAAACTCAAAGCTGACAAATCCCAAATCGCCGGCGCGGACATTGTGCTGACGACCAACGGTGCGGACGCGGCGCTCGGCGCGGAAGGCTATGGATTATCGGTCACGACCAACGGCATCGTCATCCGCGCGACAACGGCAGCGGGAATTTTTTATGGCGCGCAGTCACTATTGCAACTGCTGCCGCCGGAGATTTTTTCCGCAAAACCTGCGGACGGAATGGCGTGGACGATTTCCTGTGTGGAAATTTCCGACGCGCCGCGTTTCGGCTGGCGCGGTTTCATGCTCGACGTGAGCCGCCATTTTTTCACCAAGCCGGAAGTTGAACAGGTTTTGGATTTGATGGCGCTTTACAAACTGAACACGTTTCACTGGCATCTGGTGGACGATCAGGGCTGGCGCATCCAGATCAAAAAATACCCGCAGTTGACGAGCGTTGGCGCGTGGCGCGACAACATCGGTTTTGGCCTCGCTTCAAACTCTGCGACGGCCTACGACAAAAACGGGCGCTACGGCGGATTTTACACGCAGCGTGATATTCGTGAAGTCGTGGCTTATGCGGCAGCGCGACACATCACGGTGGTTCCGGAAATTGAAATGCCCGGCCATTCCAGCGCGGCGCTCATGGCGTATCCGCAGTTTGCCTGCGCGAATGCAAAAATTGCCCTGCCTGAAAAAGGTGGCGTGTTTAACGGCGTTTATTGTGCGGGCAACGACGCGACATTTGTGTTCCTCGACAATATTTTGTCGGAAGTCGCCAGTTTATTTCCCGGAAAATATATCCACATCGGCGGCGATGAAGTCGTGAAATCCAACTGGATGGCATGTGCCCAATGTCAGGCACGCATCAAAAATGAAGGCCTTAAAAATGAAAAAGAATTGCAGGCCTATTTCACCCGGCGCATCGAAAAAATTGTGAACGCCCACGGCAAAAACCTCATCGGCTGGAGCGAAATTCGCGAGGGCGGGCTGGCACCGAGCGCCGCATTGATGGACTGGATCGGCGGCGGCGCGGAATCCGCTGCCAGCGCCCACGACGTGGTGATGGCGCCGACGAAGTATTGTTATTTTGATCATTATCAGTCCACCAACCACCTCGCTGAGCCGAAAGCCATCGGCGGATTTTTGCCGCTGGAACGCGTTTATCAATTTGAACCGTTGCCGGGAAAACTCGCGCCGGAATTTCAGGCACACGTGCTCGGCGGCCAGGCGAATTTGTGGACGGAATACATTCCGAATTTACGCCAGGTGGAATACATGATGTTTCCGCGCCTCGGCGCCTTGGCGGAAGTGGATTGGTCGTTGCCAGCGGCGCGCGACTGGGAAAGTTTCAAAGTGCGCGCCGCGCAAAATGAAAAACGTCTCGACGCCCTCGGCGTGAATTATCGTCCGTTGTCCAAACCTGAATAAAATGAATTTGTTGCCTGCCAATTTCCCGGCACCGCTGGATCCGCAGTTCCAGCCGGCGGTTTTGTTTAATCGCAATTACGTCTTCGCCGCGAAAACAATCGGCCGTGCCGTGCCGCTGGTCATCGGGCTGGAGCGCGAAAATCAGCTCGTCTCCCGCTACGAAACCGCAGTATGGCCGGAAGCGGATGTGGCGACCCGGCTTTACGCCGAGCGGCTGGTGAAATTTTTATTGTGGCAGCGCGGCGGCTGGAAGCTTTATATCGGTGGGCCGAAGAGAATCGGTGAATTTATTCGCCAGCAGTATTCGTCGAGCGGCGTGCGCAAGTTTGACTGCGACATGATGACGGCCGCTTACGGGAAAAAATTTCAGGTGGTCGTGACGACGGCGGAAAAAGTGCCGGCGGCGAAGGAAACGCAGACTGCGGCCGGCGGCCATTTGAAAGGCTGTCGCATCGGCTTTGACCTGGGCGCAAGCGACTACAAAGTTTCTGCGGTGATGGATGGCGAAGCAATTTTCACCGAGGAAGCGCCGTGGGATCCCAAGTCGCAGCCGAATCCAAATTATCATTACCACCACATCGCCTCGGCGCTGCACCGCGCGGCGGCGCATCTGCCGCGCGTGGACGCCATCGGCGGCAGCTCGGCGGGCATTATTGTGGACAACGAAATCCGCGTGGCGTCGCTGCTGCGCGCGGTGCCGAAAAAACTTTTTCCGCAGGCAGCAGGCATGTTCAAGCGCATCCAAAAAGAATGGAACGTGCCGCTGGTGGTGATGAACGATGGCGACGTGACGGCGCTGGCGGGCGCGCTGTCGCTCGGCAGCCGCGGCATGTTGGGCATCGCGATGGGTTCGAGCCAGGCGGCGGGTTTCATGGACCGGCAGGGCCGCATTCCCGGCTGGCTGAACGAACTCGCCTTTGTGCCGGTGGACTATCAGCCGCAAGCCGCCGTGGACGAATGGTCGGGCGATCGCGGCACCGGTGTGATGTATTTCTCGCAGCAGGCGGTCAACAAGCTTTTGCCGGCGGCCAAAATCAAACTGCCGGAAAAAATGGGTTTGCCGGAGCGGCTCAAGGAAGTTCAAAATCTCATGGTCAAAGGCGACACGCGCGCGGCGAAAATTTACGAGACCATTGGCGTCTATCTCGGCTGCGCGTTGGCGCAATATGCGGAGTTTTACGATTTTCGGCAGGCCTTGATTTTGGGCCGCGTTACCACCGGTAAAGGCGGCGATATCGTGATCGAAAAAGCGCGAAACATTTTGAACACGGAGTTTCCAGAAGTCGCGCGCAAAATCGAGCTGCGCGTGCCGGACGAAAAATCGCGGCGCGTCGGGCAGGCGGTCGCCGCCGCCAGTTTGCCGGCGCTGCGGAAATAAATTATGAAATTGCACCATTCCACGGCGGACGTTTTTGTGCCGGACGGCAAACCGGTGGCCTCGGCCCTGAAACGCATCACGCACCTCGGCATCGGCGCGCACCAGGACGATCTGGAATTCATGGCGTTCCACGGCATTCTGGAATGTTTTTCCAGCAAATCAAAATGGTTTGGCGGCGTCACCTGCACGAACGGTTCCGGCAGCGCCCGCGCCGGCAAATACAAAACCTTTTCCGATCAGCAAATGATGGCCGTGCGCCGGCGCGAGCAAAACCAGGCGGCCAAGCTCGGCAAGTATGGCGTCATGATGCAACTCGATTTTCCCAGCAGGGTGGTGAAAAGCGCCACTGACACGGCGCTGAAGGATGACTTGAAAAAAATTCTCGCCGCGACGAAGCCGGAAATTGTTTACACGCACAATCTGGCGGACAAACACGACACGCACATCGGCGTGGTGGTGGCGGTGATTCAGGCCCTGCGTGAACTGCCGCGTTCGTCGCGTCCCAAAAAAGTCATCGGCTGCGAAGTCTGGCGTAATCTCGACTGGCTGGCGGACGCCGCCAAGGTGGTGATGGACGTAAGCGGCCATGACAAGCTGGCCGCGAAGCTGAACGGCGTTTTCGATTCGCAAATTGCCGGCGGCAAACGCTACGACCTCGCCACGCTTGGCCGCCGCTCGGCGAACGCGACGTTTTTCGATTCGCACGCGACGGACACAGCGACGCAGTTGATTTTCGGTATGGATTTGACGCCGATCGTCGCCGATGAATCAACGGACCTCGCGGATTACGCCACCGGTTTCATCGACCAATTTCGCGACGACGTGAAGACAAAATTAAAAAAACGACTGGGCCGCGCGTAAACGGAAAATGAATCTGCGCAAAAATAGCCGGCTGGTTTTCTCCCGGTGGTTCGGCGCTTTTTTCCTGCTGCTCGCTTTTGCCCCGCTCGTTTTGTCCGCCGGTGAAGCGCGGCTGGAAGTCATTTCGGTGAACAGCCGCGCGCTGAAAAATAATCCGCTGCACGATTCCGCCGCGCGGCTGGTGCCGGTTTTTTTGCCCGTGCAGGCAACCATTGGCGCGCGACTGCCGGTGATTTATTATCTGCCCGGCTTCGCCAATTCAGCGGACAACTTCATCCGGTATTCGAATGTGTGGCTGAAGTTGACCCAGAAAATTGCGGATGAAATCACGCCGATGGCGCTGGTGGTGGTGGATGGTAAGACGCGCTGGGGCGGCAGCCAGTATTTGAATTCCGCCGCGCAGGGAAATTACGAGGATTTTGTCTGCGACGAAATCATTCCTGCCGTCGAGGCGCGGCATCCGGCACCGACAAACGGCGTGCGCCGCCTCATCGCCGGCCATTCCAGCGGAGGTTTTGGCGCGCTGCGGCTGGGCAGTTCGCGGCAAAAGCTTTTTGACGCGGTCATCGCGATGAGTCCGGATTCGGATTTTCCGACGAGCCATTTGCCGCTGGTGACCGTCGCAGCGGTGACGAATGAGCCGCTGGCCGAGATTAAAAAAATTGCCGCCGGCAAATCGCCGGTGCCGAAAAACGGCGACCTGACTTACGCGCTCGCCTTGTCCGCCGCCTACGCGCCGCGCGGGTTTCCGCATCGCGGCGAATTTGAGTGGCTTTACGACGAGCACGGGAAATTTCGTCCGGAAGTCTGGCAGCGCTGGCTGGACAACGATCCGCTGACCATCGTGCAGAAAAATTCCAAGGCGTTTGCCGACGGTCAGGCGATTTATCTCGAAGGTGCAGCCAAGGACGAATATTCGGCGAACATCGGCGCGCGGGAAATTTACAAACTGCTGCAATCGCGTCCGGCGCGCTGCGCTTTTTACGAGCCGCCCGGCCATCACGCCGACCATGTCCGCGAACGCCTTCAGCGCGGATTGGAATGGGTTTTCAACCGGCCACTCACAGACATCAAATGAAACCAGAAAAATATTTTTTTGCCGGCCTTGCGTTAATAGTTTTCGCCAGCGGTTGTAGCACGTTGCCACGTCCTGGTCAGCCGGAGGCGCGTCGGGGCGACGAGATCGTGGCGGCGGGCCATTTTTTTCATATCGGCACGCCGGTGGTTCTGTGGCTGGATCCGGGCGGCTACGACGCGTATCGCGTGGAGCGGCGATTTGGCCCAATTGAAAAATCCGACTGGGACACGTCGCACGCGGAAGTCAAAACGCTCAAGACACCCAACCGCTACGGTCAGCGGCTGGCAATGTTGACTCCAGCGGAAACGGAGCGGGTGCGTGGCGGCGGCTGGGATTTGCCGCTGCTTCGGCGTGTCGTTGACCAGTTTGTGCTGCACTTCGACAATTGCGGCACTAGCCGGACGTGTTTTCAAGTTTTGCAGGATGACCGCGATTTGAGCGTGCATTTCATGCTGGATCTGGACGGCACAATTTACCAGACCCTTGATTTGAAGGAACGCGCCTGGCAAGCAACCATTTCCAACGACCGGTCCGTCGGCGTGGAAATCGCGAACATCGGCGGTTTTCCGGTGAACAAAAAAAATCCGCTGGCGCAGTGGTATAAAACCGGGACGAACGGCGTGACGACCGTCACGTTGCCGGCGCGGTTTGGCGACGGCGGCATCCACACGAAAAATTTCACCGCGCATCCCGCGCGGCCGCAGCCGGTGCGCGGCGTGATCCAGGGCGAGGAACTGGAACAATACGACTACACGCCGGAACAATACGCGGCGCTGACCAGATTGACGGCGACGCTCTGCAAAATTTTTCCGAAGATCCAATGCCGCTATCCGGTGGACGCCCAAGGAAAATTGATACCGCACAAACTGGCGGAAGCGGATTTGAAAAATTATTCGGGCGTGCTGGGCCATTACCACATCCAGACGAACAAGACGGATCCGGGGCCGGCATTCGACTGGGACCGCGTGGTGGGCGGGGCTAGAAAACTTCTGGGTGAAAATCCGCCTGGATTATCCGCCCATCGGCAGCGCGCGGCAGTGGGGCGTTAAAACGTCCGACATCGGATGGATTATTCACCTGGTGTGATTGTCTCTGCCAGTCTACTCCTGCTCGCCGGTAGCGTGGCTTTTGTTTCCGCCGGTTCAAGGTTGCGCCGGCAATTTCTTTCTGCAAAAATTTCGCCGCGCGCGCGATGCAAAATCAAACTGATTATCCCAAACATTACTGCGGAGTCTTCGGCATTTTCGGTCATCCGAATGCCGCTGAACTGACCTACTACGGCCTTTACGCCCTGCAACATCGCGGCCAGGAAAGCGCGGGGATCGTCACCGGACACGACGGGAAATTTTTCAAGCACCACGGCATGGGGCTGGTGCCGCAGATTTTCAACGATCCGAAAATTTTGCACGACCTCGTCGGCGACCGCGCCATCGGCCACACGCGCTACTCGACGACCGGCACGTCCAATCTCCGCAACGCCCAGCCGCTCACGGTGGATTGCGCGCGCGGCCAGATCGCCGTCGCCCACAACGGAAATTTGACGAACGCCGCGCAACTCCGCGACGAACTCGAAAGCCGCGGCCTGGTTTTCCAGACCACCGTGGACAGCGAAATCATCATTATGATGCTCGCGCAGCCGACCATGGGCGGCGTCGCCAATTCGCTCGTCCACACGCTGCGTCGCATCGAAGGCGCGTATTCATTGGTCATCTTGACCGAGAAGGAACTCATCGGCGCCCGCGACCCGCACGGTTTCCGCCCGCTGTCCATCGGCCGCACGGCCGAAGGCGCGTGGGTGCTTTCCAGCGAAACCACCGCGTTTGACCTGATCCACGCCGAATTCGTCCGCGATGTGGAACCCGGCGAAATCGTCATCATCAACGAGAAGGGGCTGACCAGTATTCCGGCTTTTCCTGAACACAAGAAGCGCGCGTTCTGCATTTTTGAATACGTTTATTTCGCCCGGCCTGACAGCGTCATCAACGGTCACAGCGTCTACGAAGTCCGCAAGGAAATGGGCCGCCAGCTTGCCCGCGAACACAACGTCCAAGCGGATTTGATCATTCCCGTGCCGGACAGCGGCGTCTGCGCGGCGATGGGCTATTCCGAGCAGTCCGGCATTCCCTACGAAATGGCGTTCATCCGCAACCATTACGTCGGGCGCAGTTTTCTCCAGCCCACGCAGCTCATCCGCGATTTCAACGTCCGCGTGAAGCTCAACCTCATCGAATCGCTGGTGAAGGATAAACGTGTCGTCATCGTTGACGATTCCATCGTGCGCGGCACGACGTGCAAGACGCGCGTGAAAACGCTCAAGGAAGCCGGTGCCCGGGAAGTTCATGTCGCCGTGAGTTGTCCGCCGCACATGAATCCGTGCGTGTATGGCATTGATTTTCCCGACCGCAGCAAGCTTATGGCCGCGAATAATTCCGTGGACGAAATCCGCAAATATCTGAACGCTGACTCGCTCCATTATCTTTCGCAAGAAGGGATGGTTGCCGCTACCGGTCAAAAGAAGGATGCGTTTTGTATGGCCTGTTACGATGGCAATTATCCCGTCGCCTACGATCCGCTGCTCGACAAGCACATCATCGAACGCCGCCGCAAGGAGACGCAAACGCTTGGCGAAGCCGCCGCCAAGGAATCCGCGCAATTCCGACTGCCGCAAATCTGATCCGGTCATGAGTTTTACTGCTGCGCAACTCGCCGCCTTTATTGACCACACGCTGCTCAAGCCCGATGCTTCGCTTGCACAAATCCAACAGCTCTGTGCCGAGGCGCGTGAACATCAATTTTTCTCCGTCTGCGTCAACGGTTCATGGGTCGCCACCGCGTATCAACTGCTCGAAGATTCGGACGTGAAAGTCGCCAGCGTCGTCGGCTTTCCGCTCGGCGCGATGGCGGCCGACGCGAAGCGCTTCGAGGCCGAGGCGGCCATTGACGACGGCGCGCACGAAATTGACATGGTGCTGAACATCGCGCGGCTCAAGGCTGGCGATGACAAATACGTTTTGCGCGAAATCATCGACGTGGTCGAAGCCGCCGATGAGCGCATCGTCAAAGTAATTTTGGAAACCTGCCTGCTGACTGACGCGGAAAAGGTTCGCGCCTGTCAGTTGGTCGTGGAAAGTGGCGCGCATTTCGTAAAAACTTCCACCGGTTTCAGCACCGCCGGCGCGACCGTGGCCGACGTGAAATTGATGCGCGCAACCGTCGGTCCGACTTTCGGCGTCAAAGCTTCGGGCGGCATCCGCGATTCGGCGACGGCTCTGGCCATGATTGAGTCGGGCGCGACGCGGCTGGGCACTTCCGCCGGTTTGACTATTCTCAACGGCTTGGCTGCAAACGAAACCAGCTCATACTGAATATGAAAAAAATTGTTGGAATCATTTGTCTGGCGGCATGCGGTTTCCTGTTGCTGAAGGCGCATGATCTCGGAAATTCGTTCGTGTGGCAGCTTCAGCAGGTGGTCGGTGGCCGGCCGGTGGATCAGGCGATGGGCTACTACGTGGTGGGCGGTGCCTTGGGAATTTTCGGCCTGTTCCTGACTTTCTGGAAAATTAATTGAGCTTCAAACGGCGGCTTCCGGCGCGACTTTGCCGCCGTTCACCAAATATAAAACCGCCATGCGCACGGCGAGTCCATTGGTGACCTGCTGCAAAATGACGGAGCGTTCGCAGTCCGCGATTTCACTGTCAATTTCCACCCCACGGTTGATCGGCCCCGGATGCATGATGAGCGCGTCGGGTTTGGTTTTCGCCAGCCGAGCCTTGTTCAGGCCGAATAAGCTGGTGTATTCACCGATGCTTGGAAACATCGTCTTGCGCTGGCGTTCGTGCTGGATGCGCAGCAGATGAATGATGTCCGCCTCGCGGAGCGCCTCGTCCACATCATGCGTCACGCGGCAGCCCATCTGCTCAAAGGTTTTTGGCACGAGCGTGGACGGTCCGCACAGCGTCACCTTCGCACCGAGCTTTGTCAGCGCCCATATGTTGGAGCGCGCGACGCGGCTGTAAAGAATGTCGCCGAGGATCGTGACGTTCAGCCCGGCGATTTTTCCTTTGCGCTCACGGATTGTAAAAGCGTCGAGCAACGCCTGCGTGGGATGTTCGTGCGCGCCGTCGCCAGCGTTGATGATGCTGGAATTAACGACACGTGAAAGAAAATGTGGCGCGCCGCTCGCACTGTGGCGGATGATAATAAAATCCGCGTTGAGCGCTTCCAGATTTTTGGCGGTGTCTTTGAGCGTCTCGCCTTTTTTGAACGACGAGGCCTCGGTGGAAAAATTGATCACGTCCGCGCTCAAACGCTGTTCCGCCAGCTCGAAACTGATGCGCGTCCGCGTGGACGGCTCGACGAACAGATTGACGACGGTTTTACCGCGCAGCGCCGGCACTTTTTTGATGGCGCGCTCGCCGACGGCCTTGAACCCGCGTGCGGTGTCCAGCACGGTCAGAATTTCCTCCGCCGAGAGCGATTCGATGTCGAGCAGATGTTTGCGATGCCAGCTCATTTTTTTCCGAGGATGACCTCATCCGATGCGTGGCGGTCTTCCGTCAGGCGCACAAAAATTTTTTCATTGGCGCGGGTCGGCACATTTTTGCCGACGAAATCCGCCTTGATCGGCAGCTCACGATGGCCGCGATCCACCAGCACGGCGAGCTGGATATATTTCGGCCGGCCAAAATCGTTCAGCGCGTCCATCGCGGCGCGCGTGGTGCGGCCGGTGAACAGCACATCGTCCACCAGCACGACGGTTTTGCCGGTGACATCGAACGGCACGACGGTCGGATGCACAGTCGGTGCGGCACGATGATCCAGATCGTCGCGGTGCATCGAAACATCCAGCGAGCCGACGGGAACCGGATGTTGCCAAATTTCCGCCAGTATTTTCCCGAGCCGGAAAGCCAGATGATCGCCCACCGCCGGAATGCCGACGAGCGCGACTTCCGCGCCGTTTGAATTCCGCTCGGCAATTTCGTGCGCAATGCGGGTCAGCGCGCGCTGGATGGCGACGGCGTCGAGGATGACGGTGGTGTCAGGCATCGCAGTGGGGGGAAAGTTGCGGGTTGAAAGCAAAAGGAAAAACAAAAACGCGAACCGGCTCCGGCTGGCGGAGCTGCTTCGCGTTGTTATTTTTTGGTTTCATATTTCCTTCGCGGCCTCGCGGGGCTGCGTTAAAGGACTTGTTGATTTAGTTGGATGCGTTGGCGTGACGGTTTTTCCGCCAGGTCGAGCGGTGTTTGATAATCCAATCCGTCAGCGCCTGTTCAAAGCCGATGTCGCGGCCGGCCTTTTCGGACTCGATCCACTTGTGTTTGAGGATTTCCTCGCGTTCCGCCTGAAACTCGCGATACAACGACGAGTTCTTCAACAAATCGTTGGCTGACGATGAATCTTTAGCCGCGTTCGACATAAATGAAAATTTGATGTTACGGCTACGTTAAATCTTCAGCCCCCAGCCTGCAACATAAAATCATATCGCCAATTCATGCGAAAAACGGGTCATGTCTGCCGTTGCCAACGCGCGCCACTTTGGTAACGTGCCGGCGGCACGGGCGTTTGGCACAGCGGTTAGCGCAACTCGTTTACACCGAGTAGGTCGGGGGTTCGAATCCCTCAACGCCCACCATTTTCAATCAACGTTCCGTCCCGCTGCAGTTTCATTTTGCGGCCCCGCCATTCCACGGTGTTCCCGGCAAAGGCACAAAACCAAATCGCTACCTGCAATACATCTTTCACCGGCACCAGCCACGCGGGCGAAACCAGTTGGCGTTCCGGCGTGAACCGGCGTTGCAGATTTTGCGCGAGGCTAATCCGCACCAGCACGAAAACCAGCGCGGTCAGCGGCGCGTAAAAAGTATTCGCCACGGCGAGCGAAACCAGCAGCCACAGCCCCGGCCAGAACGTGGCATTGGATAGCAGGCTGAAAAAATAGGGCAGGGGCTGGCAGACGCGGATCGTGCGCGCCCAGCGCAGTTGATGTCTCCAAACCTGCGCCCACGTCATCGGCGCGTCCCAGCATTCCACGACGACCGGGCAGAGCGCGATGCGATGACCGTTTTGCGCGATGCGATGGCCGAGCTGGTAATCGTCGGCCAGGCAATTGGCAAGCGACTGAACCCCGCCGATTTCACTGAGCGATTTGCGTCGCACCAGAATCGCCGCGCCGAGCGCGAAATCGAGCGGCTTGAGCGTGGCAGCCTGCAAAACCTGACTCCAGAAATCCGCGTTGATGGCGATGGCTTCCCAGCGCATCGCGGTGGTGACCGGATTAGCAAGGCGGTAAAAACAATTCACCAGCGCCGTTTTTTCATCGCGCAACGGCGCGACAAAACTGGCGAGAAAATCCGGCGGCACGCGCACGTCGGCGTCGCAGACGAGGATCAGGTCGTGTTGCGCGAGCTTCTCCAGTTGCGCGAGCTTGGCGGCCTTCGCGTTGGTGCCGACGAGCTTTTCGCAGACGACCAGGCGCGCGTTCGCCGCCGGAGTTTTTGCCAGCAGGGCGCGGACGATTTCGCAAACCGGGTCGTTTTCCTCGGCGACTCCGAACAGGATTTGCAGCGGCCCGGCGTAATTCTGGTGGAGCCAGGATTCAAGTGAAGCGGCGGTGGTGTTGTCACAGCCTTTGAGTGGTTTGAGAATGGAAATGGCCGGCGCGAAATCGGCGTTGGCAATTTTTTGGTGCAGCGGAAATTTTCGCGCGGCCAGCCATTGCCAGGCGGCAATCGCAAGACTCAACAGCGCGAACGCAAAAAAAATCAGGTTCAACAAATTCACCGCCGCAGAGGAAACAAAAAATCAGACGGCGACGCCAGCGGATTTGGCTTCAGGATGCTCGTCAATGATGAGCACGCCGTGCGGCTGCAGGTCGTAATTGCCGACAATGTTGCTGCCGGTGAGGAAGTCGTGCATCGGTTTGTAAAACTGAATGCGCACGGGCGAATTCTGGTGGTTGAGCAGAAAATACATGCGCACGCCTTCTTTTTCGCGCATGGAAACCTCGATGTTTTCCGGCACTTTCAACAGCGGATGCAGACCGGTGGTCTGGCGCAGCCACAAGACGAGGTCGTGATAAAAATGCTGGTGGCTCTGGGTGCCGATGTAAATGGCCTTGCCGAGGCCGAACGTGTTGAGCGTAATTGCGGGTTTGCCAGCGTAAAAATCTTTTGTGTAGGTCGCCAGGATCTGGCAGCCCTTTGGTTCAATCAGGTCGCACCACAGTTTGGCCGGATGCAGATGGCTCGTCGGAAAGGCCCCTTTGAACGTAAGATGATTTTCTTCGCTCGGCGGCAAGGTGTCGAACTCCTGGACTTCGAGGCCGAAGAGGTCGGTCAGGTCGTGCGGAAAACCGGTGGTGGGCGTGATGTTGTTTTCGTCCACGAGGCCGGTGTTAAAGGTGCCAATGAGCGTGCCGCCGTTTTGCACAAACAGTTTCAGGCGGTCGGAATCGTTCGCGGACAGCAGGTGCAGCGACGGCGCGAAAACAATTTTGTATTTCGATAAGTCTTCCGACGGCCGCGCAAAATCCACGAGGATGTTACGATCGTGCAGCGCTGTATAGATGAGTTGGATGTGTTCGCGCAGGCTGTAAAACTTGTTCGGCTGGTTAGGCTGTTGCAGCACCCAGTCATTGTCGTGCGAATAAATAATGCAGGTTTCGGCGGTGACTTTGGTGTCGGCCAGCGAGGGCGCAAGCAGTTTGAGTTCTTCGCCGAGATGCGTGATCTCGTCATAGACGCGGCGGCTGCCGTCGAGATTGTGCGGCAGCACGGCGCCGTGAAATTTTTCCGAGCCGATGCGCGGCTGCCGCCAGCGGAAAAATAAAACCGCCGTCGCGCCGCGGGAAATCAGCTGGTAAGTAAACATCCGCAGCACGCCCGGCCGGACGAGCGAATTGACTTCCTGCCAGTTCACGTTGCCAGCTTTTTGTTCCATCACCCAGAAACCACTGTCGCCATCCGGGGTGCGGACACCGGTTTTTTTGAGCGAGCGGAGCATGTCAATTTCACAGGCGATTTCCGACGGCTTGGACTTGATCGCGGCGGTGCTTTCAATGGAAACAAAGTCCAGTTGCTCGGCGATGTCAAAATGGTCGAAGCGATGGCGCAGCGCGCGGAGATTGGTGGTGACGGGCCGGGCGGGCGTGATTTCGCGTAAAACATCCGCCTGCATTTTAACGAATTGCACGATGGTGTCGCTGCAAAATCGGTTCCAGTCCAGGACGAGCGCGGGATTGTGCTGCGTCGGCGCGGCCATCGGCATGGGCACTTGGTTCCAAGCGGAAACAATTTGACCCCAGTGGCGCAAGCCCATGCGGTCGTTGAGGCGTTCGATGGTTTCGTATTTGGCTTCGAGCCAGAGATGCCAGTCGCGGCGCGCGTCTTCGTTGAAGGCGGCCTCGGTGAAATTGCCGCCGAGGCTGTTGTCAATCTGCCACGCGATTAATTGCGGATGTTCGCCCAGCGCCCGCGCCATTTGTTCGACGAGCCGCTTGGAATAATTCCAATAAATTTCGCTGTTCAAGCAGACGGCCCGGCGGGTGCCTTCGTGCTTGGTGTTGCCGTGTTCGTCGAGTGGAAGAATCTCCGGATGCTTTTTGGCAAGCCAGACGGGCGGCGCGGCGGTAGGCGTAGCGAGGATGACTTGAATGCCGTGTTCGCCCAGCACGTCCATCACGCGCTTGAGCCAGTCAAAATTATATTTGCCGTCCTCGGTCTCGCACAGCCCCCAGGAAAATTCGGCGATGCGGACAACGTTGAAGCCGGCGGCGGCCATCAGCTCGGCGTCGCGCCGCCATTGCGCTTCGGGATTTTCGGCGGTGCCGCCGAACGGGAAGACCCAATGTTCCGGGTAATAATCAACGCCGAAATACATAATAAATTTTCTTTCCTCGGGTTGCGTTGACACTAAAACCAAACCGCCGCGCTGGCAATATAAATCGCCGCGCGGCGGCAAAAAATAATTGGAATTATTTTCCGAACAACCCGCCGAGACCTTTTTTGAGGGTGTCCACGCCGGCGCCCACGGCATTGGTGCCGTTCGCGGCGGCACCGGACAGGATATCCTTGGCGGCGCCGGTCAGATTTTTGCTGAGGTCGCTGACGGAGTTGGCCAGAGCTTTGACGGTGTCGGCGGTGACTTGACCGAGAATTTTTTGGACCAGTTCGCCGGCGGTGATGCCGTCGTTGCCCTTGCCGAGATCGCTGAAATGAATGTCGGGAATCGGCACGGTGATTTCCTTGACCGCAATACCGGGAATGCCGGTGATGCTGGCGTGGACCTTCGCCCCGCTGATGAGAAAGTCGTCCACTTCCAATTTCTTGCCCGGCTTGTTGCCGCTGGCGGCGGGCGTGCTGGCGGCCGGCGCATTGGTGCCAGCCGCGCCGCCGCCGGCGAGGGCGTTCACGTTGTCCATGATTTGTTTGAGATTGTTCGCCCCAAACGGACTGCCTTCAAACGTGATTTCAGCATCGCGCACCTCGACGGAGTGGATGATGATTTTATCCGACAGAATCGAGCCGGGCACGATGCTGACGGCGGCTTTGCCGAGACTGATGGCCTGCGCGGATTTGTAGCCGTCGGGGTTGCCCAGCACAAAACCGTTGATGCCCGCCGCTCCGCTCAAGGGCGAGAGGTTCACGGAATCCACCCTGAAACTAGTCTGCGTGATTTTCGGGCCGACGGTTTCGATGCCGGTCTTGACGATTTTGCCAAGGGACATTCCCACGGCGAGGACGCCCGCAACGAGGAGGAGCAAAAGGGCCAAGCCGCCCCAGAGAAGAATTTTCTTTATCATGATAATAAACGTGCCACTCCGTCGGCAGGTTGCAACGAAAAAATGCAGCTTAGGCCGCGAGCAGCCGGCGGACGCATTCGGTCAATTCTTGAATCTGATACGGCTTGCTCAAAAATTCGTTCGACTTGGCCGGCGCATCGGCGAACACTTGACCGTCCACGGTGCCGCTCACGAGAATCAATTTCTGCCGGGGATTGAGCCGCCGGCATTCCCGGATCAAATCCATGCCGCTCATGCGCCCCATGGCATAATCCGTGATGATTACTTCCGGTGGCGCGATCGCCACTTCTTTGAGCGCCACTTCGGGATCGCGGAAGGTCCGGACCTGGCAGCCGAGCGGTTTGAGGATGACTTCGGCGAGTTCAAGCAACATGGGTTCGTCGTCCACCACGAAGACCGTGGGCTGGGCCGCGACATTGCTCGGGGAAGATTTCATGGGCTGCGGACAAATTGCTTTTTCTTGGCGACGAAACTACCTGCCGGCTCTGCACAGGGCAAGTCCCAATCGCAAAAATGCGTTGCTTCGGCGCGCGGTCATCATTAACCTACGCCCACGGTGATGCAATTGTCGTAAAACAAGGAACTGATAATGCCATGAAAAAAAAATCAGCGTCCGTGACGCCCTCGAAAAAATCCGCCGAAAAATCTTCCGCCACCAAGTCCGTCGCGCCGGTTGAAAAAGCCCAAACCACCCCGCGCAAACCACTGCTTGAAGCCGCCGTGGACGCCGCCAAAAAATTTCTCAAAACCAAGCGCGCCGCCAAACCGACCGCCGCCGCTGAACCGGCGACCGAGATTGACGCCACCACCGTGGTCCGCCGCACCTACACACGCAAAAAGAAGACCGAGGTGCCGCCGATTTTGCTCGAAGGTGATGCGCCCGCCGCCGCCAGCGCCAGCGGTCCCGGTGAAAAATATTCCCTCGGGGCCACGCCGCCCGCACAAAGTTTTTCCGGCGGCGAATTGCCCGAAGCTTACGGCACCAAAAAGTTGTTTCTCACCGCCCGCGATCCGCACTGGCTTTACGCGCACTGGGACCTGACCCGCGAACAGCAGCTTGAACTGAACAATGCCTCCACCGACGGCCATCTCATCCTCCGCATTTACACCGGCAAGATTGAAGGTCATCCCGCTTACGAAATCCACGTCCATCCCGAATCGCGCCACTGGTTCGCGCACGTCGAGCGCGCCGGCAATTCCTACGCCGCCGAACTCGGCTATTATTCCGCGCTGGGCAAATGGACGCGCGTCGCGGTTTCCAGCGGCACGGTCACCCCGCCCGACGCGGTGTCATCGGAGAATGACGCGGAATTCGCCACCATTCCATTTGAATTTCCGTTCGAGAAATTGATGCAGATCATCGAGGACGCCGTGCGCGACAATATTCCGCTCGCGCAGGCCATCGAAGAGCTGCGGCGCGCCGGCCATCCCGATCTGCCACGGCTGGCGGCTTCGTTCTCGGCTCGTCCCGGCACTGCTGCGGCCGCGACCGGACCAGCCCGCGTGTGGACGCCAGAACAGGAGCGCGCCCTCGCCAAGATCATCAGCATTGACGAGACCCGTCGCGTTTGGATGGGATCGCTTGAAATTACCGAACTCATCCGCCGCCGGTTGTCGCACGATGTTCCGCCGCACGGAGTCACTTCGCCCACGAGCGCGTTTGGCATTTCCAGTCCCGGTTTGGCCAGCAGTCCTACCAGTCCGTTCGGTGGTGCCAGTGCTTCGTCTGCCAAAGGTTTTTGGTTCAACGTCAATGCCGAGCTGATCATTTACGGCGCCACCGAACCCGGCGCAAAAGTCACGCTGGGTGGTCACGAAATTAAATTGCGCGCCGATGGCACGTTCAGTTTCCGGTTCGCGTTGCCTGATGGAAAATATGATCTGCCCGCAGTCGCGGTTTCCGAGAGCGGCGATGATGCTCGCGCTGCCGATCTGAAATTCAGCCGCTCCACCGATTATCTCGGCGATGTCGGGGCGACGCCACAAGACCCGGCCCTCGAACCGCCGCTGCCCGATAATATCTGATTTTTATGGACGCGCCTGAACGCGGAGCTTTGATGCTCGTCCGTTTTATTGCCGTCGCGCTCATCGGTTGGTCAATGGTGGATTTTGGTTTGGACTGGGCGGGCCATCATTATAGTCCCCAAACACATTCCGAACTAAAATTGCCCGGCATGATTGAAGACAGCGTGCCGGCACTGCTCGGCCTCGTCGTTCTCATCAAAGCCAAAGCCTTGGCGGAATGGATTTCGAACGCTTTGGACAATTAGGCGTCCAATTTCACCATGCAAGGCTACCTTTCCATTATTCTCCACGCGCACCTGCCGTTTGTGCGCCATCCGGAGCATAAAAAATTTCTCGAGGAAAGCTGGTTGTTCGAAGCCATCACCGAAACGTATCTGCCGCTCGTCCACGTGCTCGACGGCTGGTCGCGTGACCGGCTCGATGCCAAAATCACTTTGTCGCTGTCGCCCACGCTTTGTGCGATGCTGCAGGATGAACTGCTCCGGCACCGTTACGAAAAACATCTCGACGGCCTGATCGAACTCGCCGAAAAAGAAATCCATCGCACGCACTGGGACCGCGCCTACCGTGATCTCGCGTGGATGTATCACCACAAGTTTTCGCTCGCCCGCGAAACCTGGCGGCACCACGGCGGCAATCTGGTCGGCGCGTTCAAACAATTTCAGGATGCCGGCCAGATTGAAATCATCACCACGGCGGCGACGCATGGATTGCTGCCACTCCTCGCCGGCCATCCGCCGTCGGTCCGCGCGCAAATTTTGACGGCACGCGATCACTACGGCAGTTGCTTCGGGCGCGATCCGCGCGGCATCTGGCTGCCGGAATGCGCCTACGCGGCGGGCGTCGAAGATTTTCTGCAAGAGGCAAATATTCGTTGGTTCACGCTCGACACGCACGGGATTTTGCATGCCAAGCCGCGGCCGCGTTATGGCACCTTTGCGCCGATTTTCACGCCCAACGGCGTCGCCGCTTTTGGCCGCGATTATGATTCTTCGCGGCAGGTTTGGAGCAAGCACGAAGGTTATCCCGGCGATCCGCGTTACCGCGATTTCTACCGCGACATCGGTTTTGATCTGGATTTTGATTACGTCAAACCGCATTTGCCCTCACCGGACAATCGTGGTTTTACCGGGCTGAAATATTACCGCATCACCGGCGGTGCGGGCCAAAAAGAAATTTACCAGCGCGACCATGCGCTCAAGGCCGCGAGCGAACACGCCGTGCATTTCATGGGCGAACGCGCCGAGCAAATCAACAAGCTCGACGGGTTGCTCGACCGGCCGCCGATCATCGTCGCGCCGTATGACGCGGAATTGTTCGGACACTGGTGGTATGAGGGGCCGGAGTTTTTGGATTTTGTCGCGCGCAAGGCCTGCCACGACCATAGAAATATTTCGCTCATCACGCCCGGCGAATATTTGGCCCGCCACCCAACGAATCAAATCGCCACGCCCGGCGCGTCGAGTTGGGGTGAAGAAGGTTATTGGCGCGTGTGGCTCAACGAAACGAATGAGTGGATTTATCCGCACCTGCAAGTCGCGCAGGAACGGATGACCGGTTTGGCGAAACAATTTCCGCAGGCGACCGGTTTGCAGGCGCGCGCCTTGAAACAGGCCGCGCGCGAACTGCTGTTGGCACAAGCGAGCGACTGGCCGTTCATCCTGCGCGCCGGCACCAGTCCGGACTACGCGCGCCGCCGGGTGAAAGATCATCTACTGCGTTTTATTGCGCTCCACGACCAGCTCACCGCCACGAGCGTGGACGAAAAATGGCTGACGGAAATTGAATCACGCGACAATCTTTTTCCCGATGTGGACTGGACGTATTGGAAGTAAAGTTCATCAAGAGGATTTGCACACCGCATGGCGTCGGCTACACTGGGCGGCTCCGACATGAAGGACGCCCGCGTTGAAGAAATCCGACAGCTTCTGCCCCAAGCCATGTTGCCCGATTGGGTGCGGCTTGGCGGCCGGATGGTTCGGCTTTTGCGCGACCAGCTTCATCCGCAAACGCACGACGCCGTTTTGGACCGGCTGCTCGCCCAAGCCCGCGCGTCGGTGGCGTTGCGCGAAGATCGCCGGCTGAATCTTCCCAAAATAAATTATCCGCCCGACCTGCCGATCACCGCGCGCAAGGATGACATTGTCGCCGCTATCCGCGCGAATCAAGTCGTGGTCATCGCTGGCGAAACCGGTTCGGGCAAGACTACCCAAATTCCAAAAATGTGTTTGGAAGCCGGCTTGGGCATCGAGGCGAAAATCGGTTGCACGCAGCCGCGTCGTGTGGCGGCGTTGTCCATTTCGCGGCGCATCGCGGAAGAATTAAATGTGAACTGGGGCCGTGAAGTCGGTTGCACGATTCGCTTCGACGACCGCAGCAGCGCGCAGACTTACATCAAGCTGATGACCGACGGCATCCTGCTCGCCGAGACGCAGGGCGATCCGTTACTTTCCGAATACAACTGCATCATCATTGACGAGGCGCATGAGCGCAGTTTGAATATTGATTTTCTGCTCGGCTACTTGAAGACGCTGCTCGCCAAGCGCACCGATTTAAAGCTCATCATCACTTCAGCCACGATTGATACGGCCACATTTTCTAAAGCCTTCAACGACGCCCCGATCATCGAAGTTTCCGGCCGGCTCTACCCGGTGGAAGTGATTTACGCGCCGTTCGACGCGGAATCAGAAGAACGCGGCGACATCACTTACGTGGATGCCGCCGTGCGCGCGGCAGAAACCGCTTTGTGCGAACCGGGCAACGGCGACATCTTAATTTTTATGCCTGGCGAGCGCGATATTCGCGAGACGAGCGATTTACTGGATGGCCGTTTCGGGCGCGAGGCGGAAATCATTCCATTGTTCGGTTTGTTGAGCGCAGCGGATCAGCAACGCGTTTTCGCCCCGTTGAACCGGCGCAAAATTGTCGTCGCCACGAACATCGCGGAAACGTCTTTGACCATTCCCGGCATCCGCTACGTCATTGATTCCGGTTTGGCGCGGAACAGTCGTTACAATCCGCGCACCCGCACCAAGCGGCTGCCGGTGGAAGCCATTTCGCAGAGCAGCGCGAATCAGCGCAAAGGCCGCAGCGGTCGCGTGCAGGACGGCGTGTGCATCCGGCTTTATTCCGAAGAAAATTTCGCGGAGCGTCCGCAATACACGCAGCCGGAAATCCAGCGCGCCAATCTGGCCGAAGTGATTTTGCGCATGAAGGCGTATCGGCTCGGCGACATCGAGACGTTTCCGTTTGTGAATCCGCCGCCGCCCTCTGCGATTGACGGCGGCTACAAATTGCTTCAGGAACTTGGCGCGCTCGACGAGAAGCGCGAACTCACACAGCTCGGCCACGATCTATCGCGGCTGCCGATTGATCCGACGCTCGGCCGGATGCTGCTCCAGTCGCAGCACGAACACGCCGGCCGCGAACTGCTCATCATCGCCGCCGGCTTGAGCATTCAAGATCCGCGCGAACGGCCGCTGGACCGCAAGGAAGCCGCTGCCGCCGCGCACAAGCGGTTCACGGATCCGTCGTCGGATTTTCTTTCGCTGTTAAAAATCTGGGACGCGGTTCACGATCAATGGGAGCGACTGCGCTCGCAGGGCCAGCGGCGGAAATTCTGCAAGGCGAATTTTCTCTCGTATCTGCGGATGCGCGAGTGGCAGGATTTGCACGCGCAGTTGCTCGGCGCGCTGGAGGATTTGGGCCGGTTCAAATTGAATGAGAGTAATGCGGATTACGCCGCCATTCATCGCTCGATTCTCACCGGGTTGCTCGGCCACGTTGCGCTGCGCAAGGAACGCAATCAGTATCAAGGCACGGGTAACCGGCTGGTTTCAATTTTTCCCGGCTCGGCGCTTTATGACCGAAATGAGCGTCAACAAAAACCACCTGCGCACGCTAAAGGCAAGTCGCCGCCAAAAGTAATTTCCACACAGCAGCCGCCTTGGATCATGGCCGGCGAAATCGTGGAGACGTCGCAGCTTTTTGCGCGCACGGTGGCGGGCATTGATCCACTGTGGATTGTCCAGCTTGCGCCGCATCTTTGCACAACAACACATCAAAATCCGCACTGGAGCGTCGCTGCTGGCAATGTGCTGGTCGAAGAAAAAACCACGCTTTACGGCCTGGAAGTCCACAAGGCCAAAGTCGCACACGGCAATATCAATCCGGCGGAAGCCACGGAAGTTTTCATCCGCTCTGCGCTGGTGGAAGATGATTTGCTGCCGATTCGTCGTCGCGAAACGGAAGCCGAAGATGATAGCGACGATGTCCGCATTTTCCGTTCTGCAAATCAAAAACAACCGCTGCCGCCGCAGTATTCCTTTCTCGAACACAATCATCAGGTGCGTCAGAAAATCGAAACGTGGCAGACGCGCGTGCGTCGTCACGATCTTGCAAACCTCGATCAAACGCTCTTTGATTTTTATGCCAAGCGGATTCAGAATATTTCATCCGTTCACGAATTAAGCCGGCTCATCCGCGATTGCGGCGGGCCGGAATTTCTTTGCGCCACGGAAGCCGATTTGACCGGCGGCCAAGCCTTGAGCTTCGACGCCGAGGCGTTTCCCGATGCCGTGCCGCTTGGCGGGCAACCCGTAGCGTTGAGCTATGCCTACACGCCCGGCGAAGAGCAGGACGGCGTGACTGTCAAACTTGGGTTCAGCCTTGCCCAAACCATTTCGCAGGCCAGCGTGGAATGGGCGATTCCCGGTTTGCGCGAAGGCTTGATCAACGAACTGCTCCGCGCGTTGCCGAAAAACATCCGCCGCGAACTGATGCCGTTCCCGCCGAAGGTCGAAGAAATTTTGCGCGACTTCCAGCCCGCCGGCGATTCGTTGCCGCTCGACCTCGCGGTTTTTATCCGGATGCGTTACGGTATCGCGATTCCGTCGAACACTTGGGCCAGCGATGCCGTGCCCGCGCATTTGCGGCCGCGCATCGAAGTCATGAGCCATGACCAGAAATCGCTCG
Source organism: uncultured Verrucomicrobia subdivision 3 bacterium (assembly GCA_903884535.1). Taxonomy (GTDB): domain Bacteria; phylum Verrucomicrobiota; class Verrucomicrobiia; order Limisphaerales; family UBA11358; genus UBA11358. Next base: position 37,372 of record CAISEZ010000071.1, read on the forward strand.
GCACCAGCCGCGATCTCGGCGCGCTGCGGCAAAAGCTGGAAGCCACCAAAATCAAACCCGTGCCGGACGATTCCGCGTGGCATCGCGTGGCGCAGCAATGGGAGCAATTTGGTTTGAGCACGTGGACGTTGGGCGATTTGCCGGAGCGCGTCACCGTCAGCGCGAGTGAAACGGTGCCGGTTTATGCGTGGCCCGGTTTGCAGGCCGACGACAACGGCGTGAGCCTTCGGTTGTTTCGCACGGCCGATTTGTCGAAGCTGGCGACGCTCGGCGGGATTCAGCGGTTGGTGGAGCAGGCGTTGTCGAAAGATTTTGCCTGGCTGCAAAAGGATTTGCGCGAGCTGAACCGGTTTGACGCACTGACCACCAATCATTGTCCGCCGGACGAATTGCAGGCAACGGCGCTGAACAATCTCCGGCGCCATATTTTGCCCGCCGAAATTTTTCCGGCGCTGACGGAGAAAAATTTTCAGGCGGCCGTCGAATCATCGCGCCAGAAAATTCCCGGCCTCGCTGTGAAACTGGTTGACCACGTCGGCGGCATTTTGAAACTGCGGCAGGAAATCCAGCGGCGCAGCGGGCCGACGCCGGTGCTCCCGACGACCCGGCCGCAAAAAATCTCCGCCTTGAGCCAATTGAATCTAGCCACGAAAGACGCCGCCAAGGCGACGAATGTTTGGGCGGAGGAACTGGCCGCTTTGCTGCCGCGAAATTTTCTGGAGCGAATTCCGTTTGCCCAGCTCGCGCAGTTGCCACGTTATCTGAAAGCGCTAGCCACGCGCATGGAACGGGCGAAATTGAATCCGGTGAAAGATCAGGAACGCGCCCGGCAACTGGCACCGTATCTCGCCGCGTTAAAAAAACTCGAAGCCAACCCGCCAAAGCTGGCCGAAGCGCGGCAACGCTTGGAGGATTTCCGCTGGCTGGTGGAAGAATTCAAAGTTTCGCTGTTCGCGCAGGAACTCGGCACAGCCTTGCCGGTTTCGGCGCAGCGGCTCGATCAGCAACTGCAGCGGCTGTGACGGACAAAGCGCGGATTGATTTGGGCGGCGCAGCAGCGCCGCCGTTATTGTTGGGGCTGACCTGCTGGTCAGACTATTCACGGATAGCACGCCGAAGTTATGTGGCGTTAAATTAAATTCTCCGACACGCGCTGAATTTTCATCGCCTTGCCAGTAGCAATATCAATTTCAATGATCGCGCCGTTTAGCTTCACGGCATTGCGCGCCACTTCAAAACGCTGCGGCATGGCGGTGCGGAAGCGTGTGATGACCGGCACGATTTCACGGCCCAAAACGCTTTCGTGCGGGCCGGTAAACCCGGCGTCGGTCAGGTAAGCCGTGCCGCCGGGGAAAATTTGTTCGTCCGCCGTCTGCACATGCGTGTGCGTGCCGACGACGGCGCTGACCTGGCCATCGAGCATCCGCGCGAACGCGATTTTTTCCGAGGTCGCCTCGGCGTGAAAATCCACAAAGATGATGGGCGTTTGTTGGCGCAGCCATTTCGCCTCCTCCAGCGCGAGCGTGAAGGGATTGTCCAGCGGCGGTTGCATGAAGGTGCGGCCCTGCACGTTCATCACGGCGACGGGCGGCAGGTTGCGAATTTTTAAAAACGCGCTGCCTTGGCCGGGCGTGCCGGGCGGATAATTCAGCGGTCGGAGAAAACGTTTTTCGTTTTGCAGCAGTTCCATGACTTCCTTTTGATCCCACAAATGGTCGCCGGTGGTGATGGCGTCCACGCCATAGCCGAATAGTTCCTCGGCGATGTCCGGCGTGATGCCGTTGCCGCCGGCGGAATTTTCGCCATTGGCGATAATCACATCGAGGCCGTGCGCTGACCGCAATTTGGGCAGGAGTTCTTTGACCGCGCGCCGGCCCGGGCTGCCGACGATGTCGCCGATGAACAGGATTTTCACTGGGAAAATTTAACCGCGAAATACGCGAAACACACGAAAGAAAACGGCGAACAGCGGTTGTAGCGCAGGCATTCTTGCCTGCGGGTTCACGAAACTTTCCAGTTCCGTATTCTGGCGGTTGGAAAACCGCCGAACCAGCAGGTTGGAAAAACTGCTCTACGCTAATTATCAAAGCCAGCAGGCGATGGCACCAATGATGGCGGCGGCGAGCCAGAGCAGAAGCACGGCGCGCGTGCGGTTCAAGCCGGCGCGCGTTAGCCGGTGCGAAAGGTGGTTGGTGTCGCCGATCCAGAACGGTTTTTTATTCAGCGTCCGGAACAGGCTGACTTGCGCGAGGTCGAGCAGGGGAATTGCCAGCACCAACAGCGGCGCAAGCACGGCGAACGGGTGCGGATTTTTTTTAGTGTAAAAGTGCGGCAGGATGGCCATCACGGCGAGCAGGTAGCCGACGAGGTGACTGCCGGCGTCGCCGAGAAAAGCGCGGGCATTTGGAAAATTCCACGGCAGGAAACCGACCAGCGCACCGCACATCAAAAAGCCCGTGATGGCGACGAGGTATTCGCCGTTGGTGGCGGCGATGAATGCAAAAAGAAATGCGCCAATGGCACCGACGCCGGCGCAGAGGCCGTTCATGTTGTCCATGAAGTTGAAGGCGTTGATGACGGTCAGAAGCCAGAGGATCGTGACGGCATAGCTGAAAATTTCGCTGTGAACAAACAGCGTGATGCGCTTGCATGCGGCGGCCACGGCGATGGCGATCAAAATCTGGCCGATGAATTTCGGCAGCGCCTTGAGTTCATGTTTGTCGTCGAGCCAGCCGAGCATGGTGATGCCGACCGCGCCGAGTGCGAGCACCACCAGTTCCATCGCGCGGCGATCAATACCGTGGACAATCAACCCAGCGGAAGAAATTTTTACAAAACCAAGTTTCAGCAAAACCGCACCGGTAAAGAGTGGCAGGAGGATTCCCGTGAGCACGGCGAAACCGCCGGCGAGCGGGATGGGCGTGTTATGAATTTTTCGATGGCCGGGATCATCCACAAGATTGGTGCGCAGGCACCATTTGCGCCAGAGCGGCAGCGCCAGCAGCGTAGTGGCGCTAGCACCCAAAAATGCGGCGGCAAAATAATGGAAGGGAAAAGTCACGCACGGAGGCCGCGTCCGGCGGCCAGTTTCAGATAAATATTGTATTGATCGTCCACCATTTTTTCGACGGAGAAATTTTTGCGCACAAAGTCTCTCCCAGTCCGGCCGAATTTTTCGCGGAGGATTGAATCCTTGGCGAGTTGCAACAAGCGCTGCGCGGCAGCTTCCGTGTCGCCGGTGCGGACGATGAAGCCGGTTTCGCTTTCCAGGCAAACTTCATCCGCGCCGTCAAAATCATAGGCGACGACGGGTTTGCCGGCGGCGAGCGCCTGCGGCAGCGCGCGGGACAGAGCTTCGCGGTAAGACAAATGCGCGAGACAATCCATAATGCCGACGTGGCGCGCGACTTCGCCGGGCGGGACTAGGCCGGTGAAAATCACTTTGCCGGTGAGTCCAAGCGCGCGAATTTGATTTTCAATTTCGATACGCAGCGCGCCGTCGCCTACAAACAGCAATCGAGCGTGCGGCACTTGCGGCAGCATTTTGGCAAATGCCGTCACCAAATCGGCGTGGCCCTTGAGCCGGAAGATGCGGCCGATTTTACCGATGACAAAATGGTTTTCGTCGAAGCCAAGTTTTTTACGCAGCGCGAGGTTGTTCGTCGCGCTTAGAAATGGCTCTAGGTAAAAGCCGCTGAAAATGCGCGTGAACATTGAGGGTTTGCCGATGCCGGCGGCGAGATACAACTTTGTCATCGCGTCGGCGGAGCAGAAAAAATGGTCGGTAACTTTGGCCGCGTGTTTCTCGGCGGCGGTGAAAATATAGTTGGCCAGCGCGCCTTGAAAATTGCCGAACGACGGGCCGTGAATGTGATGAACAATAATGGGAACGCCCGCGCGTTTGGCGGCAAGCCGGCCGAGAATGCCCGCCTTGCCGCTGTGCGTGTGGACGAGGTCCGGCTTTTGGGCGCGCAGGATTTTTTCCAATTGGTGGAGCGCGCTAAAATCTTTTAGCGGATGCACCGGGCGGACAAGTTCAGGGACGATGATGAAATCATTTCTTGGCGATGACGGTAGCGCTGCTTCGCCGAACATTTTTTGCGCCGTGTTTTCCAGCGAACCTTCCGGGCCAATCGTCGGTCCGGAAATCAATTTTACTTCGAGGCCCGATTTCAGCCGCAGACCGTTGATCGTGGCGAGCGTATTTTCCTGGGCACCGCCCACGACCAGCCGGGTGATGATGTGCGTGACGCGCATGGCGTCATTTGGCGCGAAGCTGCGTCAGGCGTTCGCGGACGGTTTTGGCTTCCACCGAGTTGGTCGGCGCGTTGGCGAGGTAGGTCTGATAATTCTGGATCGCCTCGTTGGTGTTGTGCTGGCGCCAGGCAATCTCCGCGAGGCCGAAAGCGACTTGAAACGAATTGGTGTAGGTGGCCTGCAACTGGCGGTAATCCGCGCGCGCGGCGTCCAGTTTTTCGCTATCAAGGTAGGCGAGCGCGCGGTTGAACAGGGCGGTGGGATCATTGGTCTGGATGGTGAGCACGCGGGTCAACGAGGTGACTGCGCGATCATAAGCGCCGATTTGAATATTGACGTAGCCCTGGGTGAAGAGCCATTGGGCATCGTTCGGCGACCGCGCCAGCTTGCGTTCGATGAGATGCAGCGCGTTGGTGTAAAGGCCCCGCATCAAATAAGCCTGCATCGCGGTGGTCAGCAAGGTGTCGTTTTCGGGATGGCGAGCAATTTCTTTTTCAAAGAGTTCCACGCCGGCGGGGATTTCATTTTTTTGAAAATGCGCGGCGGAGGCGAGTAGGTTAATTTCGGAGGAATTGGTTTCGTTCAAGCCGAATTTGAACGGGTGTGCCAGCGGGTCGTGCAGGGCCTCCAACGCCTGGTCCGGCTGGCGCGCATACAAATAAATCTGGCCGAGCCAGAGGCGCGTGGCGAGGTTGTCCGGGTTCAACTGGCGGACGCGGGCGAACGGTGCGGCCGCCTGCCGCATCAAGCCGCCCTGCATGAAGGCGACGGCGTTTTCAAAACAGAAACTGGGCTCGTCGAATGGGCCGTTGGCACCCATGACTTCGTTCCAGTTGCGAAATCTTCCGAACTGGTCGGCAGTGACATGCGTGAGTTCCACGGCGGCCGTGGAACCAGCCCGCAGACGTTGGTTGAAGGCGAGATTGATGGCGGCAGTGACGTTGTCGGGATTCAGTTTTTTAGCGGCGGTGAAAGCCGCCTCGGCGGGTTCCAGTTCGCCGGCGCGCTGGAGCTGGACGCCCCAGAAATCCAGACTGCGCGAATAATATGTGCCGACCAGAATGGCGTTCGGATTCGGCTCGGCGGCGTTGTGCAGCCGTTTTAGCAGACGGTCGAAAATATTTTGCGCGTTCGGGTTGGGCGGGGCGAGGGCTTTTTCGATGCCGGGCGAAACGTCGGCCAAGGCCTGCGACCAAAACGCTTCATTCTCGGCGACAATATTTTTTTCCATCGGCGGCGGCAGCAGCGTGTCCTCCGGCAGGTTTTTCATCGCGTAACCGAGGCCGTGTGGCTCCGGATAAAATTGTTCGAAATAATAGCCAAAGCTCGGGTTGAGATAATACAGGGAATTGGTCTTGGAAAGCTGGATGAGCAGATTGAGCTGGGCGATCGGATTCACAGTGCCCTGGTCTTTCCCCTCGACGATCAGCGGCCACGCTTTCGGAAAACGCGCGTGCAGATAACGGTGATACGGCGCGAGATTCAGCGCCAGTGTGTCCACAACCGGATACTGCTGCGCGCGGCCTTCGCGTGCCAGCGCGGCCTGAATCAAAAGCGCTCGCGTCGGTTGTTCCTGGGTCGGGCTGTCGCTGTCGCACAGCAAAATCGCGCCACCGTGCGGCAGATTTTGGGTGGCAAACTGCGCGTATTTCAGCAGCGTGTCGTCGTTAATGCGGCGGATGACCGGAGCATTTTTATAGAGCAGTGTGCCGACGGCGGCGATGGCGGCGATAAACACTCCGGCGACAATCACCGGACATAGCCACATGATATTTTGGGGAAAGATGGGCAGCGGTTTGGGATTCCGACGGGTCGCCACCGCTGGCTTGGCGAACACGGCGAGAAAATAGCCGCAGAAATAGCCGAGACTCAACGCCGCCAAATAATACAACGTCAGCGCCGGTGTCCCCAGCGCCAGATCATGCGGGCTGAACGGCGGGTCAAACATGATCCAGACACAGACGGTGAACAGCACGCCGAAGACGAGGTGAAACAGATTGTTCACCAGCGAAACGCCTATGCGACTGTTGTCGCCAAAATTTGCGCTCCAGCGAATGGATAGGATCAGCACCGGCAGCATCGTGGACAGCGACATCAACGCAAGATTGTGCCGGATGCCACCTTGCGAAATGGCTTTCAAAACCTGCCAGTCCAGACTGAGCGTGGGATGCAGACCCCGCCAAATGCCGTCAGGCAAATGGCCTGAAAATTTTGCCGCCAGCGGCAGCAGAAAAAGAAAAAACAATCCGGCGATCCCGCCCAGCACCATCCGGCCCAAAAAACGCAGGTTGAAAAAATCCAGTTTCTTCAGCCAGATCAGCGCCGTGAGAAATAAAGGGAAAAATCCGATGAACGCCCAGTTCTCTGTGATGCCGGCGCCATAGATGAGCGCCACCCAGAAGAGCCGGTTGTCATTTTCATCAATGCGGTATTCCAGCAGTTGCCAGATGACCACCGCGAACAGCAGCAGGTCAAAGGTTTCGCCGGTGAAACTGGTCGCATGTTCCCAGAACGTCAATTGCAGTCCGCCGAGCAACACCGCCAGCACCGGCGGCACCCACGCGATCCAGCCGGTCAAAAAAGCAAAATCGCTGCGTTCCCGCTGCCGCTCGGCGTCCGTGCGATCATGCGGCAGGAGTGCGACCGACCGCGCCAGCACCGCCAGCGTCAGCGCACCGCACAGCGCCGAAAAAATATTCAGCGCCAGCGGAATGTGGGCTGGCGCCAGCCAGCGGACCGGATACGTCGCCAGCCACATCAGCGGGCTGTAAAGTTGTGGTTGCCAGACGTAGCCCGAGAGGTTCGCCACCTGCCCGAGGTTGGCCAGGTTGATCCAGCGGTTCAGCGTCAGCCCGAACACGGCGAACATCGCCGCGCCCAATAGCCACGGTAGAAAACGCGGCGCAAAGTTTTTTCGCGGGTCTTTTTGAGTTTCGTTCGCCATTGAATTTGTTCAGTTGAACCAATGCCGCGCAGGTTGGCAAGTTCAGTTTCGGCGGCGCAAGTCCGCCACGCATTCCACATGCTGCGTCTGCGGAAACATGTCCAGCGGCTGCACGCACGCCAATTCAAAGACACCGTCCGCGCATAAAATGTTCAAATCCCGCGCCATCGTCGCCGGATGGCAGGAAACGTAAATCACCTGCGCCGGCCGGGTTTTCCGCAATAACTCCAGCGTTTCCGGCCAGCAGCCCTTGCGCGGCGGGTCAAGAATCACCGAAGTTTTTTCCGCCGAAAATTTCGCCAGTAATGTCGGCAGGATTTCCTCCACCTTGGCCGCCACAAATTCGCCATTCTTGATGTTGCGTGCCGCCGCATTTTGCCGCGCCGCCGTGATCGCCAGTTTGTCGTATTCCACGCCGACAAACGACTCGACCACCTCGGCCGCTTCAATGCCGAAGAAGCCCACGCCGCAATACAAATCAATCAAATGGCGCGAACCGCCGGCTTGCAAAAAACCGCGCACGGTCTCGACGAGTTTCGGCAGAAGGAAAAAATTATTCTGGAAAAACGAATCCGCCGGCACCGTCCAGTTTTCCGGCTGCACGCGCAGCACCACTTTGATGCCGCCTTTCGGCGGCGGATTGGCGCGGACGTGCGTGATCTGGTCGTTCAGCGCCGGCTCGGCGATTTTGCATTCCGTGATGCTCTCGACAAATTTGTTGTCGGTGCGGACAAAGCCAATCTCCAGTTTTTTGGCCGGGCCGTTCCACTGGCTGCGGATCATGATGCGGTTGCGGTAACCGTAAGGCGCGGGGCAGGGCAGCACCGGCGCGACGACGTCGCGCAAGATTTTCCCGACGCGCTCGAATAAATCAGCGATCTGCTTTTGCTTCACGCGCAACTGCGCCGGATAATCCAAATGCTGATATTGGCAGCCGCCGCACGCGCCGAAATATTGGCATTCCGGCGTGACGCGTTTCGGCGACGGCGTGACGATGCAGAGCAGTTTGGCGCGGGCAAAATTCTTTTTCACCTCCGTGATTTCCGCCTCGACCGTTTCGCCGATGATGACGAACGGCACAAACACCACAAATTCATCCACGCGCCCAACGCCCTCGCCGCCGAAGGCAATGTCGTGGATGGACAGCGTAATTTTGTCACCGATGTTGAAAGACATTCCGTTAGTTTAGAAAAAAAAAGCGCGGGAAAAAGATTTTTCGCCGCGCGCGGAAAGTTGGTTCCTCGGTTTAATTCATTTTCAGCCCCGCGATGGCGGCCTGCATTTCGTCAAAGTGCTTCTGCGGATTGCCCGCGTCGGTGACGTGGACGATTTTGCCGTCCGTGCCGATGAGGAAGCTGACGCGCTTGGCCATGTTCAGCAGCGGCATTTTCACGTCGTAAGCCTCGGTGATCTTGCCGTCCGTGTCGGCGAGCAGCGTGAAATTCAATTGGTATTCCGTGATGAACTTTTTGTGGCTCGCGGCGGAATCATAGCTGACGCCGAGGACCGCGACGTTGTTGGTCTGCAACTCGCCCATGCGGTCGCGCAGGCCGCACGCCTCCTTGGTGCAGCCGCCGGTGAAATCCTTCGGGTAAAAATACAGCAGCACGGTTTTCTTGCCGGCGAAATCGGCGAGCGCAACGGTTTTGCCGTCCTGGTCCAGCCCGGTGAACGCCGGGGCGGTGTCGCCGGCCTTGGGCATCTCGGCGAACAAGGTGGTGGCGGCGAGGCAAAATGCGGCGAGCAGGATTTTGATTTTCATTTCGCCTAAATTGGCACTCACTACTCATTTGGTCAAATCTTCAAAGCAAATACCTCTTGCCCATGGCGGGAGCCTTGGCAGTTTGAATGGTCGCCAACAAATCAGGCCGAAAGATTCCGCTGGAATAATAACCGTTGATAAAATTTCACGGGTGTGTTCCTATAAATCTTATGGACAATATGGGCTTCAACTTTATGAAACTATTTCGCATTGCTAATCTGGTGATTTGTTTTGCGTTTTTACAGAACGCCTCTGGTCAAGGTTTCGTAAATCTCAACTTTGAACAATCCATAGTCACAAGTTCCAACTATGTTCAGGGATTTTACTTTGGGTATTATGAAGGAACTGCAGTTGTGCCGGGCTGGTATTGGAATGGGTCAGGCCAGTTTCACTATAATTTACTAAGCACTGGTGTTGACAACACGACATTAATTAGCGGGGCATTGGGCGGAATTGACGGAGCATTCAGCATGTTACTTCAAGCGTTTTTTTACATGAATGTTTCAGTCAGTCAAACAGGGGCGATTCCGGTAAATGCAGAGTCACTTCTATTCAAGGCACAAGCAGGCACTGGAGCTATGTTGGTTTCAGTGGGGGGCAAAACATTCCATTTTATGCTATATCGAATGGTGCAAACTACACCTTATATGGTGGCGATATATCAGCCTTTGCAGGGAATGTTGAACAGTTAGAGTTTTCTGCTGTTCCTAATGGCGGGGATAATTTTTGGACGATAGATGATATTCAATTTTCATCCGTTCCAATTCCAGAACCAAACACTTTAAGTTTGTTTGGCATTGGCATTCTGTTTTTTTATAAACGAGTGAAGCCCGCAACAAGCAGTCTTTGATAACTGTTTTTCTGGCGAAACGAATTTGGCGCAGTTCGCCCGGAACCGTTCACTTTTTTTGGCGCGGCCAACGGCGCAGCCCGTTTTGCAGCCACAGCCACCAGACCATCCAGAACGCCTCGGTGACAATGCCGCGCGACAATTTGGATTTGCCTTCCACCCGTTCGGTGAAAATGATCGGCACTTCGGCGATGGTGTAGCCGTCGCGCCAGAGCCGGTGCGTCATCTCAATTTGAAAGCTGTAGCCGTTCGAGCGCACGGCGTCGAGCTGGATGGCTTGCAGCGCGCGGCGGCGAAAACATTTGTAGCCGCCGGTCGGGTCGGTGACCGGCATGCCGGTGATGATCCAGACGTAAATGCCGGCGCAACGGCTCAACAGCAGCCGTTTGAGCGGCCAGTTGAGCACGCGCACGCCGCCGGAATAACGCGAGCCGATCACCAGGTCGGCATTCTCCACGGCTTTGAGAAAATTCGGAATCTCGTCCGGGTCATGCGAGAAATCGCAGTCCATCTCGAAGATGAATTCGTAATTTTTTTCCAGCGCCCACTTGAAGCCGGTGAGGTAGGCGCGGCCCAGCCCGTTCTTTTTCGGTTCGTGGATGACGTGGATCTGCGGATTTTTGGCGGCGAGTTCGTCGGCAATCTGGCCGGTGCCGTCCGACGAATTGCCGTCCACCACCAGCATGTCCACGGCGACGGGCAGCGACAACAGCTTCGCCGCAATGCGCGGGAGATTTTCCCGTTCATTGACTGTGGGCACAATGATGAGCGTTCGATTCATGCTGGCGGCGCAAATTGTTAAGGATAATTCACCCTGAAAACAAGCCGACACTTCCGGTGCGGTGAAAAACTTTCATTGCCAGCCGAAATCGTTCGACCTAGTTTTGCCGTAAATGTTCATCTCGTTGCTCAATCGCCTCGGCGACCTGGCCTGGCTTTTCACCAATCCGCTCCTGCTGGCGGTGACGGTGTTCCAGATCGTGATGCTGGTGCATGCGGTCCGCAATCGCGAATGGCTATGGGCGTTTTTCATTTTCATCGGCTCCGGCATCGGCGCGTTCTGGTATTATTTCACGGCCTATCGCGATTCGCCGTCCACCGGTTTTGAACTGCCCGGCGCGCAGAGCCGCGCGCGCATCCAGCAATTGCAGGCGAAAATCCATCACCTCGACAACGCCTACCACCATTTCCAACTCGGCGACGTTTATTTTCAAAAGGGGAAATTCATCGAGGCGGAGAAATGTTACCGCGCCGCGCTGGAACGCGAGCCGAACGACATTGACACCCGCGCGCACCTCGGCCAATGCCTGTTGCGCCTGAAACGCCCCGCCGAGGCGCGGCCGCTGCTCGAAGCCGTCTGCCGGGAAAATGCCAAGCACGACTTTGGCTACTCGCTCATGGCCTACGCGGAAACGCTGACCGCGCTGAACGAGACCGACGCGGCGCTGAACATCTGGCAGCACGTCGTGGAAAACCATTCCTATCCGCGCGCCAAGGTTCAGCTCGCGGAACTTTACCTTGCCCGGAAACAAACCGACCTCGCCCGCGCCCAGCTCAACGATGTCATCGGCGACGATGTTCACGCGCCGACGTTCCAGCGCAAGCGTGATCGCGTGTGGATCCGGCGGGCAAAAAGTTTGTTAAGAGCCTTGTAGCAACGAACGTGAGTTCGCTCATTCTGATTTAGGCGGAAAAGTAAGAGCCGATTCGCCTCGGCTGCTACATTGGCCGATATCCCGCTTTTGTTTTGCTTTCCGTCACCGGTAAAATTTCGCACACTATGACCATGTCTGGACTCATCGCCATTGTCGGTCGCCCCAACGTGGGCAAATCCGCCCTGTTCAACCGCATCATCCGGCGGCGCATGGCCATTGTCCACGACCAGCCCGGCGTCACCCGCGACCGTGTCAGCGCCGAATCCGAGTGGCATGGCCGGCCGTTCACGCTGGTGGACACCGGCGGCATCGGCCTGATGCGCCGCGAAAAATCTGACGACGTCATCATCAAGGCCGCCGTCGAGCAGGTGGACATCGCCATCGAATCCGCGCAGGTCATCATTCTCGTCGTCAACGTGCAGGAAGGCATCGTGCCGCTGGACCGCGAGGTCACCGCGCGCCTGCGCCAGAGCGGCAAACCCGTGCTCGTCGCCGCGAACAAGGTGGACACGTTCCGCATGGAAAAAGAGGCCGATGTTTTTGCCGGTCTCGGATTCGAGAAAGTTTTTCCCGTCAGCGCCATTCACGGCGAAGGCATCGAAAATCTGATGACGGCGGCATTCGCCTTTCTGCCGCCGCCGGCGCCCACGGATGAAGCCGTTGAAATTGATGCGCCGGTGGAAATGGAAATCGGCCACGACGGCAAGGAACATCCCGTGCGCAAAACCGGCCCGCTGAAGATTGCCATCGTCGGCCGGCCGAACGTCGGCAAATCGTCCATCATCAATGCGCTCACGCATTCCGACCGCGTCATTGTGTCGCCGGTGCCCGGCACCACGCGCGATTCCATTGACGTGCCGTTCGAGGTGGAGACCGAGGGCGTGCGCTCGAAATATATTTTGATTGATACCGCCGGCATGCGGAAGGCGCGGCGCGTGGAGGATTCCGTGGAATTTTTCAGCGTGCAGCGCGCTGCCGAATCCATCATCCGCAGCGACATTTCCGTGCTGGTGCTGGACGCCGAGGTGGGCGTGACCGAGCAGGACAAAAAAATCGCCGACACCATCGTCGAGAACCGCCGCGCCTGCATCATTGTCATCAACAAATGGGATTTGTTCGCCGACAAGGTGCTGGCCGACCGGCAAAAAGAGATCAAGCGGCGCGAAGATAAAAAGCGCACCGAGGGCCAGGAGAAAACCATGTCCACGCTGGCGGAGTTCGGCGGGTGGGTGCAGAAGAAACTGTTTTTCCTCGACTACGCGCCGGTGATTTTCACCTCGGCCAAATCCGGTTTCCATCTGGACCGGCTGCTGGAGACCATCCGCTTTGTTGCGGCGCAGTTGCAGCAAAAGGTGCCGACGGCGATTTTGAACCGCTCGTTGCGCGATGCCGTTGAAAAACGCCAGCCCATCAGCGCCGCCGGCCATCGCCTGAAATTTTTCTACGCCACGCAGGTCCGCCAGGCCCCGCCGACCTTTTTGTTGTTCGTGAACCGCGACGAGTTGTTCTCCGACGCCTACAAAAAATATCTCGCCGGCGAAATGCGCACGGCGTTCGGCTACGAAGGCTGTCCGGTGGTGCTGGTGCCCAAGGCCCGGCCGAAAACCGTGGAGTCGGTGCGCAAGCTCAAGCCGTCGAACAAAAATCTCGCCGGCCGGATGGATGCGCATCGCGCGGCCCGTCGCGCCCGCTACACGCGGACAAATCCGAAAAACACGCGCTAAAAGAGTTCGCCGGATTGAAAGCTGGAAGCTTTTCCAATTGGGCAGCGTCAACCCCGATTGGTTGTTGCTAATGGATCAGGCTCGGCTTGCTCAATACAACCATTTTTCGATTTTCCCCGCCGCGTCCAGCGTCACGCCCTGGCGGCGGAACGCCCAGCACATGTAGCTGATGCTCACGAAAAACGACGCCGGCAGCCGGTTCGCCGCGCAGATCTTCACGCCCAGTAGAGTTGTCTTGCCGCCAAAACCCATCGGACCAATGCCGAGTTCGTTCGCGGTTTTCAAAATGTCCTGCTCCAGCGCGTCGAGTTCGGGCACCGGATTGCGGTCGGGAATTAGCCGCAGAAACTGCGTCTTGCTCATCTCGTAGCCGGTCGCGCGGTCGCCGCCGATGCACACACCGAGAATGCCCGGGCCGCAGCCTTTGCCCTGCGCCTGCAACACCGCGTCGAGAATCACCTTCCGGCAGCCGTCGAGGTCGCGGTTCGCGTGCATTTTTTCAATCGGCAGCGAATATTGCGCGCCGACGTTTTCGCAGCCGCCGCCCTTGAGCGCCAGCCTCACGCTGACTTCGGCCGAACGGTGCTGATGAAAATGAAATGCCGGTGCGCCGGGGCCGCAATTGGTGCCGTCATTTTTGCCGGTGAGCGAATCCACGGAATTCTGGCGGAGAAAACCTTTCTTGGTGGCGAGTTTCACCGCTTCGCGCGCCGTTTCGGCAAAGGTGATCTGGTCGAAGCCAATCGGGCAATCCACGTAAAACAAAATGCTGCCGGTGTCCTGGCAGATGGGCTGCGATTTGTTTTTGGCGATGGCGATGTTCTGGTCGATGATCTTCATCGCGTTCTCGGCGATGGTGCCCTGCTTTTCATTTTCCAGCGACGTGAGAATGGCCTGATGCACGTCGTCGGGAATTTCGGCGGACGTGCGGCGGATCAGTTCGATCAGGGAATCTTGCAATGCGCTCATAAATTTGAACCAGCGTAAGGTTTCAAAGCGCCAGCGTCAACCGGTGGGCGAGGCTTGACTTGGTAGCAGCGGACAGGAGTCCGCTCTAACCGTTGCCGTCAGAATTTCAATTTGAGCCGGCTCACGTCGGCTGCCACTGTTCTGGTGGTTGCTTTTCGCGTCGCCGACCGTTTTAATCTGCGCGTGCAACAACGCGGCAGCGACAACTTCGCCGATAAACTTTTCACGCCCGTGCGCTTTGGAATCCTCCTCGCGCTGCTGATTTTTGCCGCGTTTCCGCAGGTATTTCTCGGGCTGCAAACGTTTGTCGCGCGCGACTTCGGTTTTTTCGCGTTTCCGCTGGCGCATTTTCAACGGGAATGTTTCTGGCACGGCGAAATCCCGTTCTGGAATCCCTACAACAACTGCGGCGTGCCGTTCCTCGCGCAATGGAACACCATGCCGCTCTACCCGCCGGCGCTGGTTTATCTGGCGCTGCCGCTCGCGTGGTCGCTGAGTTTTTTTTGTCTGCTACATTTGTGGTTCGCCGGACTCGGCATATATTTTCTCGCGCGCCATTGGACGGGAAACAAGTTCGCCGCCGCGTTTGCCGGCGTGGCATTCGCATTCAATGGCTTCACACTCAATCTGCTCATGTGGCCGAGTCACATGGCGACCTTCAGTTGGATGCCGTGGGTCGTGCTCGCCACCGGACTCGCCTGGCGTGACGGTGGTCGGAAAATTTTTCTGGCCGCATTCGTCGGCGCATTCCAAATGCTGGCGGGTGGACCGGAAACCATTTTCCTGACGTGGCTCATTGTGTCGGCGTTGTGGCTTCAGTCGTTCATCAAAAAGGATTCTTCGCGCGGTGCCATGCTCTGGCGTTTTCCATTGGTCGTGGTGCTGGTGATTGCCTTGAGCGCCGCGCAATTGCTGCCGTTCCTGGACCTCGTGGCGCACGCGCAGCGAGCGACCGGCTACACGGATTTGCGTTGGTCCATGCCCGGCTTTGGCCTAGCGAATTTTCTCGTGCCGCTCGCCTTCGGTTCCACGATTACCGAAGGCATTTTTTTTCAGCACGGCCAATATTGGACGTCATCGTATTACCTTGGTGTCGGAACTGTGTGGCTGGCATTGCTGGCTTGGTGGGTGGGGCGAGACTCCGTCGAACCCAAATCCAAAGTGCGTCTGCTCGCTGCCATCGCCGTCATCGGACTGGTGTTTGCCCTCGGTGAAAATACGCCAATTTATCCCGCGTTGCGAAAGCTGCTGCCACAACTAAGCTTCATCACTTACCCGGTCAAATTCATCTCGGTCGCCGTGTTCGCCGCGCCGCTGCTGGCCGCGTTCACATTGGCGAATCTGGACGAGGCAAAAAGACAACTGCTCCCGCTCGGTGCGGTTTTGTTTTTGCTCATGGTTGGGATTGTCGCATGGACGCAGCTTGCGCCGTTGCCGGGCGATGAAACGCGCCTCGCCTTGATGAACGGATTTTCCCGCGCCGTTTTTCTGGGACTGACCGGTGCCGTTCTTTATGTTTTGGCGGGCAGAGTTGAAACAAGATTTTTTCGGATCGCGCCGCTGGTGTTGATTGCCTTTGCTTGGCTGGATGTTTTCACGCATGCGCCGGCGCAGAATCCCACGGTGCCGCCGTGGATTTTCGAGCCGGGCTTGACGCGCACCAAACTGGCTTTGCAGCCGCAGCCTGCGCTGGGTGGTTCGCGGGTGATGGTTTCGCCCTCGGCGGCAAATGAATTCCTGAACTTTGCGGCGAGCGATCCCAAGAATAATTTTCTCACCAAGCGCCTCGGCTATTGCGCGGACGCCAATGTCCTCGACGCCGTGCCGAAGGTGGACGGATTTTTCTCGTTGACGCCGCGCGAGTGCGACGATGTGCTGTCGCTGTTTTATACCACGACCAATGCCAGCTATTCGCGCCTCGAGGATTTTCTGGGCGTGTCGCAGATTTCCGCGCCGGACGCATTTTTCCACTGGCAGGCGCGCACCAATTTTCTGCCGCTGGTGACGGCCGGTCAGCGGCCGATTTTTCTGGATGACGCCACCACGCTGAAAGCGCTCACGCAAAATGATTTTGACGGTCGCGCGGTCGTGCTGCTGCCCGCCGCCGAAAGGAACTTAGTCACTGTCACCAACCCGGCGGCGGTGCAAGTGATCACTTCGCGTTTTGGTTCGGACACGGTGGACGCGGAAGTTTCCGCCGCCGCGCCGGCGCTGGTCGTCGTGGCGCAGACGTATTATCACAACTGGCATGCGACGGTGGACGGCCAACCGGTGCCGTTGCTGCGGGCCAATCATGCGTTTCAGGCCGTGCAGATTCCAGCAGGTGGCCACAAGATTCATTTAGTTTACGAGGATCGCGCCTTTGAGATCGGAGCGGCCATCGCGGGGTTTATGTGGATCAACTGCCTGGTCAGTTGCGCGGCGATGTGGCGGCGCTCGCGGCCGGCATCGCCTGCGCTGAAGGACAGGGATGCTTATTTCTGAAGATTTCTAAAAGTTCTGCTCGACAAATTTTCCCCAGCAATTCAAATAGTTCCCGGCATGGCCAAAAAAATCAAACGCATCGGCATCCTCACCGCAGGCGGCGACAGCCCCGGCCTCAACGCCGCCATTCGCGGCGTCGGCAAAACGTGTCTGGGCTATTACGGCATGGAACTCGTCGGCTTCCGCGACGGTTTCCGCGGTCTCGTCGAAAACAAGCGGCTCAAGCTCGACAAGACCACGCTCGCCGGCATCCTCACCGTGGGCGGCACCATCCTCGGCACCAGCCGCGACAAGCCGCACCGCATGGTCATTGACGGCCGGACCAAGGACATGACCAAGACCATCGTGGATAATTATCACGAGTGGGGACTCGATTGCCTCGTTTGTCTCGGCGGTGGCGGCACGCAGAAAAATGCGCTGCGCCTGCAGGAAGCCGGCCTTAATGTCATCACGCTGCCCAAGACGATTGACAACGACGTGGCCATGACCGACGCCACGTTCGGTTTCGCCACCGCGCTGGACATCGCCACCGAGACCATTGACCGGCTGCACAGCACCGCGCACAGTCATCACCGCATTATTGTCGCCGAAATCATGGGCCACCGTTCCGGTTGGCTCGCGCTTGGCTCCGGCATCGCGGGCGGGGCGGACGTGATTTTAATTCCCGAAATTCCCTACGACGTGGAACACATCGCCGCCGCCATCAAACGGCGCAGTCGCGCCGGCACCAATTTCAGCATCGTCGCCGTGGCGGAAGGCGCGATGAGTCGCGACGACGCCCGCGCGCTGCTCGCCGCCGAAAAGAAACTCGAACGCGCCCGCACTTTGCACGACAGAAAAGAGGCAAAGCTCGAACTCGCCTCGCTCGAAGTGCGGCACACCGGCAACACCATGCGTCTGGCGAAGCATCTGGAGGAACTCACCCAATTGGAATCCCGCGTGACCATTCTCGGCTACGTCCAGCGCGGTGGCACGCCCTCGGCGGCGGATCGCATTCTCGCCACGCGGCTCGGCAGCGCGTGCGGCGACCTCATCAACGAGGAACATTACGGTGTGATGGTGGCCGCGCGCGGCGACGGCACCGAACCGGTGCCGCTGGAAAAAGTCGCCGGCAAACGCAAGAGCGTGCCGCCGGATCATTCCTGGGTGACCACCGCCCGCCGCGTGGGCACCTGCATGGGCGATTGAATCTTTCTCACGCCGTTTCTTGCGCCGTGGTCATTTGGAAAAAATGGATCAGCCCGTGTGGCGCGAGCTGTGCGGGTTTTTTCGCGCTTGAAATTGACCGGGCGCGCGGCAAGCTCTTTTTCCGACACGGAAAATTTATGCAGACTTTGATTACCTCGGAGCATCATCAGCAGCGGGAGACAACGCACAAGCTCGCGCGCTTCGCGCTCTTCAGCTTCATTGTGACTTTTATTCTTTCCCGCGTGTTCGTGTTTCTCATTATGTCCAAGGCGATGCCGAACCTGTATTTCTTCATGGGCGGCACACATGTGCATCATCTGAACTACGGCATTTTTCTGCTGGCGGCGGTGGCGGGTTACAGCGTGTTTCGCCGGCCCACTGGCCGCGCGGCGGAAGTCACGGCGTTGCTTTACGGTATGGCGATGGGACTGACGTTCGACGAATTCGGCATGTGGCTGCATCTCGGCGGCAGCTACTGGCAACGGGCGAGCGTGGACGCGGTGATCGTCGTATCGGCGCTGTTCGGACTGCTGGCTTTCGCGCGCACCTTGAAGCGTTTTGAAAATAAACATTTCTGGTCGTTTCTTGTTTTGCTGGGGTTTTTGCTGGGGTTTGCCGCGGTCATCTACATTGCCGGTATCCGGCTCGGCGACATGATGGGTCAGCCGTTGCGCGAACTGGAATCGGCTTCGTCACCGTGATTAATCATGCCTGACGACTCCTTCAAAGAATTTGTCCTCGACCAGTTGCACGCGTTGCCGGAACTGCGCGCCAAGGCGATGTTCGGCGCACACGGCTTGTATGCCGGCGACCACTTCTTCGGGATTCTGGACGAAGGCCGGTTGTTTTTCAAAACGGACGTGCAGTCGCAGAAAGATTTTGTCGAGCGCGGCATGGAACCATTCACCTATGAAATGAAAGGAAAAGTGATGACGATGGGTTATCACGAAGTGCCGCCGGACGTTCTGGAAAATGCGCCCGAACTTACTCTGTGGGCACGGCGGGCTATTCAAATCGCCGCCAGTGCAAAGAAGCCTAAAAAGCGTCCGGCAAAAAGCGCAAAGAAATACGCCACCGATTGAAATATCAACCGGTGGCGTGATTCCATAAAACGAGCAATTACTCCGCGACTTTTTTCTTCGTGAACGTGTGCGTGGCGTGTCCGAAGAAAACTTCCGCGCATTCCATCACCGTTTCGGAGAGCGTTGGATGCGGATGCACCGTTAGCGCGATGTCCTCGGCGGTTGCGCCCATTTCCATCGCCAGCGTGGCCTCGGCGATGAGTTCGCCGGCACCGGCACCGCAGATGCCCACGCCGAGCAAACGGTTCGTGTCAGGATCAACAATCATTTTCGTCACGCCGTCCGTGCGGTCAAACGACAACGCGCGGCCGGATGCCGACCATGGAAATTTCGCGACCTGATAACTCAAGCCTTTTTCCTTTGCCTCGGCTTCGGTCAAACCGCACCACGCCAGTTCCGGATCGGTGAAGACCACGGCCGGGATGATGACGTTTTCAAAAACCGTTTCTTCGCCATTGATGTTTTCCACCGCGATGCGCGCTTCCTTGTGCGCCTTGTGCGCGAGCATGATGCCGCCCGCGATGTCGCCGATGGCATAAATGCTGGGGTCGCCGGTCTGCTGATGGGCGTTAACTTTGACGAAACCTTTTTCGTCCAGTTCAACCTTCGTGTTCTCGAGGCCAAGGTCGGCACTGTTCGGCACGCGGCCGACGGAGACCAATACGCGGTCGTAAAGTTCAGTGAGCTTTTCGCCGTTGTATTCGGATTCCACTTTGATCTGCTTGCCGACGGTGGACATTTTCGTCACGCGCGCCTTGACCCGGATTTCCTTGAACGACTTTTTGGCATTCGCCACCACCGGACGGGCGAGGTCCGCATCCGCCGCCGCCAGTATGCTGTCGAGTGCCTCGACCACGGTGACCTTGCTGCCGAGCGCAGAATAAACAAAGCCCATTTCCATGCCGATATAACCGCCGCCGACGATGAGTAAATTTTCCGGAATGTCCTCGATTTCGAGCGCGCCGGTCGAAGTCATCACGCGCGGATTGCCGAGGTCAAACGCTTTGGGCATTGCCGCGAGCGAACCGACCGCGAGCACCGCCTTGTCATATTCGACAAATTGCTGGCCGCTTTCGGTTTCGACGCGCAGCTTGTTCGAGCCTTCAAAATAGGCGCGGCCTTGGATGACCTGGACGCCGCGCATTTTTGCGAGCGTCGCCACGCCGCCGCCTAGTTTTTCGATGACGGATTCTTTCCACGTGCGCAGCTTGGCCAAATCCACGCTCGGCTCCGCGAACGTGATGCCGCGATGCGCCGATTCGCGCGCATTGACGATTTGGTGCGTCGCATACAGCAGCGCCTTCGAGGGGATGCAGCCGCGATTCAGACAGACGCCCCCGAGCCGTTTTTCGCGTTCGATGAGAATGACTTTCTTGCCCAAATCGGCCGCATAAAAAGCCGCCGCGTAACCGCCCGGCCCGGCACCGACTACAACAATTTCCGTTTTAATGGAGTCCATGAAATTAATTTGCGCTTAAAGTTTAACCAGTTCTTCTTTGAAATCGTGGAACGCCGCGAGCAGATCCACCGTGAACCGCGCGGCGCTGCCGCCGTCGATCACGCGGTGATCGTAGCTCAACGCCATCGGCGTCATCATGCGCACCTCGACTTTGCCGTCGCGCACCACCGGCTTGAGCGCGCCGCGGCCGAGGCCGAGGATCGCCACTTCCGGCAGATTGATGATCGGCGTGAAATGCGCGCCGCCAATCGCGCCTTGATTGGAGATGGTGAACGTGCCGCCTTTCATTTCATCGGCGGAAATCTTCCGGTCGCGCGCCCGGGCCGCGAGTAGTTCCAATTCCTTGGCGAGATCGAACAGCGATTTTTTGTCCACGTCGCGGATGACGGGAACCATCAAACCTTGATCCGTGTCCACCGCGATGCCGAGATGGATGTATTCTTTCAAAATAATTTCGCTCGCCACTTCATCGAGGCTGGAGTTGAAAATGGAATGTTTGCGCAGCGTGCCGGCGACAGCGGCCAACACGAAAGGCGTGAGCGTGAGCTTGACGCCTTTGGCTTCGTAAGCCGGCGCGAATTTTTTCCGCAACTCGCCGAGCCGCGTGAAATCAATGTCGTCAAATTGCGTGACCCGCGCGACCGAACTCCAGCTTTCGGACATGCGCCGCGCGATCACTTTGCGCAACGGCGTGACCGGCTTCTTGAGAATTGGTCCCCACTGCGAGAAATCAATTTGCACCGCCGCCGGTTTGGCCGGAGCCGCGGCTGCGGCTGCAACCGTCGCGGGTTTGGCCGCCGCTTTCATTAACCGCTGAATGTAGGCGCGCACGTCGGCACTGACGATGCGGCCGCCGGAACCGCTGCCACGGATCTTGCCGAGGTGGATGCCAAATTCGCGCGCCATCTTGCGGATGGATGGCGACGTCGCGATCGTGGCCGTGGAAACTTCTTCTTCGATGTCCGCCGAATCATCTTCGACGGCGACGGGTTCCGGCGCAGCCTGCGCGGCAACTTTCTTCGCCGCCGGTTTTGGCGCAGCCGCCGGAGCGGGAGCCGCCGCCGCAGGCGCGTCGCCGCCGACCGACAAAATCTTCTGGCCTGCGCTGATGCGGTCGCCGGCCTTCACATAAACCTTGGTCACCACGCCCGCCGCCGTGGACGGGATCGAGGCGACGGCCTTTTCGTTTTCCAATTCCATGATGGCCTGATCCTTGGCAATCGTGTCGCCCTCTTTCACGAAGATATTGACCACGACGCCGGAATCAGCGCCTTCGCCCAGCTTGGGAAGTTTTACGTCCATAAATTTGGATGGATAGGATGATGTAATTAGGTGGGATTTTCCAGAAAATAAATTTTCAATACGCGGTTGCTCGAACTTATCAATGATTGAATTGCGCCTGCTTGCTCACCTTCGCCAACCGCTTTTCCCAATCGCCCTTGTGCGCCAGCGGATCGGCGTCCGTGCCCCAGAGCTTTTTCACCATCTCGCGCTGCGGCACGAACGGACATTTCGCCTTCGGATTCTTGAAGCTTTCTTCCGATTCGCGCAACGCTAGTTGCGCGCCGGTCATCACGCTCGTTTTGCCAAACTGCTCGTTCAGCTTGTGCGTCGCGTCATCCAGCGCGCCCCAGCGTTCCGCGTCCGTGCGGCCCCACAACGTCGGCTGCGTGTCGAGCCGCGCGAGATTCCAGAACGCGAGGCGGATCTGTCGCACCGGTTTTTGTTGCCCGCCCATGCACTCGCGGAAAATGCCTTCCAGCACGGTATTGAAAATGGAATTCAAAAACCGAGGCTCGCGGAAGCGATGGCTGCCGCCGACCTCGGAAAAATCCGTGAACCGAATCGTCAGCGACACTTCGCGCGCCTGCAACTGCTCGCGGCGCAATTGCCCGGTCAGCCGCGTCGCCTCGCTCAACGCAAACGTCAGCGCGGCCTCGTAATCCGGTTCATCGAAGGGCAGGGTGGTGTTGCTGGAAATCGTCGTGCGGTCTTTCACTTCAAGCACCAGCGGCTCGTTCCACATTCCGTTGGAAAACAGCCAGAGTTGCTGGCCCCAGATGCCAAATTTTTGTTTGAGCAGCGGCGACGGCATTTTGGCGACGTGCCCGAACGTCAGCGCGCCGAGCGCCGCGAGCGAGCGCTGACGGTTTTTGCCGATGCCGGAAAGTTCGCGCACCGAGCGATCCTTCAAAAATTCTTTTTCCTCGCCCGGTTTGATTTCGAGAAAGCCCGGCTTGGCCGCGTCCGTCGCCAGTTTGGCGAGGTGCGAGGAATTGGCGAGACCGGCGGACACGGGAATCTCGACCTCGCGTGTGATGCGGTCGCAGATTTCGCGCACATATTTTTCCGGCGTCGTGTTGCGCCAGACCACGCTGTCCATCGTCGTGAAATCGAGAAAGCCTTCGTCAATGGAAACCGGCACGAGCATTGGCGAATACTGTTCCAGCACGCGGAACATTTTCTGCGAGATGTCGCGGTAAGCGTCGTAATGCGGCCGGCACAAAACGCCGCGCGGACAAATCCGCTTCGCCTCGAAACACGCCATGCCGGTTTTGACGCCGAACTTTTTCGCCGCGCGATTGGCCGCGATGACAATGCCGTCGCCGCGCCGGCCGCCGCCGACCCACACCGCGCGGCCCTGCAGTTTTTTATCGAGCGCGATTTCGCAGCTCGCAAAAAAACTGTCGCCATCCACGTGCAGAATCCGGTTTTTCAAGTCAGCCGACATTAAGCTCTCCTCCGTCGCCGCGCCACGTTGAATTGTTCACAACGGCAGACGACACGAAGATTTTGTCAGAACCGCTTGGACAAATGCTGTCCAACCAGAAAATAAAAAAACGGCGCGGAAAAATTCCGCGCCGTTCGTGTTTCAAATGCTGACTAGGTCAAAACAATCTTGTCGCCCTCTTTCAAGGTGACGATGGCTTTTTTCCAGTTCGACGCGCGGCCCGCTTGCGCGGTGCGTTTGCGGCGGTCTTTGCCGCGCACGTTGAGCGTGTTCACGCGGACGACTTTGACCTTGAACAGTTCCTGCACGGCTTGCCGGATTTCCGGCTTGGTCGCGAGGCGGTCGGCCACGATGGTGTATTGGTTATATTTCTCGCTCTGGCGCGTGCCTTTTTCCGTCAGGCGGACGGTCTTGATGATTTCGAAAGCGTTCATGTTATTCCTTGTTCAAACGGGCTTCGACAGTTTCAAACGCGCTCTTGGTGAAGAGCAGTTTGTCCGGGCGCAACACGTCGTAGGTGTTCAGTGAATCGCCGGTGGTGAGCGTAACGCCAACGACGTTGCGCGCCGCGAGCGACAGATTTTTTTCCGCGCCGTTGGAAACCACCAGCGTGGTGCCGGTGAGATCCAAAGCGGAAATCACTTTGACGAATTCCTTGGTTTTGGCTGAAGCGAGCTTCAAGTCATCAACGACAACCACGTCGCCAGCCTTGAGCCGGGCACTCAGAGCTTTGCGCAACGCGAGGCCGCGGGTTTTCTTGGAGATCTTCTTCGTGAAATCACGCGGCTTCGGACCGAAGACGACACCGCCACCCGCCCACAAGGGTGAACGGACGGAGCCGGCGCGGGCGCGGCCAGTGCCTTTTTGCTTCCACGGTTTCTTGTTGGAACCCTGGACCTCACCGGCGGTCTTGGTGCAAGCCGTGCCACTGCGCTGGGCCGCGTTGTAAGCGACGACAGCATCATGGACTGCCTGGGAACCTTTTCCGTTTTCAATGAGCTCGAATTTCACTTCGAGTTCGCCCGAGTCTTTTCCTGCGATATTTTTAATGGCAATTTTCATGGCCTAATTATTTCTTGGCGGGTGCGACCGCGGATTTGGCTGCAGCTGCGGCTTTCGCATCAGCTTTTTTCTTGGACAGAGAAGCGTTCACGGCCGGTTTCCAGCCCTTCGGACGTTTCTTGGCTTCGCGAATGACGACGTAATCGCCTTCGGCTCCAGGGATGGATCCTTTGATGAGCAAAATATTGTCCGCCTCGTGAACCTGAATGACTTCGAGGTTCTGCGTGGTGCGAGTGTCCTGGCCCATGTGACCGGGCATGCGCATACCGCGCATAACCGTGCCGGGGAACAAACGCTGACCGATTGCGCCGCCGCGACGATGCCAGCCTTTGGCACCGTGCGTGGAATCACCACCGGCCATCCGGTGACGTTTCACAACACCTTCGAAGCCGCGGCCCTTGGTGACGCCGATGGCGTCAATGAAATCGCCCACGGCGAAAACCGTGGCGCCGATGACATCACCGGGTTTCACGTCCTTGGAGAAATCGCGAAACTCGCGAATGCGTTTGACCGCCGCGCCGTTGTGTTTCTTGACGTGACCGAGCAGGGCCTTGGTGAGGCGCTGTTCCTTTTGATCGTCGAAGCCGAGTTGCACGGCGTTATAACCGTCTTTGCCGGCCTGCGTTTTGACTTGCAGCACGCGGTTGGGACCGGCGAGCACGACCGTGACGGCCGCGACTTTGCCATTCGCATCATAGACGCGTGTGTGGCCCAGTTTTTTTCCTAAAATTCCTAGTGGCATGGTGTTCTCCTTAAATCAAATTTTGATGGTGATGTCCACGCCGGCGGGCAAATTGAGTTTCTTCAATTCGTCCACGGTCTTGGCGGTCGGATCGAGAATGTCAATCAGCCGCTTGTGGGTGCGTTGTTCAAAAGTCTCCTGCGACTTTTTGTCCGAGTGCGGGGAACGCTGCACGGTGAAGCGCTCGATCCGGGTCGGGAGGGGGATGGGACCGGCGACGCGTGCGCCAGTGCGTTTGACAGTGTCAGCAATTTCGCGTGCCGACTGGTCTATGACTCGGAAGTCATAAGCCTTGAGACGAATACGAATACGTTGGGCCATACAAAGAACGATTGTCTGTTAATGGTTAACTAAATGCCCGCTCTTGATAATCAAAAGCGGGCGTGAAAAATAGCAGCCGTGGAAAAATGTGCAACAAATTAATTCACATTTTTTACAAGGTTGCGCGACTTACGGCGCATTCGTGCTGATCGTGAGCGGCAGGCCGGTGCTCGGCGTGGACACGTCAATCGGCGCGCCGGCATTGAGCTGGCCGAGCACGGCGGTGGTGAGATCATTGTCGGGACTGACATAAACGAAGGATTCATTTGCGGCCGCATTGACGACGAGGCTGTAATTGCCGGCCTTGGCTTTGTCGTTGACCGCCTTCTGAATTTCGCCGACGAGGTTGCCGCTCATGCGCTGGCTCTGGTCGGCGAGTTGCGCCTCGGCCTGACGCTGAAACTGTTCAATGGCAGCCTTTGAAGTGTTGATTTCCTTGGCCTTGTCGCCGGCGGCGGCTTTGCGCTTGTCGCGCTCGTCCTGGGAAATGGCTTGGTCGTTGGCCTGGTCCAGCAATGTCTTATATGCGGCCTGCGCCTTGTCCAGTCCGTCGGCCATGTCCTTGATTTCCTTGCGCAATTCCGTCTTGCGGTTTTCCAGCGCGGTCTGGGCCTGCTTGGTTTTCCAGTAGCCGTTAAACAGTTTTTTCATGTCCACGCTGCCAACCTTGGTCTGGGCAGTGGCGGAAACGGTGGCGAGGGCGAGGATTAACGCGGCAATAATTGTGTAACGCAAATTTTTCATGGGCAGAATAAAAGCAGATTTTTTTTTTGAAGCCAGCAGAAAATGCCGGCCATGGTTTATTGATGGAACCGGAAAAAGCGCGCCGGGTTGGTGGGAGCGAAGGTGAAAATATTGGTGCCGTTGACCATCGCCGGCGCATTGGAGATTACTACCCAATTGGTGCTGATCAAAAGATTGGTGCTGGTTTCAAGACTGAAGTTGCCGGAATTCAGGTCGCCCACCGGCGGGACCGTCACCAGAAAATTGGTGCCGGACAAGCTCGCGCTCAACAGCGGTGAAGCCATGATGATTTTGGCGAGGAACGCGTCATTCGTGCCGTTGAGGATTTTTTGCCGCGCATTGAAACTCGGGAAATTGGTCGAGAGTGTCTGGCCGACGACGTAGGCGCTGCTGGCTGAATCCACCGCGATGCCGTAGCCGTAGTCATTGGCGGCACCGCCGAGATACGTCGAGTAGAGCAGGCCGGAGGCATTGGGATTGAAGGCGATCACAAACACGTCGCTGCCGCCGGCATTCGTCGCGCGGAGCGAACCGTAAATGTTCGCCCGGGTCACCGGGAAATTCGTGGAGGACGCGTAGCCGGTCACGAAGGCGTCATTGTTGGGATCCAGCGCCACGGCCGTGGCGACATCCACGCCGTAGCCGCCAAACAGAGTGGAATAGCCTATGGATGCGTTGGTGCCATTCCATTGAATCTGCGTGAGGAATCCGTTTGTGGCTGGATAATAATAAGTGTTTGTGCGGACATACGACGTTAGCAAATTGGTGCCGACGGTGTTGAGGCTCGGAAAATTGCTGGAGGTGGTCGAGCCGACGACATAGGCATTGCCGAGTGCGTCCGCCGCGATGCCGTAGGCGATGTCGCTGAAAGCGCCGCCGAGCAGGGTGGAATAGAGCAATGTCAGGTTGGAGCCGGAAGCGTTGGTGAACGCTGCGACAAAAGCGTCGTTGAATAGCAGCGCGGTGGCATTCGAACCATTCAGAAAATGTCCGTCCACCAGATTGGTGCCGATGGATTGATGAATGTAATGAGCTGTTGGAAAATTGGTCGAGGTGGCGTAGCCAGTTACGAATAATTGATTGTCATTGTAGGCAATGGCCTGCCCGCCATCAGCATTTGTGCCGCCGAGGTAGGTGGAATATTTCAGAGTGTTGCCGCCAGCGGCAATTTCTGTGACGAAGGCATTATATTGGAATGTAAAAGCATTGTTTACGCAGCCGAGATGAGGCTGGTAGGCAAAAGTATTTGTCGTGCCTGGAAAATTTGTCGAATAAGTGAATCCGGTAATGTAGGCATCGCCAGATGGGTCTATCGCAATGCCGTAAGCGGCCTCGTAATTTTCTCCGCCTAAGTAAGTGGAATAAATTAAGTTAGATCCACCTGGTGCCAGTTCAGCTACGATGGCATCCGATGGATAAGTTTTGAGTTTAGCATCCATGCTGCCATGAATGCCTGTGCCCCCCTGAATCGCATTTTTGGTTGGGAAATCGGTTGAATATGTGCCCCCGCAAATAAAGGCATCGCCATTTGAGTCAACGGCCAGCCCGTAAGCCGCATCATCGCTGCTGCCGCCGAGATAGGTGAAATACAACAAATTGGTGCCAGTTTTATCTATGTTGGCCACAAACGCGTCGCTAGTTTGAGTTCCACCGTTATTGGTGCGCTGGTAAGCCCCCGAGGTTGACAGTGCCACGCCATTGCTGATCTGCGACGAAAAAGTCTGGCCGGCAATGAAGATGGATTGGTCATTTGGATTAATGGCCACGGCCCAAGCCGTGTCGCCGTAATTGCCGCCAAAAAAAGTCGAGTAGCTCAACACCGGATCAATCACAAGCGGCTGCGAATGGTCATAATCACCCACATTGAACGCAACCGTTTGGTTCGCCAGAATTTTATAGCCGCCGCTGACCGCGTGCCGGCTGCCGGCGATGGTCTGGTAAATCTGCGGTTCAGGCTGGCGGATTTCACGGCCGCCCAGCGAAATCACCAGATCGCCCTGCGCGCCCAATTGGATTTTGTCCGCGCCGTCAAACTGCAGGACCACGACATTGGGATTGGCCCCGGCGGCAATATTGAAATCGTATTCGAGCTGCTGCTGGTTGCCGTAGAAAACAACGTCAACGCCCGGATACATTTTTTCGACGCGGACTTGGGCAAAGGTCGGCACGCCGGCATGCCACTGCGCCGGATCGTTGCCGGTGAGGTAATTCACCTTGCCTGATTGCTCGGCATCGCCGTGGATGGCGGCGGACGGATTCGCGCCGACAAAGTTCATGTTCAGCCGGCTGGTCTGCCCGGCAGCACGGCGCAGATTCATTGCCACACCGCTGGCGGAAATGGCGCATTGCGCGTCCGCCGTGCGGGCGAGAAACGGTGCGGCGGTGGCTGACTGGCCGTGGTTGGCCTCAAAAAACAACGGGAGCTTGGCCAACGGCGAGGCGGTTTGCGCCAGGCTGGTCAGGGCCGTCACGCAGCCGAGGGCGGCTAATTTTTTTGCAATGCGAAGTTTCATCTTAAAATTCACGGGTGTAACCGACGCCGAATTGGAACTGGCCGGTGCTGCTGTTGAAGGCGTCGTGAGTGATGGGAATGCCGTAATCCAAACGCAACGGGCCGAGGTGCGGAATATTGAGCCGGATGCCCAAGCCCCAGTTGTCGTCGTAACCACTGGAGAAAGAATAAGGCGAGTTGCCGCCGACCGAACCGATGTCGTAGAACATCGCGAAGCGGAGGCTGACCCCGCCGTCCTTTTCAAAAATAGGCGTGCTGTATTCCATTGAGCCAAACCAGTAATTGTCGCCGCCGATCGGCTCGTTCACCATGTTTTGGTTGATGCCGTAACTCGCGTCGCGCGGCGCGATGTTGCGGAATTTGAAACCGCGCAGCGAGTAAAGCCCGCCGAGGTAATAGCGGTCGTAGAACGGCACATCGCCGCCGGAAAGGCTGTCGGTGACGCCGGTGCGGCCGACGAGTTCAATCACATCGCCCTTCATGATGCCGCGGAAATACCAGGCGCTATGAAGTTCCACCTTGTAGAACGAGGTGTCGCCGGCACTGAATTCGGTGGTCAATTCCGTGCGTTGACCATGGTTGGGTAGCTGGGAACTGTTGCGCGTGTCGTAGGCCAGCGAGCCACCCAAACGCTGGTAAAGATGATCCCCGGTTTGATTCAAAATATCCTGCGGAACATTTGCATTGAGCGGATGCTGAAATGGAATGGGATTTTGAATTTCATCATGCCAGCCGTTGTTCAGCGAAATGCCGACATCTTCCACCGTGTAGCTGACGCTGCCGATGAGGAAATCGCTGCCGAGCGCGCGGGTGAGGCTCACCTTCGCACCGGTGCGGGTCTCGTCGTAAATATTGTTTGGACTTTCAAAGTTAAGCTGGTGGCGGTAGAGGTCAACGCCCAGCGACAGCTTGCGGTTCAGGAACCACGGCTCGACAAAAGACAGTTCGTAATCCTGGCGCTGCGTGCCGAGCTGGACGCGCAGGCGGATTTTCTGGCCGGCCCCGGTGAAGAAGGGCGGCTTGAACAAATCAAAATTGCCCTGCGACACTTCGGCGTAGCCAACGAGCGAATCCACGGAGCTGAACCCGGCACCGACAGTGAAATTGCCGGTGTTCTGTTCCTCGACATTGACAATGAGATTTTTTTTGCCGGCGATGGGCGGATCGGTCGGCTCCGGGCGCAAATCCACCTTGCTGAAATATTGCAGACCTTCGAGCCGCTGCTTGCTGATTTTCACGCGCACCATGTCCAGCGTGTCACCGGGAGAAATCGCCAGTTCGCGCCGCAGCACTTTGTCCTTCGTCTTGAGGTTGCCGCGAATCTCGATTTTTTGGACCGAGGATTTTTGCGATTCGTCAATCTGGTATTCCAAATCCATCGTGCCGGATTCGACATTGGGAATCTTGGAAACGTGCAGCGCCTGGCCCTGCGAAATGTCCACATAGCCTTTGCTGCCGTAAAAATCCTGGATCAGGTCGGTGTCTTTGGTGAGGCCGTCGGGCGTGAAAATATCGCCGGTGTCCATCGGCAAACCGTCGGGGCCGAGCTTGCCCTTGGAATGCTGAAACGCGTGGATGTTCTCCAGCCCCTTGACGATTTCCGCGTCGCTGAAAATTTTGTTGCCGGCGATTTTCACTGCGCCCACTTTGTATTGCCGGCCTTCGTAAATGGAATAATTGATATCCATCACGTTGGTCGTGGGCCGCTCCAATTTCACGTCCTTGATTTCAAAATCAAGATAACCGTGGTCGCGGTAAAAATCGCCCAGCCGGTCGCGGTCGCCGTCGAAATCTTCCTGCTGAAAATAACCGCTGCCGGTGAGCCAGGAAAAAAACCAGCGCCGCCGGACCTTGAGTTCGCTGCGCAGCGTTTTCTGCGGAAACGCCGCCGCGCCGATGAATTTGACATCGGCGATTTTGACCTTGGGGCTTTCCTCAATGTGGAAGGTGACGGTGCCGTGGCCGGTGGTTTCCTCGATGTTGAGGACATATTTCACCTGCGTGTCGGCGTGGCCGTATTTTTCATACAGCTTTTTCATCTCCTGCACGTCGGCGAACAATTTCTGTTCGTCCAGCGGCTCGCCCACCTTGACCGTGACTTTTTTCTTCAGCTTGGATTCGCTGACTTTGCTGGCCCCTTCGATTTTGATGGAGGTCACGCGCGGCCGGGCCTGGATCAAATACGTCAGCACCACACCGCCGTCATCGGCCTGCGCCACCGAGACGCGGATGTTGTAAAACTGGCCGGTGCCGTAAAGCAGGTGCACATCGTCCTGCGTGAGGCCGGGCAGATATGTTGAGCCGGTCTTCAGCTTGATGTTGGAGCGGATGAAGTCCTCGCTAACTGATGCGGGGCCAACGAATTTGATGTCCACGCGGTCGATTTTCGGTCCCGTGCTCTGGGCCCACGCGGCGGTCGCGCAGCCCAGTAACATCGAAACCCCCAGGGGTCGAATGATTGATTTCATTGTTTAACTAACGCTGCACATCGTCATCGCTAAATTTCGCGGCGCTTTCAAAGCGCGTGTATGGCTTCATGAACGTCAGGTTCACGTCGCCCGTCGGACCGTTACGCTGCTTGGCGATCAGAAAATTTACCGCCACACCATTGCTCTCATCGGGTGCCGCACCCGCGTCTTCGTCATCACCCGCATTCGGCTTGTAAAGCAGACCGATCAAGTCGGCATCCTGTTCAATCGAACCGGATTCGCGCAAGTCGCTCATGCGCGGTTTGCGGCTCTTATCCTTCTCCAATTCGCGGTTCAACTGCGACAGCACGATCACCGGCACTTTGAGTTCCTTGGCCAGCGCCTTGACGCCGCTGGAAATATCGGCGATTTCCTGTTGCCGATTGTCCTGAGAACGACGCGCAGTAGAATTTAGAAGCTGCAAATAGTCAATGACAAACAGCTTGATGCCGTGCTGTTGGTGCATCCGCCGCGCCCGCGCCCGCAGTTCCACAATCGAGAGTCCCGCCGTGTCGTCGATGTAAAGCGGTGAGCCCGCCAGCCGGCCTGACGCGCTCATCAGCTTCGGAAAATCCGACTCGCTCATGAACCCGTCGCGGATGCTCCGCATGTTCACCCGCGCGATGGAGCACAGCATGCGCAGCACCAGCGATTCCGAGCTCATTTCCAGGCTGAACACGCCCACCGGCAGCTTGAGTTCCAGCGCTACGTGTTCCGCAATGTTCATCGCTAAAGACGTTTTGCCCATCGAAGGCCGCGCGGCGATGACCACCATTTCGCCGCCATGCAGGCCGTCCGTCATCTTGTCCAGATCCGGGAAGCCAGTGGACATGCCGCTCAACTCGCCTTTGCGGTTGAAAAAATTCTCGATGGTCACCAGCGCCTGGTTGACCAGGGTTTTCACGCTGGAGATCTCAGCCAGTGCCCGCGATTCGTTCACCCGCAACACCGATGTTTCCACCTCGTCGAGCAGCGCGTCCACGTCGCCCTCGTAATCGTAAATCCGCCCGACCACGCCCGTGCAGGTCTGGATCATCCGCCGCAGCAAATGTTTTTCGCGGACGATGCCAAGGTAGTAGCTCAGGTTCGCCGCGCTGGGCACCGCGTCCTGCAGCTGCGACAAATACGGAATGCCGCCGACTTGTTCCAGCAGCTGGTTGTCTTTCAACCGTTGCTGCACCGTGATCAAGTCAATGGGCACGCGTGCGTTGGACATTTCCGACAACGCCGCGTAAATCGTCTGGTGCCGCAGATCGTAAAACGCCGCCTGCTCCTCGCTTTTGAACGTCTTGATGCATTCCGGCACGCAGTCGTTTGGCGAAATCAGGCAGCAGCCAAGCACGCCCATTTCCGCCTCCAGCGAATGCGGCGGCAGGCGGTCCACACCTTGCGGTGGGCCAGCATTGCCCCGCGCGGGCTTTTGGCGGCGAGTTTTCTTCAAATCCGCCGCTGCGCCCGCCGTGTCCGAAACAGAATCTATCATGGCCTAATCAAAACAGAAAAATGGGCGCTGACAAACCGGATTTGTCGGCACCGGGGAAATCTTCTTCACAAAAGGAAAAGAAAACGAATCGCAGCAAGCAATATCAACGGTCATCGCTGTGGATAAGTTTCGACGGCCGGACCAAAACCACGGGGGAGGAAAACGAGACCTGTTTTACGACGCGTCCGACTGGCCAGGACGATTCACATTCAATGCGCCGGACGGTGTTTTCCCAGCATCGCATTGACAAAAGCCTGGCTGACGGGATCTGATTTTTTTTGAAATTTCTTCGGAACGATCAGTCGCGTCGCCGCCTCCAGCAATTGTTCCACCGTGTAGGGTTTTTCCAGGACGGCCAGCCGCGCGGCGTTGAGGCTTCGGATGGCATGCACATTTTGGGGGTTGCCGTAGGTGATGATGATAGGGGTTTCCGGCGCCAGTTTTTGGATGGTGCGAATGGCCGTGATGCCGTCCAGGAACAGCAGGTCGGCATCGGACACGAGTAATTTGATTTTATGCTGGAACTTCTCGAAGACGTTGACGCCGTCCGCGCCCGATTTGGTCGGCATCACTTGGTAGCCATATTTTTCGAGGATCGTCTTGAGCAGATGACAGGCATACGGATCATCATTCATGGCTAAAATCAGTTCGCCATGGCCTCGCATCGCCGATGTGTGATCCGGTCGCATGTCAGCGTGAACGGTCAATACGCACCACCGGGCTGATCTGGTTCCAAATAAAAATTCTCATAAAAACAACTCGCCATAAGCAATACGGACGCTGCGGGCTGTTTCTTTCAAAAAATAAATTTTTTTTTGAAGCGGATCCCCAGACGTTTGGCGAAAAACGGAACAACTGACTCGATCAATGCGGTTTCGGACTGGCTGCTTCTAAAATCGCCTGCGTCGCCAGCAATGCGTGTCGCATTTCCGCTGCCGTCGCATAGCGTTCGGCGCAGTCCGGCTGGCAGGCTTTGAGGATGATGGTGTTCAACGGGAAAAAATCCGCCGGCCGGCTGGCGTCCACCAGGCTGGTGGCGATCTCCGGGAAAAACGTCGGGTTGCTGCCGGTGCTCAAGACATAGAGCATCATGCCCAGCGCGTAAATATCCGCCTGCGCGGTGCCGGGCCGTTCCGGCGGCGGCGGCATGTAGCCGGGCGTGCCGACCCAGGTGTGTTCCTGATCGGGCGGACGGATTTCAGAAATGAGTCCCAGATCCGCCAGCTTGGGCTGGCCGTTCACGAAAATAATATTCTGCGGCTTGATGTCGCGGTGCGTCAGCGCCTGACGATGCAGAAAATCAAGGGCGTCTGTCAGCGCCAGCCCGATGCGGAGGCATTCGCGCACCGGCAGTCGGCGACCCGGCGCACGCGCGCGCTCGCCGAGAAGGTCGCGCGGTTTGTAGGCGGCGGGGTTGTGTTCCCAGCCGGGCTCCAGCGCGTCGCCCAACTCCATCACATAATAAAAATAACCGTCCAGTTTCTCGCTGACAAAATCCACGCGCAGCAGTCCTGGATGCTGGTCGGAAACCGGCTGGTAGCGGCTGATGCCTTTGAACTCACGTTCGTAAGGATCCAGGTTCTGGTCGAACTTGGCCAGGTAAATGACTTTGAGCGCCCGCCATTGGCCGCGCTGGTTGCGCGCCAGCCAGACCTGGCCGTAGGCGCCCCGGCCGAACGGCGGATGGATGATTTCGTAGCCGGGAATTTTGGGCGCGGTTTCCAGCGGATCGCTTTTTGCGCCGGCCGTCTGGTTGTAAAGGGTGACGGCTTTTTGCGTGCGATAAATTTTCAGGCCCACCGCCCAGGCCAGCGCACACGGCACCTGTCCGCCCGCAATCACCAGCCACGGAAACCAATAATTGGAAAAATAACTCAACGAAATTCCGCCGAGCGCCACGGCGAAGGCCACGCCGGCCGCCCCGAGGCAGGCGGTCAGCAGCCGCAGCCGCCACCAAATGCCGCCCAGCAAAATGCCCGCGCCGGTCAGCGTCAACAATTCCATCCACCACACCGGCCGGCGCAGCCAGTCGTGGTTCATCAGATTCAAAAATTCGGTGACCTGGATTTCGACGCCGCCGGAAGCCTCGTTCGTCCAGCGCGTGTAGGGCGTGAGAAATTTATCCTCATCGCCGTTGGGCATGGTCGTGTGCGGTTGCGTGCCGATGAAGACAATCTGGTGGCGGAAATAATTCGTCGGCTGGGTCAGCGCGAACTGGTAGCTCATCGTCGTCCAGGCGCCGTCCCGGCCGTAATAACGCAGCCATTGCGCCTGCGGCAGCGTGTTCAGCGTCGCGCCCGCCAGCCGCGCCGCCGTCCACGCCAAACTGGGATACGGGCCCAGCGATGGAAACGGCCAGTGCCGGCGCACAATGGAATCCAGATCGGGATTCAGCCAGGCGACGCCCCAGTTGGTGCCCGCGGCGTTCAGAAAAAAATCCGCCGGCAGGACGGGTTGTGAACCGGAAAAAGTCGGATGGGTGACTTGCGCCTGTTCGGCCATCAACACGACGCGGCCTTGCCGTCGCATGGCCGCGGCGAGCGCTTCATCTTTCACCGGATCGTTCGTCGCCCGGAAAAAAGAGTCGAACACCACGAGGGCGCAACCGTCCGCCGCCAGTTTGTTCAACAATTCCGCGTGCAGCGCCCGGTCCCACGGCTGGCCGCGCGGCTGGTGGAATTGCGCAAACGCCTCGTTGTCCATCAGAACCAGCGTGACCTGATTGGTGGCGGCATGGGTGCCGAACCAGAACAAATAATCGTAGCTGGCGTTCACCCACGGTTCGCCCGCCGGGGCCTGCCACAGCAGCAGGCCGCACAGCACTGCCAGCGCCGCGCCCAGCACGGAGCTTGAAACCCTGCGTTGTTTGCTGCCTTTGACCTTCACGATTCAGCCGGATTGGTGCCGCTGCAGTCTAGGATAAACCCAAAGACAAAACACGGTTTTAAACGAAAATAAGGAAAAATGGCTGGACTGAAAAATAAATTGAAAGATTATCCGTCTGGCTCCGTATTAGTAAAGTCACTTAAAAACATCGTATAATCCAATTATGAAAAAAAACATTCTCAATGCCACTGCCTTCGCAGCCATCAGCGTGGCGGTCATGTCTGCCAGCGGTCAGGTGGTGGCGGTCAATTCCGCGCCGGTGATCCAGCCGGATTTCCCCAAGATCATTTTGCAGCCGGAAGACCAGATGGTTTATGTCGGCTCGAATGCAACCTTCACTGTGACGGCGACCAATATTGACGGCTACCAATGGCTGCACAACGGCAATCCGCTGGCCGGCCAGACCAACAGCAGTCTGACCATCTCCAACGCCAGCCTCAATGACGTGGGTTACTATTCATGCAGTTTGATTAAGGACATTGAAGTGGTGCCGACGCGCGCTGCTTCCTTGATGATTTTCACCAGCACCATAGATCCACAAACCGGCGTGGATCCCATCACGGTGTTCGGACTTCCATTGCTTGGCGGCGGGGGACAAGGCACATGTCCCGGGGCTTATGCCGGATACGTCAACTATACCAAGACCATCTCACAAGGTTGGGGTTGGGCGCCCGACACGAATACCACCAGCACATTCACTGCTACTGACACCAACCGGACGAATACAAAAATTGAGTATGTTGGAAAATATGGCGATGTCGGCTGTAATAATACCACGGTCACGGTCCCGAGTCCCCCCATCAGCACAGTCTATAGATTTACCATCTTTTTTACCAACAATGTGCCGACGAACGCTTATTCCATCACATTGGACGGGTTTAAGCCTTAACCCAATCTGCGCTAAAAATTAAACTTCACGCGCACGACCAGGGTTCGTGCACGTGGTTGTTCGTTGTAAACATTCAGCGGATTGAGTTGGTAATTTTGATCGGTGAGATTAAGCAGGCCAAGCGTCACTTCGGCCTTCCGGCGGGGGGAACGATAGCCGATAAAAGTGTTAAGCTGCCAGAAAGCATCGCCCGGTTCAGCCGGCGTGTAACCCGCATTGTGCTGGGCGAACCAGAGCGCCTGGCCTTCCGCAAAAAAACCGCTGGAATGATTGTAAATCGCGGACAAGTCCAACTGGTGAAGAATACCTTCGGTCCGTTGGCGCGGCTGGAAATTGACAAAGCCGGCGGGAACGGAATTGGGCACATCCACAAAATTGTCATTCAAGACCGCCTGGCTCAAACGATAACGCGCGCCCAGCGCCCATTCTTTGTCGAGTAACTGGTTGGCCGTGAATTGGAGTGATTTTTCCTGAAAGTCCAGATTTTCGCGCAGCCCGGAAGGAATCGCATAATCCAATTCATCGGGAAGATCATCAAAAGTCCCAGCAATCCGCCGGACCGTGGAGTTTAAAATCTCGCCGGAAATTCCCAGATAAGTTCCCGTTGGAAATTTTTGTTCGATGGAAATATTGTAGGTTTCAAACTCGGCGCCGGCATTCGCTCCCGCGATGGATTCAGGAATCAAACTGCGGTAAGATTGGACAAAGCCTGCCACCTGCGAAGGTTCCAGTTGATAACTTTGATCCAGACTCGCGCCAGCCAGCGAACGCGTGTAGGCAAACCGGGCGGTCGTATTTTCTGTCGGTGTCCAAATCAGCCCGGCTTTTGGGGAAAACTGGTTCACCGTCTTTTCGTTTCCAGAAGCGGGGGCGGTCCGAAAGTTTTCCGGAAACATCATCCAGTTGTAGGTCAGCCCGCCGATCAATTGCAACGGCTCAAAAATCTGCCATTGATGATAGCCGTAAATACTGAAGCGCTTGAATAAGGAAGACGTGTCTTGTTCTGCAGCCGGGGCGATTCGTGGATCCGGAAAGAAAGTGGGAATATCGTATGGCCCGCCTTGCAGATTGGCCGTGTCAATCTGGCCGTATTGAATGCGCCCGCCCACCACCGTCGTATGCGTCGCCTGCTCCCAGATTTGCTGCAGCTCGCCGGAATAAATGGTAATCCGGTTCACGAGATTTTCGTGCATGGTGAGACCACGCACCGACGTCAGCTCCGTGACGCCGGGCATTGAAATCACGTCTGGTCTAAAGGCAACTAGCGTTGGAGCGGTTGAATTGGTGACGGCGGTGGTATCGTTCAATCGCGTCAACAAAAACAAGGTGTGAACGCCAGGACTCCATTCGTGGTGATAGCCCAGGCTGATAATCGGGTCTTGGGTTTCTTTCACCCGGGCGTTTAAATTTGCCATGTGTGGATCGTAATGTTGCGATAAATCCCCGCTTTCAGATTTATACTGTTGAATATTCAAAGAAACACTGTCCTGCGGCGTGAGCTGTTGCTTGAGCGCCAGCGAGAGCTGCCGCTGCTCGATGTCGTTATTCACCCATTGGCCGGGATCGGAACGGTAAAATGCCTCCACGTCATAGCTGAAATTATCGAACGTGCCAAACTGCGCACCGGACTGCGTCCAAGCGCCCCGGCTCAAATACTCCGTGCTGGAGGTGACGCCCAAACCGTCGCGCCCGAAAAGCCGGGCATATTCGCCCTGCGAAATCGCCGGTGACAGCGGGCCGGCACTCACCGGCGCCAGCAGGTTGGCCACGAGAAATTCGCTTTCCGCCGGGGTTTCGTAGCGGAGGTTGATTTCGTTGGGGTCGCGCAGTTCGTTGTAGCTGTTCGCCAGAAAAAGATGCGCGGAATAATTCGCGTAATCGTAATTCACCGCACGCGATGCCTCGCGCACACTCACGTCGAACATGCCCGCATCGCGATACATTGCCGCCAGATTGGCGCTGCGGACGGCCCGGTCCTGGTCCAGCAAAAACTGCGAGCGATAAACGCTCCGGTTGTCATTCAGGGCTTCGGATTTTTCCAGGTCGCGGATGGCGTCATTGATCTGGTTGTGCTGCTGGTGGAGCAAGGCGGAATAAAGCCACGGCGTCGGGTCTTTCGGGTCCATTTTTTTTGCCAGGCGCAATTCTTTGACGGCGTGGGTGTCGTCGCCGGCGTTGGCGTAGGCCTTACCCAGATAATTGCGCAGCTCGGCGCATTGCGGTTCCAGCGCGGCAGCCACGAGCAGGTCTTCGCGCCCGCCGGCGGCGTCGCCCCGGCGGATGCGGCAGAGGCCGCGACCGAGCCACGCGTTGCCCAGCGCGGAATCGGCGGCGATGGCATCATCAAAAAATTTCTGCGCGGCCGCGGTTTTGTTTTGCGCCGCGAACAAAAAACCCTTTAACGACAGGGCTTCCGCATGGCGCGGCGACAGGGGCAAACTTTTTTCCAGCGCGTCGCGCGCGGCGGACGTGCGGCCAAAACTGAATTCCAATTCCGCCAGCCGCGCCCAGGCGAAGCCGAGGCTGGGTGATTTCCGGGTGGCGGCAAGCGCCGCTTGGCGCGCGGCTTCGAGTTGGGAACGTGATTGCAAATAATACGAATCGGCGAGCAGGGACGTGGTGAGCGGCGAATGAATGGTGGCGGTCCGGGTTTGAAATTTCACGGCCGATACCAGCTCGCGCAGCGCTTCCGCGGGCGGCGACTGAATCGCGCCAAGCTGGGTTTCGGCCGCCTCCATCTGGCCGACGGACAAGAGCAGGCTGGCAAAATAAATTTTCTCGGAGTCGGAAGCTGGCGCACGATTGGCCGGATAATTGGCCAGGGCCGCCGGCAAATCGCCCGCGCGATAAGCGGCGAGAGATGGTTCCAGATTTCTTTTTGCTTCCGGTGCAAAGGTTAATTCATCCGGGTCAAGCACGGCGGGATAATAAAAACTCCATTGCAAAAGGTTGTTGGCGATGAAGCCGGCGGTGCGGATTGGCGTTTTGCCCAATTCAACCGCCGCCTGCTGACCATTGGTGAGCAGCAGTGTGGTTTGCGGGCTGCCAAATTTTACTTTGCCATCCACCACGGACAGCGTGGTGCGGTCCGTGTCATCCACCGCCAGCACAAACTCGGTGCCTTCGACGCCGGCGACCGCGCCGCGCGTGATGATTTGAATGCGCCCCGGCTGGTCGCGATGGAAAAAAGAAAAAATGCCGCGAATCAAATGCAGGCCGCACTGGGCATCGGGCGTGGCGGGCGGGAGAATTTCAATTTCCGTGGCGGCGCCGAAGGCAATGACGCTTTGCCCGGACCAGCGGAGCGCCATCCGGCTGTTCGCGCCGGAGCGCAGCCGGTCAAATGGATGAAGAATTTGATTGGTTTGCGCGCGGGTCCAGTTCGCGGTGCCGGCGGGCGCGGTTTCCACCGTGCCTTGACGTTCGACGATTTGAACGGCTGAGGGAGCTGCGGTGGCTGGCTGGGCACGAGCCGTCGCGTGCCAAGTCAGAAGGCTGGCCCAGAATAAGGCCAGTAAGATCCCGCGGCTCATTTGGGGCGATAATTTCAAGGCGGCCGATATTGTTGATTGTGGCAGTTTTTATAAAATAATAGGCTGCCTTAGCAGTTTGTTGAAAAACGATTTTTTGTTTGAAACTTTTCAGTGTGAGTCATGTCTGAAACAGCATGCGTGGAAAACCTCAAGCCCAGCCGGACTTTCTGACGGTCATCAACTTGAACCAATGTGTGCCGGCGGACC
>CAISEZ010000072.1 GCA_903884535.1 uncultured Verrucomicrobia subdivision 3 bacterium
AAGCTGCCTTGGGATTTCAACTGCGGGTTTTAGGATCAATCCTGTTTGTTGAACACGCGGTGCGCCACGCGGTCACTCTTGCGGCGGTGTTGCCAGCCGGCTTGTTTCTCGGATTCGCGAAGGTAGCTGATCTCCAGTTGGAGTTTGACGAAGCTTTCGTGCCGTTCGCGGGGCAGCGTGCCGGCGGCGACGGCGGCGAGCACGGCGCACTCTTTCTCCTGCGTGTGCGTGCAATCGCGGAAATGGCAGCCGGGCGCGAGCGCTTCGATTTCGGGAAACGTTTCCTTGGCGCCCTGCGTTGCGTCCCAGATGTGAAATTCGCGCATGCCGGGCGTGTCAATGACCACGCCGCCCTTGGACAGAAAAATCATCTCGCGCCACGAGGTCGTGTGCCGGCCCTTGGCGTCCTGCTCGCGCACTTCCACGGTCGGCATCAGGTCTTCGCCGTAAAGACGGTTGATGAGGCTGGATTTACCGACGCCGGAAGTGCCGATGAAGACAACGGTGTCGCCCGATTTGATGAGCGCGGCCAATTTTTTCACGCCACGGCCGGTGAGCGCGCAAACCGCAAGCACGAGCGCATCGCCGGCCACGCGAGTGGCTTCGGCGAGTTTGGCGTCGAGGTCGTCGCACAAATCTATTTTGTTCAGGACAACCACCGGCAGCGCGCCGCTTTCATGTGCCATGACGAGCATGCGTTCCAACCGCGCGGCGTTAAACGTCGAGTCGGCGGCGGTCACAAGAAAAACCGTTTCAATATTCGTGGCGAGAATTTGTGCGGCGGTGTCGCGGCCGCTGGTCTTGCGGACAATTTTTGTCGTGCGCGGAAGAATCGCCTGGATCATGGCTTTCTCCTCGTTGGGCACGAGCTTTACCGCCACCCAATCGCCGACCTTCGGAAGTTTGGAATGATCGCCGCGCGCTTCGTGAATCAGCTTGCCGATGATCTGCGCGGTAAGTTCGGCGTCCACGGTCCAGATGCGGTAAAAATGCTTGTCCTCCACCGCGACGCGCGCCGGGAGAAACCCCCTGGCGAGGTAAGGCGCGAACTGGCCGTCGCGCTCCGCGTTCCAGCCCAGCTTGGTCAGGGCCATAAGGAAAAAGTTGATGCGCTCATGCGTTCATCCCGATTTCGCCTTCACCCGGCGGCTGAAACTTTCCATGCGGACGACGGCGCGTTTGTGCAGGCCGCGCACGATGACTTCGTGCGCATCGCGGGCTTCGATCTGGAAAGTGATTTTGCGATCTTCAACCGCGATGACTTGCGCGCGGCAATGAATCGTCTGGCCCACCGGCGTCGGGGCAAGGTGGCGAATGTCAATTTCGAGACCCACGGAACGCTCATCGGCTTCGAGATGCGACGCGAGCGCATGGCGCGCGGTGCGTTCGAGAAACTGAAGGATGTGCGGCGTGGATACGACGGCAGGCATGCCATCGCCGTGAAATTCCACGGCGTGCTTCATATCCGTGGGGATAGCGAGTTCGCCGATTTCACCGATTCTGGGACGCGATTTCATTTGCACAAAAAAGCGGCAACCCCGCAGCCTGCGAGATTGCCGCCGTGATTCAAAACTTATTTCGGGAGCAAATCAGCGACGAGCGATTTTTCCTCCTTCAATTCGTTTTCCGTCGCGGCGATTTTCGCCTTGCTGAAATCGTTGAGCGGCACGCCTTGGACGATCTCAAAATCCGTGCCGTTGCTGCGGATCGGATAGCTGAAGATCAAACCTTTTTCGATGCCATAGCTGCCGTCGGAATGCACGCCCACGCTGAACCAGTCACCGACCGGCGTCGGATGCGTGAGCTTGTAAACCGTGTTCACGGCGGCATTGGCAGCGCTGGCGGCGCTGCTCAAGCCGCGCGCCTTGATGATGGCGGCACCGCGCTGTTGCACAGTGGTGATGAAATCTTTTTCCAACCATTCCGTGTGGCTGATGACTTCGGGCACCGGACGACCATTGATCTTCGTGTTGTAGAAATCGGGAAACATCGTGGCGCTGTGGTTGCCCCAGATGGCGAGGTTGGTGACGGCGGTGACGTCCACGCTGGCTTTCTGCGCGAGCTGCGACTTGGCGCGGTTTTCGTCGAGCGCGGTCATGGCGAAGAAACGATTCTTCGGCACACCGGGCGCGTTGTTCGCGGCGATGAGCGAGTTGGTGTTGCACGGATTGCCGACGACGAGCACGCGGATGTCGCTGGCGGCGTTTTTGGCAATCGCGTTGCCCTGGCCGGTGAAAATTTTACCGTTGATGCCGAGCAAATCTTTTCGCTCCATGCCGGCCTTGCGCGGCACGGCGCCGACGAGCAGCGCCCAATTCACGCCTTTGAAACCTTCGTCGAGGTTCGAGGTCGGCACCAAACCTTTGAGCAGCGGGAAGGCGCAGTCGTCGAGTTCCATGCAAACGCCATTCAGCGCGGCCATGGCTTTTTCATCGGGCACTTCGATGAGGTGCAGGATGACCGGCTGATCCGGACCGAAAGCGGCACCGGAAGCAATGCGGAAAAGAAGTGAATAACCGATCTGGCCGGCCGCGCCGGTAATCGCCACGCGAAGAGGAGCTTTGTTCATAAAAGTATTTTGGAAGGACATTATGCGAATGCTGGCGTTTTGACGCAAGTTTTCCGCGCGGACAAAAATTGTCTTGGATTAAATTTATTTTGGCGTTAAAAAGGAACTGTTCTTTGAAAGCGGCGGAAACAGTTCCGCCCAAAATCACAGTCAAATGTCTGGGAACCCGGTGTAAATCCGGGACGGTTGCGCCACTGTAACGGCTACAAACTCCCAATGCCACCAAGCGAAAGCATGGGAAGGCGGGAGTGAGGTTTGAAGCCTAAGTCAGGATACCGGTTTGATTGCGCTCGTCGCGGCCGAAGGAAACTTCGGCCAACTTCTCCGCAAAGAGAAGGATGAGGCCAGCCCGACGATCTGTTTTCGTCAGGATTCGCTGAATGCCTTCATTCCCCGTTTTGCCGGAATTGGAGGCTTTTTTATTTTAGCCTGCAAACTCCGCGCTGGTCTCTCAACCAAAAACCGTTCCGTGAATTTTTTATTCGCGGAATAAAATTGAAAGATCAGTTAAATGAAAATCCGTTCGCTGGCCCTCGCCAGCCTGTTCGTCGTGTCCGCCGTGTCCGCCTCGACCGTCTCCATCACCGAAAACTTTACCCATGATCCGGCGACGGATGGGTGGCAGGCTTTTGGCGACACCAATCTTTTCCATTGGGATTCCGCGAATCAAAACCTGGCCGTCACTTGGGATTCCTCGCAGCCAAACAGCTATTTTTATCACCCGCTAGGCACGACGTTGACGAGCACGAATAATTTCATGTTGGCGTTCGACTTTCAGATCAACGACATCACCAGCGGGTTGGAATCGGATTACCCATCCACGTTTCAGCTGGCCATCGGACTGCTGAACAATGGGGAGGCCACCGGCAATGGGTTTATCATCGGCAGCGGTTATCAGGCGGCCGACGTAGTCGAATTTGACTATTTTCCAGCGTTCAGTGGCTACAACGCGTCCGTGAGCACGCCGATCATTTCAAGTGAAAATAATTTCGCCAATATCGGCTTTGACGTGCCGCTGACGCTGTCGCCCGGGGTGCATTATCACGCAGTCATGACCTACACGGCGATCAATCAGACGTTGCACACCACGCTTTCCAGCAATGGCGTGCCGGTGGGGCCGCTGCAGGACACCACGCTCGGTGCCGGCTTTGACGATTTCAATGTGGATACGATTTCCATCAACAGCTACAGCCAGGCGGGCCAGGACACCTCCGTTCATACGAACGCGGATGGCAGCACGGTCATCTATGCCGGTTCGGTTCTCGCGCACGGGACAGTGGGTAAGATGTCTTTTGGCACACCGCTGCCGGTGGTCAACGTGCTGGCCGCCGCGCCGGGCAATGTCCAGATCGGCGGCACGACCAACTGGATCTTCACGCTCGAACGCACGGCGGATTTTCAATCGTGGACCGATGTGTCCGTGCCGGCGTCCGGTGTGAATGGCGCGATGACCTTGACCGATACCAATCCGCCGACGGATAAAGCTTTCTATCGAGTCCGTGCCGATCTGCCATGACGTTGCCATTTTTCAATCCGGCGGATTGCCCGCTGTGCGGCGGCGCGAACGCTTGCCAGCTTTGTTCGCCCGCCGCCTACAAGGGCCGTTGCTGGTGCGCCCACGAGGAAATCCCCGCCGAACTCCTCGCCCGGGTGCCGGAAAATCTGCGCCAACGCGCCTGCATCTGTCGCGGTTGCGTCGAAAAATTCCAGCTGAAAAAAAAACACTCCATTTCCTATTCGCCCCAGGCGGCGCGCCGCGCACCGGCGTTCACCTTGATTGAGCTGCTCGTGGTCATTGCCATCATCGCCATCCTGACGGCCATGTTGCTACCGGTTCTGGGCCGGGCCAAGGCAACTGCCAAACGCGCCGATTGCGTGAACAACCTCCGCCAGTTGGGCATCGCCACGCAGATTTATTGGAGCGACTACGCCGAAACCAGTTTCAGCTATAATTTCGGCGCGACCAATTACGGGCAGATTTACTGGTTCGGCTGGCTGGGCCCGGGAGCCGAGGGACAACGAACGTTCGCCCTGTCGTATGGGGCGTTGTATCCTTATTTAAACGGCAGCGACGTGCGGCTCT
The DNA here is from genome assembly GCA_903884535.1 of uncultured Verrucomicrobia subdivision 3 bacterium. Taxonomy (GTDB): domain Bacteria; phylum Verrucomicrobiota; class Verrucomicrobiia; order Limisphaerales; family UBA11358; genus UBA11358. The sequence continues at coordinate 4,653 of CAISEZ010000072.1, forward strand.
GTCCGGCCTTATATGCGGGCATGCCGCAGTTCAAGTCAAAAGGCACCAACGTCATTTTCAGCTACGGCTGCAATGCCTATGTGTTTGGCGGCCCGGGCCAGACGGCGGTGAATACCAGCAAGATTTCTCATCCCGCTGGCACCGCGCTCTTCGCCGACACCGCGCAGGTGAATAATTTTCAGGCACCCGCCTCGCACAACAATCCGTTGGTAGAAGAATGGTATTACTTTGATCTAGAATTGAACTATGCCAGCCCGAACAATTATCCCAACGGCCATTTCCGCCACGCGCAAAAGGCGAACGTGAACTTTGCCGACGGGCATGTGGATTTGGAGAAGCCGGTGGCGGGTTCGATTGACCCGCGGCTGCCCGCGCAAAACATCGGCCAGTTGCGCCCGGAAATTTTGACAGTGCCTTAACGAGGCTAATAGGCCAACTTCGCCGGTTTTACGGACTTGGATTGAAAACTGAAGTTGTGAATTAAATCTGGGCTGGCAATTTTTCGGGTTTGCGATTTGTCAATTTCAAACCTAAAAAATAAAATAGTAATCCCACCACAATTAAACTGATGCTTAAACGGAGAGTGGAATTGTGCAGTTCTTGGCTGTTGGAAAAATGTTGTTGCACAAAATTTTTAATCGCCGCCGCAGCGTGTTCGCCCAATTTTCCATTGTCGTCTGAATGGCCGTGATGTTTTTCCAAGGCCACGCCCAGCAAAGGAATGCCATGTAATAAAAAATACATTCCAGCCATCATAAATGACATTCCAGCAATTGGGAACGGCTTGCTTTGAATTGGTTTAGCCGGTTCCTTTAACAAGACTATTTCAAAATCTAAGCCGGCTTCATTTCGCTTTACTTCAAAACAACTCGCCAAATCCGTTGCTTGCGAAGATTGTTCCAAGACCATCATCCAAAATGGCCGCTCTGATTGCTTTCGCTTTTTTAAGTCGCGAAGATAAATGGTCAGCTTTTGACTGTCAGGCAATTCGGGAATTGGTTCAAACTGAAATCGTGCGATATTTTTCCACGGCACAATACCATTCTTGGCCGGACTGACTACAATCCGCTTGTCTTTGATTCTCAAAATTCTTTTGGAACGGTGTCGCCAGCGAACCTGAATTTCAATAAGCGGCCACATCGCCGCTGTAAAAATAAAAAGCCCACCCATGAGATCAGCAATAAATTCCAAATTGAGCTTATCGCGAAGCCACGCCGCTGTAACTCCCATTTCAAAATAACATGCCCAGATAAAGCACCATATTGGCAGAACAATTTTAAATTGCCGCCGGCGCCATGCCCACGACAACGGGATGGACGAATCTACAAACCTGTTGAATTCCGGTTTCTGTTCAACGGTCATGCCATAAAATTTTAAAACTTCGTCAACTTTTCCAGCTCCTTCACGCGCTTCTCGATGTCGGCGCGCTTGGTTTTCGTCGTGGTGTTCAGACCAAAACCTTCGCAGCAGAACGACGCGGTGACGCTGCCATAAACCATCGCACGACGGATGTTCGTGTCAATTGAACCTTTGGCTGTGGCGAGGTAGCCCATCATGCCGCCGACGAAGGAATCGCCCGCACCGGTCGGGTCTTCCACTGTGTGCAACGGATAAGCGGGACAGATGAAAACGCCTTTCGGGCCGGACAAAACCGAGCCATGCGAACCTTTTTTGATGATGACGTATTTCGGCCCGAGCTTGTGGATTTTTTTCAGCGCCACAAAAATGTTGTCTTCCTTGGTGAGCAATTCCGCCTCGCTGTCGTTCAGCACGAAACCGTCCACGCGTTTGAGCAACTTGAGCAGGTCGGCGAGCGCGATGTTCAGCCACAGGTCCATCGAGTCGGCCACGACAAACTTCGGCTTCTTCATCTGGTCGAGGACGCTGAGCTGCAGCGCCGGCGCGATGTTGCCCAGCAGAACAAAAGCCGTGTTCTGATAGGCCGTCGGCAGCTTCGGCGTGAAGGTTTCGATCACGCCCAGTTCCGTCGCCAGCGTGCGGCGGTTGTTCATGTTGACCTCGTATTCGCCGGACCAATGGAATGTTTTTCCGGGCAGAATCTGCAAGCCAGCAAGGTCAATTTTGTGCCGGCGATAAAGCTCGATGTATTTCTTCGGAAAATCCTCGCCCACGCCGCCGACCAGTTTCACCGGCGAGAAAAAGCTCGCCGCGACCGCCGCGTGGCTGGCCGAACCGCCGAGCAGGCGCGGGTTTTTCTTGGTGGGAGTTTTGATGGAATCGAGTGCCGTGGTGCCGACGATAAGAACGCTCATGCTGATATAATTTTTAGGTTTGGTTATTAATTTTAAGTTGAAACCGCTTTCACTTTTTCTGGATCAATTCGATTTCGTAGCCTTCCGGCGCGTCAATGAAGGCAAACGTCGTTCCGGCCGAACTGGTGATCGGGCCGTCGGAATATTTCAGACCATGCGCGACGAGGTGCTTTTCAAAGGCCGCGAGATCGTCCACTTCGAACGCCAAGTGCGTGAGGTCCGGCTGGACCTGCACCTGGCCAGCGGCGGGAAAGCTGCACAGCTCGATCAATTCCTCGCTGCCCGCCGTTTTTAAGAAAACGAGTTCCGAGCCACGCGGCGATTTGTGCCGCTTGATTTCGGTCAGGCCGAGCACGTCGCAATAAAATTTCACCGTGCGCTCCAGATCGTTCACGCGGTAGCGCGTGTGCAGGAGTTTGCCGACTTTATTCATGCGCGGAGAATAGCGCGGGAAATTTGGCCGCGCAATTTTTCATTTCCTGTCCGCGGTTTTATGCGGCACTATGATTCAATATGGGTAAACGACGCGAAGCGCGCGAACGCGCGGTCCAATTTCTGTTTCAGCACGATCTGAATCCACCGGAAAATCTTGAGCTGGAACTCTCGACGTTCTGGAATTCCCAGCGCGCCGCCGCCATCGAGGATGAAAAAGGCCACGCCAAATGGGGCGAAGTCACCGAGCTGCCGCCGCCCACGGTCGAGGAGGCCGAAATGCGCCTGTTCGCCGAGCCGCTCATCCGCGGCGTGATCCAACACCGCGACGCGATTGACGAGAAGATCAAGGGCCATGCGAAGAACTGGGATTTTCACCGCATCGCCGCCGTGGACCGCAACATCATGCGCCTTGCCATTTACGAGATGCTGCACCGCGAGGACATTCCGCCCGCCGTCAGCATCAATGAGGCGGTGGACATCGCCAAAAAGTTTTCCACCGAAGACAGCGGCAAATTCGTGAACGGCATCCTGGATAAAATCCGCAGTGAGATTCTCCGGCCGGCGAGAACCGTGAAATAGTCCAAAGCCCAAAGTCTAAAGTCCAAAGTCACCGAGTTCATGGCCAAGATTGAGCGATTTGAAGATTTGATGAGCTGGCAAAAAGCCCGCGAGTTAAACCGGCTTGTCTATGGCATCTCGCGGCAGGCCGCTTTTGCCAAGGATTTTGGATTGCGCGATCAGATTCGCAGCGCCTCAATTTCAATCATGTCTAATATCGCGGAAGGATTTGAGCGCGGCGGCGACAAGGAGTTTTTGCAGTTTCTATCCATCACCAAAGGTTCATGCGGCGAAGTGCGTTCGCAGTTTTATGCCGCGCTGGATGAAAATTATTTAACCACCGAACAGTTTAAAGACATTTGCGATCGCTGCATCGAAGTCAGCCGCCTGATTTCCGGCTTGATGACATACCTGCGCCGCGCCGAACTGAAAGGCAGCAAATTCAAAGAATGAAACCTCGCCCGGCGACAACTTTGGACTTTGGACTTTGGACTTTGGACTAACTTATGTTCGCCGACCTTCATCTGCACACGTTTTTTTCCGACGGCACGTTCACGCCGGAAGAACTGGTGGAGCGCGCGCACAAAATTGGTTTTAGCGTGATTGCGCTGACCGATCACGACACGCTGGAAGGCTGCGCCCGCGCGGCCGCTGCCTGTGCGGCGGTGAAGATGGAATTTATTTCAGGTGCTGAACTCACGGCCGAACATGAAGACACGGAGGTTCATGTTCTAGCCTACCTGGTGGACACGCAAAATCAGACGTTGCTCAAGCGGATTGCCGAGTTCCAGTCCGTCCGCCAGAACCGCATCCGCGAAATGGTCGCGGCCTTGAACAAACAAGGGATTCCGCTGAAGGCTGAATCCGTGTTTGCGCTGGCCAATTGCAAATCGCCCGGCCGGCCGCACGTCGCCCGCGCGCTGGTGAAGGAAAAACTCATTGGTAGCCTGGACGAGGCGTTTGAAAAATATCTCAAAAAAGGCCGGCCCGCGTGGGTGCCAAAAACAAAGATGTCCGCGCTCGAAGCGGTCGAGCTGATTCATCAGGCCGGTGGTCTCGCGGTCATGGCGCATCCCGGCCTGAACCGCACCGACGACATCATTCCCGCGCTGGTGGCCGCCGGCCTGGACGGCATCGAATGTTTTCATACCAAGCATTCCACCGTGATGTCCGAACGTTATTTGTTGATCGCAGAAAAACATCATCTGCTCGTCACTGGCGGCAGCGACTGCCACGGTTTCAGCAAAAAAGCCCCGCTCATCGGCACGGTGAAATTGCCCTACGAACACGTGCAGCGGCTTTACGCGGCCAAACAAAATCGGAAATCGGAAATCGGAAATCGGAAATAAGTCATGGGTCTCTTCGCCAAATTCAAGGCCGGCCTGGCCAAGACGCACGCCAAGCTCACGCACGAACTCAAGCGCATCGTCACGCGCTCGCCCAAGCTGACCGCCGAGTCACTGGAAGAAATCGAACACGCGCTCATCGCCGCCGACCTCGGCATGGCGATGACCACGCAAATCGTGACGGCGGTGAAGAAAGCTTATGAAACGCAAGGCACGGCGGGATTGGATTATCTCGCCATTGCCCGCGCCGAGATTGAAAAAAGTTTATCCGCGAACAAGCCGGATCTCGTCAGAGCCACGCATGGAACAACAGTTGTTTCCATTGTCGGCGTGAATGGCACCGGCAAGACCACGACCAGCGCCAAGCTCGCGCATTATTTTCAAGCGCAGAAAAAAACCGTGCTACTGGCGGCCTGCGACACGTTCCGCGCGGCGGCGATCGAGCAGATCAAGCTTTGGGGCACGCGCTTGAAAGTGGAAGTCATCGCTGGCGCTTATGGCGCGGATGCCGCGTCCGTTGCGCACGACGCCGTGACCGCCGCGCAGGCGCGCAAGGCGGATTATCTGTTTATTGATACGGCCGGCCGCCTGCACACAAAAAGTAATTTGATGCAGGAATTGCAGAAGTTGCATCGCGTCATCGGCAAGCAGCTCGCGGGTGCGCCGCATGAAGTGTTGCTCGTGCTCGACGGCAGCACCGGCATGAATGCGCTGAACCAGGCGCGCGAATTTCACAAGGCCGTGCCGCTCACCGGTCTGATCGTGACCAAGCTCGACGGCACGAGCAAAGGCGGCATGGTGGTGGCGATCCAAAAGGAACTCGGCCTGCCGATCAAATTCATCGGCCTCGGCGAGCAGCCGGATGACTTGCAGCCGTTCGACGCCAAACAATTTGCGCAGGCATTGTTTGAAGACTGATTTCCAATTCATGCAGCTTGCCCTCCGGCTCGCCCGGCGCGGCTACGGCGCGACGTCGCCGAATCCGATGGTCGGTGCGGTGCTGGTGAAGGGCGGAAAAATCATCGGGCACGGCTGGCACCGGCGCGCGGGCCAGCCGCACGCGGAAATCGAGGCGCTCCGCGATGCGCAAAAGCACGGCCACTCGCCGCGCGGCGCGACGCTTTACGTCACACTCGAACCCTGCTGCACGCACGGACGCACGCCGCCTTGCACGGACGCGATTATTTCAGCAGGAATAAAAAAAGTCGTCATCGGCGCGACCGACCCGAATCCGCAGCACGCGGGCAAAGGCTTCAAGATTTTACGCCGCTCGGGAATTGAAGTCGTTCATGGGATTTTGGGCAATGCGTGCACGAAATTGAATGAGGCCTTTAACCATTGGATTGTCCATGGCACGCCTTTCGTCACCGTAAAAGCGGCGATGACGCTGGACGGAAAAATTGCGACAGCGGGTGGCGAATCCAAATGGATCACCGGTGAAAAAGCCCGCGCGCACGGCGTGAAATTGCGGCAAGGCTCCGACGCCATTCTGGTCGGCATCAACACAATTCTGGCGGACGATCCGAGTCTGACCGCGAGAAGTCAGAAGTCAGAAGTCGGAAGTCAGAATAATAACTTGCGGCTACGCCGTATCGTTTTGGATTCAATGGCGCGGACGCCGCTGGCGGCAAGAGTGGTGAGCGATGAATTTGCGGCTTTGACAACAATTGTGGTCGGCCAGCGGGCGCCGAAAGAACGTGCGGCGGCTTTGGCGAAAAAAGTGAAGGTCATCGTTGCACCCACAGCCTATTTAAAATTTAAAATTCAAAATTCAAGACTGGATTTGCCCTGGTTGTTGAAAAAACTCGGCGCGGAAAATGTGACGAGCCTGCTGGTGGAGGGCGGCGGCGAGGTGAACGCGGCGTTTTTGGTCGGTGGTTTCGCACAGCGCTTGGCGTTTTTTTACGCGCCAAAAATTCTGGGCGGTCGCGATGCGCGCAAAGGCGTGGCCGGCGACGGCGTGAAAAACTTGAGCGACGTCATCCGGCTTCGCGACGTCAGTTGGCGCAAGCTGGGCGAGGATTTACTGTTGACGGCGCGAGTGGATTAAACTCGGCTCGACGGAATCGCGCCCCAGCGTTAAAATCATTTCATGTTCACCGGCATTGTCGAAGAAACGGGCGTCATTGAAAAAATCCAGCCAACGGGGAAATCCATCGCGCTGACGGTGCGAGCCAACGTGTGCGGCCGCGGCCTGAAACTGGGCGCGAGCGTGGCGGTCAACGGCTGCTGCCTGACCGCCGTGAAAATTTCCGCGCGCGGCAAAGCGAAGCTGATCCAGTTCGATCTGCTGGAGGAAAGCTGGCAGCGCACCAATTTTCAATTCGCCAAGGTCGGTTCGCTCGTGAATCTGGAGCGCTCGCTGCGCGCGAATGGCGAACTGGGCGGCCATTTCGTCAGCGGCCATGTGGACGGACTTGGCAAAATCATCCGCTGGGAACGCACGGGCAAAGATCATGTGCTGGATATCGCCGCGCCACCGGACGTGATGCGCTACGTCGTTTTCAAAGGTTCGATCACGGTGGACGGCATCAGCCTGACGGTCGCGGCCGTGCAGAAAAAAAGTTTCCGGATCTGGATCATTCCGCACACGTTTGAGGTGACGGTTTTGCGCGAGCGCAAGGTCGGGGACGTGGTAAATTTGGAGGCGGATTTGCTCGGGAAATACGTCGAACGGTTTCTGACCGGCCGAAAGCTCTGATATCAGGCAGTTTTCCCTGCTTGAAAAATTAACCCGGTTGACACATAATCGCCATATTCCCTGATTAAGCTTTTGGTGTGAATTTAATGAAAGAATCAGTCCGGTTGGTGGTCGGTGCCACCCCCAGTTATGCGACGCGACTCGCCCGTTCTGCGGACGACGTGCGCGCCGCACAGGCGCTGCGCTTTGAAGTGTTCAACCTCGAACTCAACGAAGGTCTGGAACAATCCTACGTGACCGGCCTGGACGCCGACCCGTTTGATGCCGTCTGCGATCACCTGATTGTGGAGCACGTTCCGACGCGGCAAATCGTGGGGACCTACCGCTTGCAAATGGGCGGGACGGCGGCGAAAAATCTGGGTTACTATTGCGCGCAGGAATTTGAACTTGCGGTGTTCGAGCCGTTGCGCGAGGAAATCGTGGAACTCGGCCGCGCCTGCGTCCATCGCCAGCATCGCAATCTGATCGTGCTCGGCCTGCTTTGGAAAGGCATCGCCGACTACGCGACGGAACGCGGCGGGCGCTATCTCATGGGTTGCAGTTCCATCACCTCGCAAGACGCCGGCGTCGGCGCGTCGGCCTATTCGCAGCTGTGCCGGAAATTTCTGGTGGATCCCGCGTTGCGGACCAAACCGCTGCCAGCCTACGAATGCGACCTGACGGCTGTGACCGAGGAGAAAACTGAAATCCCCAAACTTTTGCGCGCCTATCTGACCACCGGCGCCAAAATCTGCGGACCGCCCGCGCTGGACCGGCATTTTCAGACGATCGATTTTCTCACCTTCATTGACCTGCAAACGCTGTCGGCGTCCACCCGCGCCCGTTTTTTCAGCTGATTTCGCGGTTGACCTCGGTGAATTTCACGATTGAAATCTGCGCATGACGTTGCGCGCCGCCGGAAAACTGAGTTGGTTTGCTAGCCAGATTGCCGTCAACGTCGTTGACTATTTCTTCCGCGTTGCCTTTGTCGGCCCAAAAACAAAGCGGGCTGCCCGCGCCGCGTGGCTGCAGCGAGCCACACGCCGGCACCTGAAAATTTTCAATTTCAAAACAGAGATTTCCGGACCCGTTCCGACTCGCGGGCTGATTGTTTCCAATCATTTGAGTTATCTCGATATTCTCGTGTTGTCCTCGGTCACGCCGGCGGTGTTCGTGTCCAAGGCAGACGTGCGCCGCTGGCCGGTGTTCGGCTGGCTCGCGTCTCTGGGTGGCACGGTGTTCATCGAGCGCGAACGCCGCACGCACGTCGGCGCAGTGAACCGCGAGATTGAAAGCGCGCTCGGTGATGGCGTGCCGGTGGTTGTTTTTCCTGAAGGCACGAGTTCGGATGGCAAAACCATTTTACCGTTTCGCTCGCCGCTGCTGGAACCGGTGGCCGGCGGCGCGCATGAAATTTCAACGAGCTGGATTCACTACACGCTCGGCGACGGCGATGCGGGCCAGGAAATTTGTTACTGGGGCGACCACTCCTTTTTTCCGCATCTGCTCAATTTGTTGGACAAGCAGAAAATCCGCGCCCGGGTGTGTTTCGGCAAATTTGCGCGCATGACCGATGACCGGAAGGAACTCGCCAAACAACTTCAGTCAGCCGTGGAAAAACTGAAGGCGGAAAACCAATAGCCGCTCACCACTTCACCGGCGCGGTCATTTTTTTCCCGAACCGGTTGGTGTAGTGAACTTGCCGGTGCTGCTTGCCGTATTCATAAACCAGCTTGGTGATCTTCACGTCGTAGCAACAATATTCCGCGATCTCGGCGAGCTTGCCTTCCTTGAACCAGCGGATCGCCTGCAAGCCCTCGGCCGTTTTTTCCACGCCAAACGTGGCCGTCGCGATGGAATCGAGCGAGAGCCGGTGGCCCAGTTCGTTCTGCAATTCCACCAGCATGTCCAACGTCGGGAGCTGGCTTAGATCCAGCGAGGTGTAGCCGTGCAACACTTCGTAGTCGAAGCGCAAGTGGTTGAAACCGACGATCAAATCCGCGCGCTGCAAATCTTTGATGAGGTCGTCCACCTGTTTCTCGCCGTAAATTTTATATTCGCCGCTGACGCTGCTGCACGTCACGCCCACGCTCATCCGCATTTTGGAAATGTTGCCCCAGCCGCCGACTTCATCGGCAGACATCTGCGTTTCCAGATCGAAATAAAGAATGTTCTTGGCCACAGGTTTTGAACTTACGGACAGGATTAACAAATTTTTCTGAATTGAAAAAATAAATCTGCATATTTCGCATTTTTCCGGCACGCTATTTTGCCCTTTGAACTTTGAGATTTTGGGCTTAATAATCAATCATGGCACTCACACCTTCCACCATGCTGCCGCTCGGCACGACCGCACCCGATTTCAAGCTGCCGGACACCAACGGAAAAACCGTCGCGCTCGCCGACTTCAAGGACAAGGCGGCGTTGGTCGTGATTTTCATGTGCAACCATTGTCCGTATGTCGTCCACATCCGCAGCGGACTGGCCCAACTGTCGTGCGATTATGCGGCGCGGAACGCCGCCATCGTCGGCATCAATGCCAATGACGTGAAAAATTATCCCGCCGACAGCCCGGCCAAGATGAAGGACGAAGCGACCGCCGCCGGCTACACGTTTCCCTATCTCTACGACGAAACGCAGGCCGTGGCCAAGGCCTATCGCGCCGCCTGCACGCCGGACATTTTTCTGTTCGACCGCGGTCGCCGGCTGGTTTACCGCGGGCAATTTGACGCCAGCCGTCCCGGCAACGGCATTTCGGTGACAGGCAAAGACCTGCGCGCCGCGCTCGACGCGGTGCTTGCGGGCAAACCCACTTCCGAATTTCAAGTCGCCAGCATCGGCTGCAACATCAAATGGAAAGCGGGGAACGAGCCGGATTATTTCTAAATGAAGAAGTCAGAATGAAGAATGAAGAAAAATGTGAGGTGCGGCGAAAATTCTTTATTCAGAATTCTTCCTTCTAACTTTTCTCCCCCATGACCGCTTTCGCCTTTCCCAACCTCGAAGGCGGCAGTGCAACTCCGATTTCTTCCCCTCTTGGCGAAAAAGTAATTCAAAGGATTTCGCGGCCACGCTTGTCACATTTAGTAAAAGAAAGCCGCATGGCCGACGCCGACCAAGATTTGGTGACGCGAAGTCAGACGGGCGACCTGACGGCTTTTGAAGCGCTTGTGCGCAACCATCAACGCATGATTCACTCGCTGACATTTCGGATGACCGGCTCGCTCGCCGACGCGGAAGACCTCGCGCAGGAGACGTTCATTCGTGCTTATGAGCAGATTGGCACGTTTCGCGGCACCTCGAAATTTTCCACCTGGCTTTACCGCATCGCCGTGAACACTTGCCTGAACTGGCGGCAAAGCGAGGCCCGGCGTTTTAACCTGAACAAAAATTGTGCCGAGGAATTTTCCGCCCGCGAACTGAACGGTGAAAATTCTGCGGCCGGCACGCAGTCAAACCAGCCGATTCAGGAGGCGTTGCTGAGACTGCCTGCCAAACAGCGCGCCGCCATTGTGCTGACGATTTATGACGGGCTTAACCACGCCGAGGCCGCGCAAGTTTTGGGCTGTTCGGAAACCACGGTTTCGTGGCGCGCGTTCGCCGCGCGCCGGAAATTGAAACGCTGGCTCACCGCCGCCGGAGGTGCGCGATGAATGACTTTGATCTCGAGGCCAAGCTGAAAAGCGTTCCACTGCCGGATCGGGCGGAAGAATATTGGGAAAATTTCCCGACCCAGGTGCGCTGGCAATTGCACCGCGCCGCGCCAAAGTCAGCGGTTCAGGAAAACGGGTGGCTGCCGTTCGCCTGGAAAATGAGCGCGGGATTCGCCTGCCTGATTTTCGGTCTGCTCGTGTTTAGCCAGCCCTTGAAAGCGACCGCCGGCGCCCTTTTCAAAAATGAAAAGCTGATGCGGCAACAACTGGCCGAACTGCCCAGCCACCTCCGTATTTTCATGGCCGACGAACATGGGTTGCATTATCTCGTCGCGGAAAAAGAGTAAACTGGCGCCTAAATTTTTATGCCGACTGAAAAAAAACAGGCCAGCGAGAGCGGGAAAATTTCCGAAGCTTCCGCGCCCGAAGTTTTGGAAAATCTCGTCCGGCTTGCCGAGCGCGCGGGTGCAAGCGACATCCATTTGCAGATGCGCGGCAAACTGGCCGAAGTCGGTTTCCGCCTCGACGGCATTATCACGCCCGGTCGCGAGCTGCCCGCCGAAATCGCCGAGCGCGTTTTTGGCCGCATCAAATTTCTCGCCCGGTTGAAAACCTATCAGGAAACACTGCCGCAGGACGGCCGGATTCCGCGCGACGAACTTAAATGCAAGAACGACATCCGCGTCGCCACTTACCCGACCGTCACCGGCGAAAAAATTGTGCTCCGGCTGTTCAATTCCACTTCCGTCAAAGCTCTGGACGAAATTGAATTTCCGGAAAACGCCCGCGCAGAGTTGGAAACTTTTCTCCGACAAACCAGCGGCTTGCTCCTGCTCACCGGCCCGGCGGGCAGCGGGAAAACCACGACGATTTACGCCTGTCTTCGCCATCTTGCCGAACTCGGCGGCCGCCACATCATCACCGTGGAAGACCCGGTCGAGCAGATTGTGCCCGGCACGATGCAAACCGAAATCAACGAAGCCATCGGCTTGGATTTCGCTCGCGCCGCACGGCATTTGCTGCGGCAGGATCCGCAGGTTTTGATTCTCGGCGAAATTCGCGACGAGGCCACCGCGCAGCTCGCCGTCCGCGCCGGACTCACCGGGCATCTCGTCATTTCCACGCTGCACGCCGGTTCGTGCAAAGGTGTGTTTGAACGGCTGCTCGCGATGTGCGCCGATCATTCCGCCGTGGCCAGCGCGGTGGAATTGGTTTTGAACCAGCGGCTCATTCGCAAGCTTTGCGCCACGTGCGACGGCGGCGTTTGCGAAACCTGTTTGCACACCGGCTACCAAGGTCGCGCGCCGCTGGTGGAATGGCTGCGCGTGGATGAAAAAATGCGCGAACAAATCCGCCGGCGCGAGCTGTCCGCCATCGGGCCGAAACAAACGCTCGAAGCCTCGGCGCGTTCGCTGGTGAACCAGGGCGTGACGAACGAAGCGGAATTCAAACGGGTTTTTGGATTATGAAAAACGACGAATTTGCCTTCTTCAACCAGCAGCTTGCGGCGATGCTGCGCGACGGCATCCCGCTCGAAGGCGCGCTGCGCCGGCTTTGCCAAGAAATGCGGCGCGGCCTTTTGCGCGACGAGTTGTCGGCGCTCGAAGCCGACCTCGCCAAAGGCACGCCGATGGCCGACGCGCTTGCGGCGCGCCAGTTGCCGGAACTTTACAAGCGCATGATTTTGGTCGGCGTGAAAAGCGGCGACTTGCCAGGCGCGCTGACGATGCTCGCGGACTATTTCCAGCGACAAAATAATGTCTGGACGCGGCTGAAAAGCATGATGACCTATCCGCTCATCGTGATGTTCGTCGCATTTTTAATTTCGCTTGCGCTCGCGTTTCTTTGGACCCACGTCATCGGGCCCAGCATGTTTGGCGTATTTGGCGGCATGGGCGTTCGTATACCAGCCGCCACGCTGTTCGCCTTCTCGACCCTGCAGGCCATCTGGGTTTTTCCGGTGGTGCTCGGAATTCTGTTTGTGGTGCTGGCGTCCGTCGTTTTTTTGCCGGGGTTGCGCGGGAAATATTTGTGGCGGCTGCCCGCGTTCAAGGAAGCCACGGTTTCGCGCATCGCGGCGTCCTTGACGCTGCTGTTGAAAAACGGCGTCAACCTGCCGGACGCCATCGGCCTGGTGGAACAACTGGAAACCAGCACCGCCGCGACCGCCGATTTGCAGGCGTGGCGGAAAAAACTCGCCGCCGGTGCTGCGAAATTTTCCGAGGTTGCCGCTAGCAACCGGCTGATTCCGCCGCTGTTCGTTTGGGTGGTGGCCAGCGCTGGCGAGGACCTGGTCGCCGGGTTCAACCGCGCGGCGGAAATTTACCACTCGCGCGCCATTTACCGCACCGAGGTCGCGCTGTATTCCGTGCTGCCCATCGCCTCGCTGTTTCTCGGCGCGGTCGTTTTATCGCAGGCATTTCTGGTCATCAGCATGTTTTTGCCGCTGGTGGCCATGCTGAATAACTTGAGCGGTAACTGAAAATTTCGCCATGGAAAATTTTGCCATGTTTTTAGCCGGCCTGTTTTGGTATGCCGTTTTGATCCTGGTGCCGGGCGGCGCGTTTTCGGTGCTGATGCATTTCCTGCTTTCGCTGCCGATGCGCCGGCGTGACCGCGCGCTGTTTTTCCTGGACCTCGTGGAAACGGTGTTGCAACGCGGCCAGCCGCTGGAACCGGCGATCCTGGCCGCCGGTGAAAATCACGACCGCGCCATCGGCGTGCGGTTTTACATGGTGGCCGCGCACATCGAAGGCGGCGCGCGGCTCGGCGAGGCGCTTGATAAAGAGCCACGCTTTCTGCCGCCACAAATCAACGCCATCCTCCGCGCCGGCGAAAAACTTGGCGACCTGAAAAAGGTATTGCCCGCTTGCCGCGAAGTGCTGCGCATCGCGCCGGACACCGTCCGCAGCACGACGCATTACATGGTGGCCATCCTGTTGATCTTTGCGCCGGTCGCTTGTTTGCTTATCAGCTCGCTGTCGGTGTTCGTTGTTCCGAAATTCAAGGACGTGTTTGCCGGCATGGGAATCAAGCTGTCGCCGCTCGTCTTGTTCGTTTTTGAGTTGAATAGACGCAATGTATTGGTTGGCTTGGAAATCCTGCTGTTTTTCATGCTGCTGACGCTGGCGGCGATTTACATCGGGGGGCCGGGCTTCGTCCGCTGGTTTCAATTCCGCCGCATTCCGATCGTGGACTGGCTGGCCTGGCGCATTCCATGGAAACAAAAAAAATTGCAGCGCACTTTTTCCGCCATGCTCGCCGTGCTGCTGGACGGCGGCGTGCCGGAAAAAACAGCCGTTTGGTTGGCAGGTGATTGCACCGCAAATGAAATTTGTTGGCGGCGGGCGAAGCGCGTCATTGCCGCGCTTGAAAATGGCGCGAAGCTGGATGAAGCCGTCCGCGCGTTTGACGACACCGGCGAATTTCACTGGCGGCTCTCGAACGCCGTGCACGCGCACGGCGGCTTTTTGGATGCGCTGCGCGGCTGGCACGAAGCGCTCGATGCCAAAGCGTTTCAACAGGAGGAAACCGCCACGCATATTTTTACCAGCGGACTCGTCATCCTGAACGGCATCGTGGTTGCTCTCATTGCCATCAGCATGTTTGGCATGCTGGTCATGATATTAAGAGGAATGGCCAACGCGTCATGAACATAAAAATCAAAAGCGGAAAGCGGAAAGCGGAAAGCGGAAACCAAATGGAGTCGCCGCAAGTTGCCGCGGGCAGAACGCGCGGCTTTCTGGAAGTGGATTTGATCGTCGGCCTCGCCATCTTAACGCTCGCCATCGTGCCGCTGGGCTACGCGTTTGCGCGCGAACGGCACGTGCTCAAAATTGAATACGCGCGCAGCGTGGCGAACGAAATCGTGGACGGTGAAATGGAAATTCTTGTCGCCGGCGACTGGAAAAACTTCCCCGACGGCGCGCAAAATTATGCCGTTCATGCCAACGCCGCCGCCAGTTTGCCGCCCGGTCATTTTCAACTCACCAAAACCGCCAATCATCTGCGCCTCGAATGGAATACCGACGAGAAACGCGGCATCGGCGCCGTTGTCCGCGAAACCACCGTCAAATGAAACTGACCCGAACCATTTCACGCGGCCGGCGACGGGCCGGCATGTTGCTGACGGAATGTTTGGTTTATATTGCCGTGTTCAGCATCCTGCTCGGCATCGGCACGGCGGCGTTTTATTTTTGCTGGGACCACACGCGCGCGGTGATTTTTGACGCGAACGACATCGAAGCCGCCCTGCGCGCCGGCGAACACTGGCGGGCGGATGTGCGCGACGCGACGGGGAAAGTTTCCGTTGAATCGACGGCCGCCGGCGAAGTGGTGCGGATGCCGGAAGCCGGAAAGGAAATTATTTATCGCTTCGAATCGGGTGAACTGCGACGCGAAATTCCGGCTCTGAACAATTCCCAATTGCTGCTGCCGAAAGTAAAATCGTCGGAAATGAAACCGGAAGCGCGCGGTTCCGTGACCGCGTGGCGATGGGAACTGGAGTTGACGCCGCGCCGGAGAGAAACCCAAATGCCGCTGCGGTTCACGTTTGAAGCGGCACAAGCGAAGCCATGAAAATCCCAAGACAAAATTCCCGCCAAAAAAACGAGCGCGGCATGGCGACCATTGTTTTCATCGCGCTGCTGGCGATCATGATGATTCTGGTTACGGCGGAAAGCCGCGCGTTGATTCAGCTTCACCGCGAAGTAAGATTTCTGGAGCAGCAGCAGATCAAACGATTGAACGCGCCGACGACGAATTCAATTTCAACCGCCCCTTCCGAAATCAAATGAACGACGTTCCCGCCGCCAAAATCAAGATGATGAAAGGCTCCATCCGCTGCCTCATCTTCGGCTTGCTTGCGCTGGTGCCGGCTATCGGCCTGCCGTTCGGGCTGGCGGCGCTGTGGATTTCCGGCCGGGTGCGTCTGACGGAAAAACTTTATTGGAACCCAGCCAAGCCTTACCGGATTTGCGGCGTGGTGTGCGGGGCCATCGGAACTATTTTATGGGCCAGCATTCTGGTTTTCATAGTGGGCAACGCCGTGATCTACGCCTGGTTTTGATCCGGCGGATCAGACTTTCGGTAATTTTTCTTCCACCATGTCGCAAAGGGCGTGATACAAAACTTTCTGTCCTTCCTGAATCCGCGCCGTCACGGTGCCGGGCACAATCAAATCAACCGTCGCCACGCCTTTCGTAAAACCGCCGTCGCGGCCGAGGATAGCGATGCTTTCGACGCCCTTCCGTGTCGCTTCTTCCAGCGCACGCAGAATGTTTTTGGACTTACCGCTCGTGGTAATGCCGATGAGCACGTCGCCTTTTTCCGCGAGGCCCCAGACTTGCCGCGCGAAAATTTCATCGGCGTGATAATCGTTGCATACGGCGGTCATGAACTCGCCGTTGGCCGTAAGAGAAATGGCGGGATACGGCCGGCGGTCTTCGCGAAAACGGCAGAGAAATTCCGTGGCCAGATGCGTGGCGTCGGATGCGCTGCCGCCGTTGCCGCAGACGAGCAGCTTGTGCCCGCTGGTGAGTGAGCGCAAAACGAGTTGCGCCGCGCGGCCAAGCGGCTCCTCCAACGCGGTCAGCCCGCGCAACGTTGTGATGGAAGCTTCAATCGCCGATTGCAAATGAGTCATGCGCGCAGCTTAATTGCTGGCCGGTGAAAGAAAAGTCGAAAGCTTGTGAAAACTCTACGAGGAACCGGCAAGTTCGCTCACATTTTCCCGTCAGAATCATTCCGGCGCTGTTCCAGTTCCGCATGAATCTGCGGCTCCAGAAGCTCGAATTTTTTGTAGAACAACACTGGCATGATTGCCAGCGCGAAGCCGAGGACCGGTAGCCAGATGAATCCCAATTCAATCCCGAACAGCGCCTGCGACGTTTGCTCGACGGGAACTTGATTGACGGGCGGTGCGTAATGATACCAACCGAGAATCCACGCGGGCACAGCGCTGCCCAGTCCGGCTCCGGCCTTCAGACAGAACGCCGCGCCGATCGCCGTCAAAAAGCCCGCCGCGCGAATGCCGGTCTTCCATTCGCCGTAATCCACGCTGTCGGACAAAACCGAGAACGGCATCGCCATCGCCATGCCACTGGCGAGGAAACCAAAAGTCCAGCCGACCATGATCCACGCCACCGACAAATTATTTTGCATCCCGAGATAAACAATCAACTGGCCCAACACCATGCCGAGCAGCCCGAAAATCCAAACGTTGCGCTTGGAAGTCCAACGGCAGAAAAACGGCATCAGAAACGCCGTGACCAATGAAATGAAATCCAACGCGAAGGCTGTCGGAATCAAATCTTTTCGATGCAGCGTGTATTCAAAGAAATACGGGGCGACACTGACGCGGGCGATGAAGGCAATCCAAAAAAAGAGGCTGCTCACAAAAATGATGATCCACGGCCAGTTGCCTTTGATGGCGCGCAGACTGTCCGCGATCGGCAACGATTGTTTTTTCTGGTGGACGACTTCCTCCAGATTTCGGAACGCGAACAGAAATAATAAAACCGTTCCCGTGGCGTAGATGGGCATGACGATCATGAAACCTCTCCGGTCATCGCCCTGGCCGAAATATTGCACCAGCTTCAGCGCCGTCAGGTTCACCAGCAGCACGCCGAGCTTGGAGCCGAACATCCGGAAAGACGTCAGCGTAACGCGTTCGCGTGGGTCGGGAGTCAAAGCCGACAAAATGGAGGTGACCGGCGTGTTGATGCCCGTGTAGAGCACGCTGCACACGATGTAAGTCAACGCGGCATAAATGACTTTGCCCGTGTGACCCAGATTTGGCGTCAAAAACGTCAGCACTCCAAACACCGCGAACGGCAGGCACAACCACAGAAACCAAGGACGGCTTTTGCCCCATTTGCTGTGCGTTTTGTCAAAGATGACGCCCCAGATCGGCGCATCGATCGCATCCGTAAAACGGGCGAGCAGCATGATGTTTCCAGCAATCGCCACCGGCAGGCCATAGACGTCCGTGTAAAAATAGAGCAGATAATTCGAGATGACACAGAACACAAGCTGCCCCGCCGTGTCGCTCGCCGCGTAGCTGAAGCGCTTGGTGTAGGAGGTTTTATTCATCGCTTTGTAGCGGCGTCTCGGCAGAGCGCCGCAATTTTGGTTTTCATTTTCAGATGGCGGCGGTCTGCCGACTCGCCGCTACGCGTAAACCGGCAGTTTTCGTCCGTTTTTCAAATACAACGGAATTTTTTCCAGCGGCGCGGCGGCGGTGATGGTTTGTCCGCCTTTGAATTTCTTTCCCGTCCATGCGTCGGCCCATGTCGCGCCGGCCGGCAAATAAACTTTTCGCTTCGTCACGCCGGAATTCAAAATGGGAGCGACGATCAAATCCGGGCCGAACAAAAATTGGTCGTCCACGTTTTGCGCGGTTTCGTCGTCAGGAAAATCGAAGAACAGCGGGCGCATCGGCGGCGTCCCTTTGGTGCTGGCGAGTTTCATTTGTGCCATGATGTAGGGACGCAACCGTTCGCGGAGGAAAAGCAATTCACGGATGATGCCGTAAGCCCTGTCACCGAAACTCCAGATTTCATTCGGCCCGCCACGCGTCGGGTCGCTGGTTTCGGGATGCGCCAGCGAGCTGTTGCGCCAGCCGTGCAACCGGAACAGCGGACAGAATACACCGTATTGAAACCAGCGCACGATGAGCTCCTGAAAATACGGCGTATCCACTTCGCCGCCAAAAAATCCACCGATGTCGGTCGTCCACCACGGAATGCCGCTCAAGCCGATGTTCAAGCCGGCACGAACTTGCTGCTGCAAATCTTCCCAAGTCGAATGAATGTCGCCCGACCAAATCGCCGCGCCAAAACGCTGGCTGCCGGCAAAGCCGGCGCGGCCAAGCGTGATGATCTCTTTTTCGCCCGCCGACTTCATGCCTTCGTAAAACGCCCGCTGCTGCTGCATAGGATAAAGGCAGCCGACTTCAAGACCGTTGCCCGCGTGGTAACGGACATTGTCGTGATCGTAGTTCACCATCTCCGGCTCAATGGCATCGAGCCAAAAAACTTTGATGCCATGCTTGAAATAATTTTCGCGCACCTTGCTCCACAAAAACTTCTGCGCGTCGGGATGCGTCGTGTCGAGCAGGCCGGAGATCACAGTCTGATTCGCGTTCGAGTCGGTGAACTTGATGAAGCTGTTCAAGCCGCGCTCGGTGCGGACAAGAAGATTTTTGCGCTCAAGCTCGGCAAAGTTTTCGCTGTCGGGATTCACCGTCGGCCAGACCGAGACCATGACTTTGATGCCGAGCGATTTCAATTCTTCAACCATCGCCTTCGGATTCGGCCAGCAGGTCGGATCAAACTTCCAGTCGCCCATCTTCGTCCAGTTGAAATAATCAATCACGATGACGGACATCGGCAGGCCGCGCCGCTTGTGTTCGCGCGCGACGGCGAGAAGTTCGTCCTGCATTTTGTAGCGCAGCTTGCATTGCCAGAAACCGGCGGCGAATTCCGGCAACACCGGCGCGTGGCCGGTCAAATCGGCGTAACGCTCCATGATGCCCGCATAGCCGTCGCCGGTGGTAACAACGTAATCAATCAGCCGCGACGAGTCGGCGACCCAACGCGTCTGCGTGCGACCTAGTTCAACGCGACCCATTCCGGGATTGTGCCAGAGCAGTCCGTAGCCGCGGCTGGACACCAGAAAAGGTATTGAAATCTGCGAGTTGCGATGCGTGAGTTCAAAGATGCAACCCTTTTGATCCAGCAAGCCATGCCGCCGCTGGCCAAGTCCGTAGATGCGTTCATCGTCAAACGCCGTAAAACTCGCCTCGCAACGTGACAAATCGCCGCCAACGGATTTGAATGTGCGCGACGGCGGATAATTGGTGCGCGCGAAAATTTCTTCGCACAATGGTTCGGCGCTGCCGGTTTTGAAAAAGCGAACGCGGCCGGATTTGCCATCCACGGTCGCGGAGAGTTTGCCATTCGTGAGCGTGGCGAAGTCGGCGGCGATTTTTATTTTCGCCGCAGCTTTCTTTGGCGGCAGCAGACTCCAATCGCGCAAAGGCATTTCGGCGAGCGTGGTGGCACGGACGCGAATGGAATCTTTGCCCCACGGTTCGACCCAGAGAATCTGTTCCTTGAAACGCCAGACAAGGCGGATGCCAGCGACCTCAAACATGGGATGATTATTGTTCACGGATGACCGGCATTGAATAACTCATCGAGCCCATACTTTGCGAGAACTTCTTTAAGTTTTACCGGCAGTCCTTTTGCGCACGATTCCTCCATCGCTTCGAGCAAGGCGATGGTGACGATGCCTTCGCGCACGTCGGGTCGCGGCGTTTGGCCGGTGCCAATGCAGTGGGCAAAATATTCGATGTAATTCTGATATTCGCCGGCATGATGCGAATGGCCGCCAAAGCGGAAATAATGATCCTCCTCGCCCTCGAAACGCTCGATGACGGACTGCTTGCCCAGCTTCCACGAATAACGCAACTCGTGGTAGTCCGCCTGGCTCGCGCCGTTCGCGCAGCGGAGAATACACGTCATGCCGCTGTCGCGTTGCGCCGGAACGGTCGGACAGGAATAGCAACCGCTGACACGCGCGATTTTTCCGGAGACGGATTTGAGAATGAAATGGAACGTGTCGTCGTTTTTCAGCCCGCCGGCACGGCCATTCTCACTCAATGACGAGTAGCCCATGACTTCGGCGATGTCGGGCAGATACCATCGCGCCAGATCCGCCGGATGACTCAAGCCACCATAAAGCCATTTGAATGCAGCCTGTTTCGCCCACGGCTTTTCCAGAAACCAACGATGATCGGCATGATACGCGGCCTCGATCGTGTTCAGTTCGCCAAACACGCCGGTTTGAAAATGTTCACGCTGACGGTTGAACGGCGCGAAAAACCGCGTGCTCTGGCCAACAAACACCTGCCGACCGCTTTTCTGTTGCGCCACGAGAACATCTTTGGCCCGCGACAAATCATTTAAAAATGGCTTGGTGCAGATAACATGCTTGCCGGCGTGAAGCGATTTGATGATGTGCTCGGCATGGAGATGATCGGGCGTGTAGATACCGACGGCATCCACCGCTGGATTTGCTAGCAGTTCGTCGAGCGAAGTCGTGAAGCGATCCGGTGAAACCGCAAATTCGCGGCAGCGCTCGGCGCCCAGCGCGGCATTGATATCACACAACTGCACGACCTCCCACAATTCACTTTGCACGCCGGCGGAAATGATGCTGCGGCCCTCGCCCAAGCCAAGCACGCCCAGTCCAAGTTTTTTGGTATTCATCGGCGCGCTGTGGATCAAACGAAAAATATTTACTTACTTTTTATCGGCAGGGAACGGGCCGAATTTTTCGGCCGTGTCGCCCGCGTGATCGTAAATATTTTTCCCGCCCTGCAAAAACGGCGTGGCCATCGCCCACGGTTTACCGTCAGGCCGATGAATCGGCGCGCCGCTGTATTGCGGGAGATAAATCCGGCGCATGCGGTCCGTCCTGTTCGGTCCGCTGCGGTGAAACATATAGCTGTCAAACGCCACGATGCTGCCAGCCGGCACGATGAGCGGATCGCCGGGATCAGGCCCAGTGTAGCCGATCAGGTCGTTCGTGCCCTCTTCCTTGTGATGATCAATAATCTTGTCCTTCGTGCCGGCGCGCGAGTGCGGCAAGATATAAACCGTGCCATTCTCCTCGTTCACCGCGTCGAGCGTGCACCAGCAGGTGACGTAAGGTTTATGATTGGTTGCCGGGTCATACCATTTCACGTAGCCGCTGTCCTGATGCCACGAAAATTTCATGCCCTGCTCCGCGCCTTTCACGACCCATTGCTCGTGAAACAACTGCGCGTCCGGCCCAACGGTGGCTTCGGCGACTATTGCCATGAGGTCGCTGAAAATAAATTGCCACAGACGATTGCTCAACCGGTAGCGGTTATTGATGAAATAGCGTTTGCCGCGATGACTGATGCCTTCGGTCTGCACGCCCTTGGCGTCCATAATGGAATCGTAGTAGCCGAGGTAGTAGGAACATTCCTCGCGCAACATTTCGAGCATGGCGGGCGGAATAACGGCGGGCAAAATCATATAGCCCTCATTTTTGTAAAGGTTGCGTTGAGCTTGCGTAATGGTGATCATGGAGAAAGCTTCGCAAAAAAAGTCCAATCCATCTTCTCATTATGCCGTCGACTTGTTATCATTTTTTGTCGCCATGCGCCAGCACCTCAAACTACCCGCCGCCTTGGACGGTAATCTCTGGCATTACCAGCACCACGAGCGCGCCAACGCGATGCATCATCACGCGGAACTGGAGTTCAACCTCGTCACCCAAGGACGCGGCCTTTACCTGCTCGCCAACCGCAAATATCGAATCCGGCGCGGCGATCTGCTCTGGCTCTTTCCCGCTCAGGAACACGTCCTCATCGAACAGTCGGCCGATTTTGAAATGTGGATCGGCGTCGCCAAACCGGCGACGGTGCGGCGGACCGCCACGGACGCCGGCGCAACCGTATTGTGGGCGGCAAATCCTCCGGGAGAATATTGCCGCCGGCTTTCTCAACCTGCGCTCGCCCAACTTGAATCATTGCTCACCGCCGTCGCCGCCGCGCGCGAACAGCCCGGCTTTTTCAACGCCGGACTCGGCTACGCGCTGCTGGCCGCGTGGCATCATTTTGAACATGCCGCCGATGTCCCGGTTGACGATGTCCATCCGGCGGTCGAAAAAGCCGCGCGGCTCATCCGCAACGAAAGCAGCCCGTTAGGATTGGACGAACTCGCCACACGTTCCGGCTTGAGCGCGCCGCGCCTGAGCCGCTTGTTCAAGCAGCAGACGGGCATTGCGATGGTCGATTTCCGCAACCGCCAGCGCGTGGAAAAGTTTCTCGCGCTCTATCGCACCGGCCAGCGGATGACGATGCTGGACGCCGCGCTCGCCGCCGGTTTCGGCAGCTACCCGCAGTTCCATCGCGTGTTCAAGCGGGTCACGGGCAACTCGCCGCGAAGCTATCGAATGAAAAGTTCTGAAGCTTAATCAACCACGAAATGCACGAAGTAAAGACCGGCAATCCGCAAAAAATTTGTGTGTTTCGTGGTTCAATTCTACCAGCGCGGTTAGGCCACCAGCTTCTTCCACAACTTTTCAATTTCGCCGCGCAGGATTTTTTTGTCCTCCCAGCTATCGGGAAACGTCGAGAGACAATAGCCGCCCATGACCGGACCCAGTTCGGGACAGATAAAAATTTCGCGTTCGGTATGGCGATTGCCATCAAGCCAGCATTGCAGCAAGGCTTCTGCAAACGGCAGCCACTCGTGAAATTCCCGGGTGAGATGGCCGCGCCCGTCGGTGATCGGAATTTGGACGTGATGGCCATTGAACGGACGGAAGTGAAATTGCTGCGCGTGCTGGATCAAGTCAGGCCGGACGAGCAGTCGGTTGGCGAAATTTTCCGGCACGAGATGTTTGACCACGGCAAAATGTGAGAAGTCCACCGAGAGCGTCAGCAATTCGCCGGTTGCTTTTTGATACGCATCGCAGAGTGCATAATGCTTCTCCGGCGTCTCGGTGCAGGTGCCGCGATGCGTCTCAATGCCGGGAATGACCCCAATCCGTTTGCCCTCACCATTCAAGGCCAGCGCCAGCTCAAGCGCGGCGGGCGTCAGCACGTTGTCGGCAGCCAGCTGAACATTGACGTGGACGGCACCGCAATCTTTTTGCTCCTGCAACAACCGCGGAAAATCCGCCGCGTTGCCCGAGGCCATGCCGCCGATAAAAATCAACCCATGTTTCTCGCAACTGGCCAGCAACTCCGGGCTACCGCCCCAGCAAACACCGTCAAATCCGGCGTCCTTGAACGCGCGCAATTTTTCGTCGAGCGACCACGGATGCTCCAGGAGCGTCCACAGATTGGCGATGTGACGCAGAATCGGTTTGCCACCGGATTTCTTCATGGTCAAAAACCAATCGCCGCGCCGCCGTCCACCGGCAACACCACGCCGGTGACGAATTTTGCCGCTGGGCTGCACAGATAAACCGCCGCCCAACCAATGTCGTCCGGTTCGCCAAATTTATTCAGCGGTGTGCGGCTAAGGATTTTCGCTTTCCGGGCCGCGTCGCCGCTCAATGCTTTGTCCAGCATGGCCGACGCGATCCAGCCCGGCGCGATGGCGTTGACGCGCACACCGTGCTGTCCCCATTCCGTCGCCAGCGAGCGCACCATGCCGACGTAAGCGGACTTCGCCGCCGAATATGCGACCACCAGCGGAATGCCCATCAAGGATGCCATCGAAGCCGTAAAAAGAATGCTGCCCGATTTACGTTCGATCATTCGCCGACCAGCTTCGCGTGTGAGCGCAAACGCGCCAAAGACGTGCGTCTGAATGACGGCGGCAAATTCAACGTCGGTGGTTTCGGTCGTCGGCTTTTTGAGATGCACGCCGGCGTTGTTGATTAAAATTGAAATCGGCCCGGCAAGCTTCTCGGCCTGGTCCACCAACGCGGGTGCGGTTTCAAGTTTGGTCACGTCGCCACCCAGAGCAAACGCACCTTTGCCCAACGCCGCGCAGGCGTTTTTCAGTTCGTCCTTTCGCCGGCCGACCAAAACTACTTTTGCGCCCGACGCAACGAGGCAGCGCGCCATGCCAAGGCCGAGGCCAGTTCCGCCGCCGGTGATGAGCGCGGTCTGGCCGGTGAGATCGAAGGCGGAATTTACTTTTGGTTTGTTCATGCTCGGCAGCCGGCGGCAAGCGAAGGCGTTTCCTGATGTTTATACATAATAAAATATTCGCGATGGCCGAGCGCTTCGGGCTTGCTCGGTTCACCACCCGCAACTCGGAGAATCAAGTCCGCCAGTTCGCGGCCGGCCTGCGGCAAGGTTAATTTACCGTTAAGCACGCGGCCCGCGTCAAAATCCATGTCTTCCTCCATCGCGCGGAACGTCGCGCTGTTGCCGGTGATTTTGATCAACGGAGCGACCGGGCTGCCGATGACGCTGCCGCGGCCGGTGACGAACAACACGATTTGCGAACCAGCGCTGATCAAATCCATCAGTCCTTCGGTGTCGTTCGGGTTCGTGTAACCAAACTGCATGAAATGTTCGTCCGGCACGCTGTCGAGAATCCACAGGCCCGGCCCGCGCGGCTGCTCGGCCACTCGAATCACCCCTTGAATCGGGCGCGTGCCAGATTTTGCAAATGCTCCCAGACTTTTTTCCTCGATGGTCGTTAAGCCGCCTGCAAAGTTTCCCGGCGACACGGACCATTGCCGGACGGAACGGCAGTAGCGCTCCGCCTTGTCGTAGGCGGCGGCGAGCTGTTGTTTCGCGTCTAGGCTTGCCGCACGCGCCAGCATGTGTTCGCGCAAACCAATCATCTCCACGGTCTCCTCAAAAATTGCGCGACCGCCCGCGTCCACCAGCAAATCAAAAAACGCGCCGACTGCCGGATTGCCAGCCAGACCGGAAGTTCCATCCGATCCGCCGCACTCGCAGCCGACGGTCAGGTCGGCCAGCTTCATCGGCACGCGCGGCGTTTCGTTGCGAACTTGTTCGCGAAGCCGGGCGACAATTTCTTTTCCCTTGGCAACGGAAGTGCGCGTGCCGCCGGCTTGCTGGATGAAAAACCATTCGGCGGGCCGGCCCGAAGCGCGCACCGCATCAGCGATTTTTCCCGGCTGAGTGTATTCGCAGCCGAGACCGACCGACAATACTGCGCCGACATTCGGGTGCCGCGCGAGCGCGAGCATCAGCCGGATGGCGTAGGCGTTGTCGTAGCAGCCGGGAAAACCGATGACGTGCGTGTCTTCCTCGCCATTGGCGATGGCGTAGGAAACGTGCTGCGCACACTCGACGGTGTAAATGACGAGCACAAGATTGCGGATTCCTTTGCGACCGTCGGGCCGCAAAAATCCTGACCACGAATTTGAGAAAAGCGCGTCAGACATAAGCCGAAGCGGTGTCAGTCGGGGCACCGGAATGAAGGTCGAGCGTGCCGGAACGGTCGTCCAAATCGCTGGCGAGATTGTGCAAGTGAACCCACGCGCCGCGAGTGATGGGCTTCGTCGCGTACCCGATGCGGACACCGAATTTCACCACCGCTTCATTCGCCGCAATGTCGCCTAGCGCAACTTTGTGGCCACGCGCGATTTTTTCCGTCGCGATTATTACTCCACGGTTCGCGCCGATGAGTTCAATCGTGCCGTCCGGCGAATCGTCAATCAGTGTGGCGACGTTGTCTTGCGGCTGGATTTGAAATGCGCGCGGCTTCATTTTACTTTCGTGATTTTGTGTTCGACGCACGTATTGTCAATTGCGTTCCAATCCAGTTCCACGCCAATGCCCGGCTTTTTCGGGACATGCGCGATGCCATTTTTATCAATCGGATATTTTTCCTTCATCGGAAAACGGAACGGTTCTTCTGGGATGAGTAACTCGAAGTATTCGCAATTCTTGATGGCGCAACTGACGTGCAAATTCGCCATGTCCATGAAGCCCATCGTCGTGCAGTGGATTTCGCAGCGCATCCCATGCGCCTCGGCGAGATGCGCGATCTTCAGCGTGCCGGTGACGCCCGCCTTCCACGAGACGTCAGCGCGCACAATGTCCACGGCGTTGAACGCAATGGCTTGCGCCACGCCCCATGGCCCGCCGCGCGAGGTTTCCGTGCCGGCGATGGGAATGTCCAGCGCGGCACAAAGCTTGGCGTATTTCGCGAGCTCGAAATCACGGAACGGTTCTTCAAACCAATGGTAATTTAATTTTTCCAAATCACGCCCGACGCGGATAGCTTCTTCGAGCGAATAGTCCGCGACCGGATCAGTCATCAACACATAGTCAGGTCCGGCAGCTTTGCGCAGCGCTCGGTGAATTTCCATGTCCTTGCGCCAGGGGCCGGGCGGATGCGCTTTGTAGGCAGTAAATCCGCGCTTTTTGTAGCCGCGCAGTTGCTTCACATAATCTTCGGTCTTCGTCAGAAAGAGACTGCTGGCATACGTCGGCAGGCTCGTGCGGCACGCGCCGATGAATTGATACAGCGGCAAACCGGCGGCTTGCGCGGCGATGTCCCACAGCGCGACGTCCACCGGACCGGGCAAGTAAACAGGAAAGAAAGTTAAATGCCGGTCAATTGTCCACAGTTCGTGCCAGATGGCTTCGCGTTCCGTCGGCGAACGCCCCATGACGACCGGCGCGATGGTCTCGTGCAGGTAAGCCTGTGTGACCAGACTGGAACGCGCCGCGAGCGCGGTGGCGTGACCGGTGAGTCCGGTGTCCGTGGTCAATCGCAGCACGACCACGTCCCAATTCATCGGGCTGCGACCGGTGCGTGAGGAATCGAACAAAGATTCTTGCCGCTGACAACGCCAGGTTTCGAACGTGGTAATTTTCATGCGTAAATTATTTTTTGAACGTCGCGAGTTCCTTCAAGCCATCGTCCTTGAAACTAAAACCCCAGCCTGCGCCGTCGTTTGGATACGCGAAGCCATCTTCCATGCGAATCGGATGGGTGATGAGGTCGTCCACCCAATCGAACGATTCCGCGCCATAGGCATTTGGCACGGTCATCAGAAGCGGCACATCGTATTCCTTGTAGTAGTGCGGCAAGACAGGAATGTGGTTCGCCTGCGCCATCGCCGCCGAAGCGCGCCACGCCTCGACACTGCCAAGCCGCAGCAAATCCGGCTGCCACAAATCAATCGCGTCGCGGCGTGTCAGTTCACGCAGCGTGACGGTGTCAAACTCGCGTTCGCCGGTGGCGATGGACATGCCGGCTTGCCGGCGGAGTTGCGCGTAACCGTCGTAGTCGGTGCGGTTCAGCGGTTCTTCAAACCAGGTGATTTGTAGCGGCTGCGCGGCGCGGGCCAGTTCGAGCGCGGCGGGCAGAATCATGCCCTGATTCGCGTCCATCATCACGCGGACATGCGGGCCGACGGCTTCGCGGACTTTGGTGAGGCGTTCGACGTCGCGCTGAATTTCCGGCGAGCCGACTTTGACTTTCACCGAGCGAAAACCGCGTTTGACGTAGCGCGTGACCTCGTCGAGTAACTCAGCATTTGAATATGATAGCCAGCCACCGCTGCCGTAGAGCGGCACGCGGTGGTGATAGGTTCCAAACATTTTCCAGACCGGCACACCAAGGGTTTTAGCCAAGGCATCCCACATGGCGATGTTCACCGAGCCAGCGGCCCAGCGATGCAGGCCGACGTTGCCAAAATATTCGCTCTCCTTTTCGTGATGCGCGAGCAGTTCGCCGGTGGCGCTGACCTCGCGACCCAGCGCCATCGGCGCGATGTCCTTGAGCGCGCCAAGAATCGCTTCGGGCGAATAATGAAACGCCAGCAAATGGCCATCGCCCGTCACACCGCTATCGAGTTCGATGCGCGTGACGAGGAAGGCAATCTCCGGAATCTGGTGCGTGCTGTCCGCGATGGGCTGCGACAGTTTGGAAACCGCCTTGAAGAACGAAATGGTTTTAATCTTCGGCATGGACCTCAGAGAATTCCGTATTTCTTGAATGCGGCCGTGCTGCTCATGCCGGCTTCGATTTCTTTCCGAACCAATTTTTCGCCGCGCGCCTTGGCCAAAGCACGTTCAACAACTTCGGCTTCGACTTTCTTCGGCACGATGACCACGCCGTCCAAATCGCCAAAGACTAAATCGCCCGGTTGCACCGTGACCTGGCCGATCTCAATCTGGCAGCGGAAGTCCACGACCTGCGTGCGCACGCCGGAATCTTGCGCAAAACGTCCGCGCGAAAACACTGGCCAGTTTTGTTCGAGAACCTTCGGCGTGTCGCGATGAAAACCGTTGATAACCGCGCCGACCGCGCCGCGTTTTTTCGCCGTGGCCGTGAGAATCTCGCCCCAATAAGCGCAGCGCATGTCGCCACCGCTCGCGAGATAAATTTCGCCGGGCTGAAGTTGATCGAGCGCTTCGGTGAGCAAGCCGAACGGTTTTTTCTGTTTGCCGAAAACATCAATCATCACCACCGGCATCGCGCGCCCGGCCAGGGTCATTTCCTCCCGCAGCGGTTGGATGGGCTGCGGCAGGAATTGATGCGTGAAGCCGAGGTCGTCCAGGATGTCGCCGACGACGGGCGTGTAAAGTTCGCGGCGCACGAGCGCGAACAGTTCGGTATCAGATTTCCATTCAGGCATAAGTCAATTTTAAATGTTTAAGCCGGTTAAACAATTCGTAATTCAGCTCAATTGCTTTACCGGCTGCAATCCCGGCGACAGCCAATGGATGATCGCCAAGGCGATCAAATAGACCGACGAAGCAATCGCAAATAGCGTCCAATAGCTGCCGGTCGTTTCCAAAATGAATCCGGTGGATTCTGAAAATGCCATCGCCGTCAGCGCGCCGGCCATGCCGCCCAAACCCACGACGGACGCCACGGCGTTTTTCGGAAAAAGATCGGAAGCGAGCGCGAACAAATTCGCGGCCCAGCCTTGATGCGCACTGGCGGCCAGTCCGATTAGAAATGTCGCCAGCCACAAATTCGCGGCGTGCGGCGCGAACACGACCGGCACCACGCACACGGCGCAGACCAGCATCGCCGTTTTCCGACTCGCGTTGAGCGACCAGCCGCGGCGCATCAACGCCGATGACAGCCAGCCGCCGCCGATGCTGCCAAAGCACGTCATCGAATAAATCACCACCAGCGGCAGGCCGAGATTCGTCAGGTCGAGGCCGTATTGCTTGTTCAAAAATTTTGTCAGCCAGTAAAGATAGAACCACCAAACCGGCGCGGTAAATCCGTAGCCGACGATGAACGCCCATGTCTGGCGATATGCCAGCAATTTGCCCCATGGAATTTTTTGCGAGGCCGTTTCCGGAGCATTGCCGCGAATGTAAGCCAGTTCTTCCGGCGAAACGCGCGGAGATTTTTCCGGCGACTCATAAAAAATCCGCCAGAAAACCAGCCACACAAATCCCAAGGCGCCGAGCGCAATGAATGGTGCCGGCCAGCCCCACCGGATCGCCATCCAGGGCACCAGCAGCGGCGCGATCACCGCGCCGACGTTGCAGCCGGAATTGAAAATACCGTTCGCCAGCGCGCGCTCCCGCGGCGGAAACCACTCGGCAACCGCCTTGACCGCCGACGGAAAATTTCCCGCCTCGCCAAGGCCCAGCGCAAAACGAGCGACACCGAAACCGAAGACCGAGCGCACCAGCGCGTGCGCCGCAGCCGCCACACTCCAAAAAATTACGGCGACGGAATAGCCGTTCCGCGTGCCGATCCAATCCACCCAACGCCCAAACATGACCAACCCGATGGCGTAGGCCGCTTGAAACGCGATTATAATGTGCGCGTATTGGATTTCATTCCAGCCGATGTCGCGCTGCAAGGTCGGTGCCAGCAGTCCGAGAACCTGCCGGTCCATGTAATTGATGGTGGTCGCAAAGAAAAGCAGCGCACAAATTTTCCACCGCCAATTTCCCAACGAGGATGTCCGCACGGCCATCATGGCAATGGCACGGAATTCGTTGCGGGCGCGGTGGCCTTTGCTTTTTCCGGATGAATGCCCTGCTTGGATAGAAAATTGTTGATCTTGCCTTTGCACTTTGTGAACACTGCCGTCTTTTCCGCCGCGCTGCCGCCGTCCATCGCCTCCTCACGCGCCTGCTTGAGCAGTTCCAGGATTTTCTGCCGGTTTGCCGCCGACAAACCCGGATACTGCGACGCATAGCCGGCGAAGGTGAACTGCACTTTGCCATAGGTCATCTTGTCTTTGACCTGCTCAATTTGTTCCGGCGACAAATTTTCCGCCAGCCTGGCCAAGAAACTTGCGTGCAGCGTTTTTAGCGAGCCACGGATTTGCGCGACCGCATTCGTGTCCGCTTTCGCTGTTTTGAGTTTGGCGTCGTTCTCTTCATGCCACGCCTTCAACGAGCGATACTGCGCGATGATGGTGTCACGGACTTTGGCGGCCTTGTCCGCATCGGTAAGCGCGAGAATTTTCAGGATGTCCGCCGTGCGGCCATTGATGGCAGCGGTGTATTTCGCCTCGGCATCAGCGGCGGGCGAATTGGTTTCCGCTGCAAAGGTGGAAATTGCCAGCAACATGGCAGCCAGCAGAATTAGTGTTTTTTTCATTTTTTATCCGCAGTTAATAGTCCGTCCAGAATTTCGCGAGGCACCTTTATAGGCGTGCCATGTTTGTGACCTGCGGGAAAAGAAACCTCGGACGTCACGTCGGTAAAAGTTTTGAAATCGCGTGTCTTCATCGCGCCATAAATTTTCTGCCGGTAAGCGTCAAAGTAAACCAGCCAGTCGTCGCCGACTTTCAAGGCCGCCGGCCCTTCGGTGAATTTTTGCGTGAACGGTTCGGCCACATTTTTCCACGGGCCAAGCGGAGTAGTTCCGAACGCGACGCGCAGATTTAAATTTGTCCGTGAATTGTCTTTGCAGACCAAAACATAGCGTCCGCCGTCCTTCAAAACAAACGGGTCAATCACACTGAAGCCCGGATCCAAAAATAATTTGGCCGGCGTGAAACTTTTAAAATCACGCGTGGTGGTAAAATACAGCCGGTGATTATTGTCGTGCTTTTCCAGCTTATCCGGGAAACGTCCGGGAATTGTCGAGGCCCAAACGATGATGAATTGTCCGTCCTCGTAAAAAATTTCGGGTGCCCAGACATTCACCGTCGTCGGCTCGTTGGTCATCACCGGAACGAACTGTTGGGGCGACCAGTGAATCAGATCGGGCGAACTCGCGCAGCCAAAACCCTGTTCCCCATGCCAGCCCGCTGTCCAGACCAGATGGAAAGTTCCGTCTGGTCCGCGCACGAGGCTGGGATCACGAAATTGTTTGCTCGCGCCAATGTTAGCTGCAAGAAATGTCCCCGGCACATTTGTCCAATGATAACCGTCGTAGCTGTAAAGAAACCGGAGGGATTTCTGGTCGGCATCGCGGAAGGACGTGAACAGATAGGCGGATCCGTCTAATCCCGTCGACTTGTTTGAGACGCAGCCGCCGACGCACAGACAGATGAACACGAGTCCGGAAATAAGATTGGTTCGGGTCATAATTTATTGAAAGTAGATTCGCGACTTGAACAAATCCATTTGGAATTTCTCGTTCACGGCAGCGGCGGGCCGGATTTGATTCGGTAAAACAGCAGCGGACTGGCCCCCGCATTGGTGTCGGCCCAGCTGAATGGCATCGCCGGTGAATTAGTAATGAACAGCGTGCTCCAGTCCAGCAGATTACTCGAAGCCTGCACTGCGTAGTCTGGTCCAACCTGACCGCTGATGGAGAAACCCACCTGTCCGCCGGTGAATATTGGCACTGCGACAGTCGGTGCTGTCAGCGGATTAACCGTGACATTAAAACTTTGGGTTGCACTCAGGCTGGGCGAGCCGTTGTCTCTCACCACCACCATCACTGGATTCGTGCTGCGGGCCTGGGTGACGAGTGGTCGCCAGGTAAAGATGCCACTGCTCGCGCCCAGCGTTGCGTTCGTCGGGCCGGTCGGCAGACTGTAGGTCAAGGTCTGCGCCGGCGTGTCGGAATCCGCGGCAAGGTTGGTAATACTTAAGTTCACCCCGGCATTAATGGTGTAGTTGGATATGGGAGACAAGACCGGAGCCGTATTTACCATCGCATTTGTCGTGAGGATATGAACATTGACAGTGTTGGTGTAGGAAAATCCGATGTTGTCAGTCACCTTGAACAGGAAGCCGCCCAGCGCATTTGTCGTAACGGTTGGAGTAAACTGTGCAGTTTGACTGCTTAAGCTGACCGTGCCGTTGGTGGCGCCAAACACCACATACGCCGGGCTTAAATTCGTGAACCCGCGTGAGTATTGCGTCAGGTCCACATTTAGCGTCGTGCCGTTCGTGCAATCATAGTGCGGCAAGGCCAGCCAGTTCAGGTAACGGTCCAATTCCATGTAGCCGTCGCCCAACAAGTCGGTATTGGCATCTGAATAATCACCGGCCGCTGAATTAATGTTCAAGCCTCTCAAGTGTTCCCACCAGTCCGGCAGACCATCGTGGTCGGTGTCCAGCGGGACATTATACGTCTTGTAAGGCGGCCACGGGAAATTCGCGGAATAATTAGCTTTGGTGACGTCGTTGGTATAATCATGCACGTCCGTCTGCGAATCAATCATGCCGGGAGTATCCGCCCCGCGCGCATCCTGCAATACGCCGTTAATAGTGTAGGTCGGACCGTTCGTGCCTTCGTAGTGAACCGTGCCGTCGAGCACTTCGCCAATGACGCGCCTATCAATCAAATCCTGCGCGGGCAGATTGCAACCCACGTCGGATAACACCACTTTGTAGGCATTGGTGGCCGTCTGGGTCGTGACGTAGGACGGAAAAATTTCCGCGCTATTGGTGACCAATCCGGTCAATGGCAGACCATTGTAAAACGCACTGGCCGACCAGTTGTTGGCATAATAGTTTTGGCCCTGCATGACATTGCCCGACATGTAAACATATTCCGTGCCCCAATTGGTGTTGATACTGTCGAGTTTCAACAGCCAGGTCACGTAACTATTGCCTGTATAAGGCTTGTAATAATTGTTCACATAATTGAGCCGATCCACGCCGCCATCGGTCGAACGCGCCGTCCAGTTGTAAACCACGTTGTTGCGGAGATCAAGCGAACCGGCGTAATGCACACTTTGGTCAAGACCGCCAGCCAGCGACCAGTTGCGGTCCGTCGAGTGCGCGATGAGGTTGTGATGGTAACTGCCGATCTCACCGCTGATGGAAGCCGCAAAGGCGTGCGGCTGGTAGCAATTCGTGCAGCCCGTCGCCGCACGTTCAGCATCATTGTAATGATAGGAATACCGCAACGGCTCTGAAATGATGTTATGCTGGTAACTAGTCATCGCCGCCGAACTGCCGACACTGCCGCTTTGCAATGAATTGCACGCCACGTCCAGTGACCAGCTCGAAGTGCAATGGTCAATGATCGTCTGCGTCGCGCTGCCTGGACTCATCGCATCCATCGACTGTTGTGCACCGTCGCCAACCCGGAAGTGCATGAAGCGCATGATGACGTCGTTCGGACCGCTCATCCCCGCGCGATAATTCGCGAGGCAGATGCCGTCGCCCGGCGCCGTCTGGCCGGCGATGGTCAGATAGCCGTTGCCGATGATGCATTGCGATTGCAACTGAATCAGACCCGAAACTTTGAACACCACCGTGCGCGGCCCGCTGGCGGCAATCGCCGCGCGATAACTGCCCGGCCCGCTGTCGTTCAAATTGGTCACTTCCATAACCACACCGCCGCGGCCACCGCGCGACCAACGACCATAGCCTTCCGCCGTTGGAAACGCGAGATGCCGTGTGCGAAATCTCCACACATACCCGGTCACCAGATTCGTCGCGCCGTTCGCCGTGTCGAGCTGGTCCACGCGCCAGTAGTAAGTCAGGGCGCTGTTGAGGTTTGTCACGTTGAATGAGTTCGTGGTCGCAATGACGGCGGCGGAGGCTTGCTTAAATTCAGGTGAGGCCGGCGTGGCATTCAACACCGCGCTGCTATTGGTGCCAAAGTAAAGGTAATTGGAAATGGCGAACCCGGCCGGCATCCATTGCAACGTCAGATAGCCGGCATTGGCGGTGCCCGGCAACGGCACGTCGTTATTCGCAAACACATGTTCATCGCCCTGCGCCGGAAAGATGGTGGTAGCGGTCGTGCCCGGGGCGCTCGGCCGGTCTATTTCAAATCCGTTCAGGATGGTGAAATCCAATTGACTGCTGTGGTCGGGGTCAAAATTCAATACGACCGGCTGGCCGTCGTAGCTGTTGGTTACATAAAAAAAGGCAAATCCACACTTGCCATCATTGGTGGAAACAATGGTCGGGGTATTGGTGAACACCGGCACGCCGTTGGCGCTGACGATGCACCGGCTGATGTTGGTCACTCCCGTGTGCCAGGTCGCGCCCGCCGGTCCCCACGGATCGTTGTGGTAAGTTGTGAGGCTGTGGACCCCGGCGGACAAATTCGAAATGGTCAGGCTGATCGCCCCGCCATTCGTGTAAGGCTGGTCTTGCGTGAGCGCGTCGTTTTTTAAATAGGCCATGGCCCCATCAATGGACAAGCGCCAGCCGGCATTCGGATCCGAACTGCTGGAATAGCCGGTTTTATTTGCATTCTTGGCGTTGAGATAAATTATCGAACTGGCTGCTGGGGGATAGGTCATCGTCACCGTGCAAGGAACAATCAGGCTGATGTTGGTGGCCGTGGGCAGACCGGTATTCGGATCAAAAGTATAGGTGTAATTCGTGAAATACTGGGTAGCCGAAGAAATGTTGGCTCCCACTTGCGGCGCCATATTCCAGGCTGAAAAACCCGGTGCGGTGTTTTGCGTCCCGGCGGCCCCGTTGATGTCCACGCTGAGCAATTGGGCATGGGAAACTGGTGCGGCCAACCACACCAGCAATGACCAAATGAAACTGGCAAATGAGGGTTTCATGAATCTCAACAGCTTACCATTTTTCGCTCATTTTGGGTGACGTGAAAAATGCCAAATAGCTTGAGAATAATGCGACGCGCGAATTATTGACTAGCCAGCGGCAGCCAGACCGACATCTCCGACGGCCCGCGATTTTGCCAGACCGAATACGGAATGAACTTCACGCTGACCGGCTTGAATTCGGCAGGTTGAAAATCACGGTATAATTTCCCGGTCCATTTTTCCTCCGGTCGCGAGACAGCCTTGCCTTCCAGCACCACGATCCCGTCAAGCAAGCGCCGGTCAAACCGCGGCGTCAGCTTGAGGTCCGGCGGAATCCGCACGTCGGAAATTTTTACGCCGGCCGGCAGGTCTGGCGATTCGAGACAATACACCACCGGCCCGCGCTGAACGGCGACTTGGTTCAAATCTTCCTCGATAAGGGGATTGGCTTCCATCAAACGCGCGGGCATCGGCAAATCCAAATCCACAAAATCGCCCGGCGACCACAAGCGCCGGATTTCAAAATATTTCGGAGCGCCGGTCTCCGCCCCGGCCAGTTTCGGCTGGTTGTTCAACCGCACACTGGCCCCGTTCACCCAGGCTGGAATCCGCAGCTTCAGCGCAAATTCCTTTTTCCCGCAGGCCTCGATTTTTATCCGCACGCGGCCGTGCCATGGATAATCTGTTTCTTGCGACAATTTTATTTTTTCGCCGGACAATTCCGTGGCCAGCGAACTGCCGCCGTAAAGATTCACCCAAATCGTCCCGGCAGATTTTCCGTAGGCATAATCGGCCGATTCGGCGATGGTGCGGACCAGATTCGGCGGACAGCAAAACGAACTCACAAACGGCATGCGCGTCCGCGACCAGCGCAGGTCCAGCGGCATCGGATCGGTCACACGCAGCGGATTCGTGTAGAAAAAATTGGTGCCGTCGAGCGCGACGCCGGACAGCACGCTGTTGTAAAGTTCCAGCTCCACCACGTCCATGAACTTCGCGTCGTCCGTCGCCAGAAACATCCGCCAGTTCCACAGCGCATTGCCAATGTTCGCGCAGGTTTCGTTGTGCGCCGTGGTATTCGGCAGTTGAAAATTCCGGCCATAGGATTGATGAACTTTGGTGATGCCCGACTGATAGCTCGCGCCATCCGGCGACGCGCCGTCATAGAGCGCGCCACAGCCGCCGGTGATATACATTTTTTTTGAGACGACATTCGTCCAAATTTCGGCAAGCGGCCGCCACAAATTCGTGTCGCCGGTTTCCAGAAACAAATCCGCCGCGCCGGCATAAAGATAATTGGCGCGCACCGCGTGCCCTTCTGCCTCGTCTTGTTTGGCAAAAGGAATACGATCCTGATTGTCGCTGCCGCCGTCCTTCACCAGGTCGCGCATCGCAAAAATTCTTTTCGCCAGCGCGAGATAACGCGGCTCGCCCGTGGCGCGATACAGTTCGACGATGCCCATGTAATGCGACGGGCAGACATTTTGCAGCGCCAGTTCTGCCGTCGGTATTTTGAAAACTTCATCCAGGCAGTCCGCCGCCTTGCGCGCGATTTGGAGGAAATTCGTTTTGCCCGTCACGCGATAATGCACAGTCGCCGCCGTCAGCAACTGGCCCAGATTGTAAACTTCCCACCGGCTCCGGTCGCGGAACGGCACGATGTTGGAATTCGTCTCGCGCTGATGCAACTGCACCCAGGTATCAAGATAGCCATTCGTCTGCTGTCCCTGCCCGATGACGCCGATGACCTCATCCAATTTTTCATTGAGGCGCGCATCATTGGTCACTGCCAAAGTGGCTGTCGCACCTTCCAGAAATTTGTAGAAATCGCCGTCGTTGAACGAGGCGCCGTGCGGCTTGCCTTCCACATGTCCGGCGAGGATTTCAAAATTGTAATAAAACTGGCTGTAATTCGTGCCCTCCATGAGCCGCGCCATGCCCGGCACCATCTGCGTGCGGCACAATTCGAAGCGGTCCGCCCAAAAACCGCGTGTCCACCGGACTTCATCCAAGCCGACCGTCTGCACTTTTGCGAATGGACTGCCAGTCGTGTCCACCACGCCGGGCGCGGCGGCAACGGGCAGATTGAACAGAAAACCAATCAGGAAAACCTTCAACCGCCAACATTCAATACGGAACATCCAATGAAACCCCAATTCGCCGCGCCGGGGGCGTTGGACGTTGAATGTTGGCGGTTGAAGGTTCATTTTAGTAATTTCACCGACTGCGGCACGATGCCGAGAATCA
This sequence comes from uncultured Verrucomicrobia subdivision 3 bacterium, assembly GCA_903884535.1. GTDB lineage: Bacteria > Verrucomicrobiota > Verrucomicrobiia > Limisphaerales > UBA11358 > UBA11358. The sequence continues at coordinate 42,238 of CAISEZ010000072.1, forward strand.
CAAAGCTGCCTTTGCCGATAAGTTCCAGTTTTTGTTTGCCAGCATCAAATCGGAATGCGTGCAGATTTACATTCGGACAACTTGAAATCGTCGCGGCGTTTTCAATCACCGCATCCACGCCGCCGCGCTCGTCCGCCTGCGCCGCGAATTCCAGCTTCGGCACTTGCAGCCAAGCCTTTTGATGGCTGTCAAAATAGCCGACCAGCACTTGCCCCGGCTCGGCGACTTCAAATTCAATGGGCGTCAAACCTTGCTTGGCCGCTTCGTGCGAGAACCGGATGCCGGTCAGCCCGTTTAATTGCGGTGCGAGATTTTGGATCGCAAAATTCCGGTCGGTGAAAACCTTTGCGCCGACTTCGATTTTGTAAGTTTCCGCGTTCGTCGAAATCAATTTGAACGGCGCCGCCGGCCACGGCTTGATGCTGGATTCGTCAACCGCAACAATGGCATTGGTGGCTTGCTTCAATTGCGCGACCTTCGCCTGAAAATCCGCGAGCTCCTTTTGGTAAAGCGGCACGAGCTGCGACCAGAGAAAATTGGTGCCGTGGCCTTTGAAACCTCCGCTGACCGGAATTTTCCGCTGCGAGGTTTGCATGGAGTTGGCGTAGTGATAAGTCTTCTCGGTCAACGCCACGAGTTGCTGATAATCCGCAAGCGACTGTTCCAATAATGTCTCCGCCCGCTGCAAGTCACCGATGTCGTGGCTGTAATTGAAACGCAAAATCAGTTCCGCCGCCTTCACCTTGGCCGAATAATTTTCGGCCATCGCCTGGATGCAAAGCGTGTCGTTGCGCAGCCGGTTAAACTCGCCGCGATTTTTTGTCACCGACGGCTCGGCGAAATTTGCCGCAGCGACAGCGTTGGAAGATTCGGTCAAAACCTCCGCGATGATCGACTCCGGCGTTTCGCCAACGTGCGGTTCGTGATTCCATTCCCGCTTCACAAATTCATCGAGCCGTTCACCCGGCGGTGCCTGCGACAGCCACAAATCCTCAATCGCGCCGTATTTATTCGGATTCACCAATTGATCCAGCGTCATTCCGAGCGAAAGCGTTTGTCGGTTGCCTTCCGTGATGCCGAAGCGCCGGATCAAGCGCGGCGCGACTTCGCCAGAATATTTGTAGGCATCAAGAATTTTCTCCGCCGCATTGGTATTGCCGTAAAAATCGGCGAGCCGTGAAATCCAGTAGGCGCGGTCTTCATTCGTGTTCACGTCAGGATTCCACGCGTAGCGCGCCCACGCCTCAAACCAAATCCAGTCGCGCTGCCATTGTAACAGTGGCGGATCGGCAATGTCCGGCGAGTAAGGCCAGTTCCAATACGACAGCGGATACAAATGCACGCCGGTCGCACCCAGCCGGTCGCGCGAAGCCTGCACACACTTTTTAATGAACTCCGTGTCGCCGTAGCGGAACGGTTCGAGGTTGGAGAGAATGTGGATGTTGACGAGATGCGCGCCGAGCTTCGCCATTGCCAGATGCGTGGCCTGATCTTTGCCGCGCGGTTCCCACGTCGTCAACGATTCGCCATTGTATTTTGTCTCCGTGAAAAGATTGGAATAGACCTGATAACACGCGGGCATGATGGCCTCAGCGTCCATCGCGTGCGTGCGAATGACGACGGGCGGCTGCTCCTTCAAATTCGCCGCCTTCATACCGTCCAGCACGCCGGGCAAAATCACGTTGGTGCACCACTCCAGTTGGTTCGGCGTGTCGCGCAACGCCTCGCCAAGACAAACCATCAGGCCGACGTTCGGATATTGCTTCACAAATTCCGCGATGGATTTGCGCGTGTAATCTTCCGTCAGTGGCGTCGGCGCGGAAAGCTGGGTGGCAATGCCGTTCGTCTCGGCAAACGGTTTCGAGACGATGATGTTGTAAAACATCTGCACCAGCCAGATGCCGCGCTTGTCGCACTCCTGCGCGAGCCAGCGGAATTGCTCCTGATTTTTTTGGAACACGGCGTCCGGCACCTCGACCGCGTAAGGATAATCCTTCAGCCGCACGAGCGAGGCAAACGGATGGCCGCTCCAGAGATACAGCGTGTTCATGCGGTTCGCCGCGAGAAAATCCAGATACTCCGTCCACAGTTTCTGGTCGTAGAACCACGGGAACAGCTCCGGCGTGTAGGGATATTCGTAAACGTGCCGGCCCGGCAGGATGAAGGTCTTTTGCATTCCGATGCACGCGCCGCGCAGTTTCATCGCCGGCGCATCGTGAAAACTCAAATCCTCCGGCAATTTCCCGGCGGCGCGAATTCGCTGCGCCAGTTCCAGACAGCCATACAGCACCCCTGAATCGTCATTGCCTGTGACCACGGCATTGTTCCCCACCTTCATCGGCGACAAAATGAAAGATTCGCGCGCCCATCCGCCCGGCATCCGGGCGACGAAAATTTTCCGACCGCCGGCTTGTTCCGGAATTGCGCCGGTCAGCACGGCGGAAAGTTTTCCCGCATCAGCACGCACGATAACCGCCTCCAGCTTCACGGCCTTGAGCGCCTCCGCCAGTTTCTCCGCGCCAAACTCCACGCGCGGCGCGGTGTTCGAGGCGAGGACGATGGATATTGTTTCCGCCTTTAACCCGCCGCCGCAGGCAGCCAGAAAAATCGTATAAACAATTTTTTTAAAGAGAAATTTCATTTCATTCTTTCGCCCGCTTGATGCGAATGGCCATGTAGGGTTTGCCGGGCAGCGGGACGTTTTGGCCATTCATGTCGGTATAAGCATATCCGTCCTTTTTCTTGAGCGTGAACTCGCCAGGCACGGGCGTCACCGTCATATTCCACGTGTCGAGAACTTCGACGGTAAATTTCATGCCGTCGGCAGACTGGAGTTTGCCCAGCGGCGGTTTGGGAATTTGAAAATCCCAGTTCGTCGGGGTCTGCTTGCCGAGATAAATCAAATAATATTTCCCCGGCTGGCCGCCGATTTCCGGCCGCTGCCAACGGTCAATCGGCTCGATGCCTTCCGCCGGTGAATCATCCAGAACTTTTTTCAGAAACGCGAGCCGCGCGGGACTTTGGCCTTTGAGCACGCCACCCTTGGACCACCATAGAATTTGATCATCACTCTTGTAAGTTTCGCCGTGACCGCAATAAGTGCCGGCCACGGTGGCATTCCAAAACCGGAAGACCAATTCTTCCGCAGAAAGCTGCCCCCAGCGGTTCGCGATGTCGCCTTCGTATTTCACCTCATCATAAACCACCGGCTTGCGATACACGTCGCGATACATTTCCGCACGACCAACCTCCTCGACCGCCGCGCCGTTCTGGATGCTCGCGTGGGTGATCCACGGCAAAGTGTGATTGAAAATTTTCTGGCCATTGTGAATCGAAAGCAGGTGATGATACGGATCGTCGTGCGCAACGATTTCGCCGAAGCGCACGAAATCCGATTCCTTTTTCTCCTTCATGAAATCCCATTCGTTCGCGAGCGACCACCAGACATTGCGATACGCGGCGAGCCGCGCGACGACGTAATGCAAATAACGGTCGTCCACGTCCGCCGGCATCCGGTCAAAACCCCAATGCCCCTCGTCATACGGATGAAATAAAATGATGTCCGCCTCAATCCCGAGCTTTTGCAAATCGGCGACGCGTTGTTCGAGGTGCTGAAAGTATTTCACGTTGAATTGTGTGAAGTCCCAATTCGTCGTCGCCGGATTGCCGGCAAACGGATACATAATTGGTTCGTTCGTATTCCAGGTGTAACGCTTCGGAAAAACACAGAAACGAATTTTGTTGAATGGCGAGGACGCCAGTGTTTTCAGCGTCTGTTCCTGCAACGCCTCGGGCTGCAACTGCCAGACGTAGCACGTCGTGCCGAGTTCCTTGTAAGGCGTGCCATCGGCGTAGGTGAAGTGATACGTGTCGGCGACACGCACCAGCCCGTGATTTTGGCGCGACGGATTTACGACGGCGAACCTGCCAGATTTGCCATTTAATTCCGCGCTGGAACTTGCGGTGACGTAGCGCCATTCGCCTTGTTTTTCGGGCATAAACCGCACGCGATAGCTGCCGTCGCCATCGTAAAATCCATTGGCTTCAACCGCCTTGGTTCCCTGCGTGAACCGCGCGGAAAACTTCACATCCAGAAAGGGATTCCCATTCGTCGGACCGCGCAGCGCGATTTCATAAACGCCCCACTGCTCGACCGTATCCGCCGCCAGCAATGATGATGCGGTAAAAACCAACAGCCATGGGATAAGGCTAATCCGTTTCATAAATTTATTCACGCGTCAGCCAGACAACGCCATTCGGCAGCGTAACTTTATTTCCGGCCGGAATGGTTTTGGCAGACATTTCAACCTGACCAGTTTTTTCGTCCACAACCTGAATCCGAAACTTGCCGGACTCGGCGGACAAATCCATTTCCGCCGGCGCGCCTTCACGAGAGCAGACCAAAATCTGCTTTCCCGGTTCGCGCAGCGCCCAGCGATTTTCCCCGGAAATTTCCGGCCACGGCTGCAGGTGCGGAATGGCGGCGAGCAATTTCGTATTTGTGGTCGCCGGGAGATTCGGCATCGAGCCGCCGGCGCAGACAAACGCCCAGGCAGCACGGCTCATGTCCTCGTCCTCACCGGAAGCGATGACCGCCTTATCGGAAAACTTCCGCCGGTATTCCGCCGCCATCGCCGCGAGATTTTCGTCGTTGGGCGTGCCGCCTTTCCAGCGGCGCTCAAATTGGCGGGGCGAAAGATTTTGTCCGCCTTGCGGCGCAAACAAACCTTTGTCCGTCTGCCACCAATAGCGAAAGCAAATCACGTCCACGACCGCGCGACGCTTTTCATCCGCCAGCACCGCGTCCTGCACATCCTTTGTCGCCGCGAGCGCCACCAGCGGATGGTTTTTGGTTTCAACTTCCCAATCCGCAATCGTATCCAGCCAGAACTGCTCGAACGCCAGCGGCCCGGTGAATTCGCCGCTGGTGAACTGGATGACGTTCGCCTCGTTCGTGAAATTATTCAGATTCTGGCGGATGAAATTTTCATGCAGCTGGCGCCGGGCCGGATTCGTAACGTCGTAAAATTGTTCGGCCATGAAGATGCGCTTGCCACCCGCGAACACCGGCGGTTCAGGAAAACCGGTGCCGTTGATATTGTTCGCGGAACGCCACGGACAATCCACCCAATGCGCCGCATCTTCGATAACGTTGTGCTGAAAATAATTTTCGTTGAACAAAACGAGGCCGCGCTTGTCGCAAATATTCACGAACTGTTGCAGCCGCGACCAATACCACAAATTAAACCGCGTGAGATCGTATTGGCTCAAGCCGTCCCACGCCGTGCCCTGTCCGCTGCGCGCGAATGGTTGTTCGTAAAATGGTGGCCACACGTCGCCGTCCATCCGCCGTCCGCGCTCGTGATCCTCCCGGCGCCGATCATACCAAAGGCCATAATGATGATTGAGCGCGGCGACTTGATTCGACTGCATCGAGTCCGCCAGCACGGCCAGATCGTCGGTGTAGCCAGGGCCAGTTCGCCCCGGCGCAAAGCGCGACAAGGTCGGACCGAATTTCGCCGCCTCGCTCGGACGAATGTTGCCGGTCCACCATTGCACCTGCCGGCTGGTGCCGATGAGCAGTTTCCCGTCGCAAACCAGCCAGCCGTTCGTCACGGAAATTTTGAGTTTTGAGTTTTGAGTTTTGAATTGCGGGACGGGAATCTCATCAACGTTTTTTGCGCCGCCGGGCTTAGCGGAGATTGGCGCGCGCGATGAGGCGGCGACGATGAAATCGGAAAGCAGCGGCGCAGGCTGCCGCGACACCGCGATCAGTTTCGCCGCCTGTTCGGCCGTCGGATTGGTGTATTCTTCCTGCGAACGCTGCATCAATTTGATTTTTGCCGCCGCTTCAGCACCGAGCCGATCGGCGACTTGCGCAACAAAAAGGCTCTGCGGCTTGACCGACGCATTGGCGTTGTGCCAGACGCCGTTGCCTTCAAATTCACCCCAGCAGCCGAACGCCCAGTTCTGCGCCGTCGGTGGATTTTCGCAGGAAATTTTTGACGCCTCGCACTGCCATAACACAGAATTCGCTGCGGACCAGCCGGCGCCTTCGCCAGCCGCACCGCGGTTCATCAAGCTCAAGCCGCCGCCGTCAATCCGGACGTTGTCGAAGAGTGTGCCGCTCGCCCAGCTTTCAATCGCGCCGCTGTCCGCAGTTGGCAATTCTGCCTCGCACTGCACAAACGCATTCGGCCCGGCGGCGCAGTGGCCGACGGAAAAATCGTGGCGGCCGTGCTCAGCAAAACAGCGCAGAAACAAAGTCTGCTGCCCCATGGTGAAAAATGTATGACGGCGATAGCCGGCATCCTCCGAAACCGGCGCGAGCGACAAGCAATCTTCCACGGTGACGCGCTTGCAACTTTCAAAAATGGCCACCGCTGACCCGGCGAAATGCTGGAACGTAACTTGGCGAACCCACACGTCAGCGGCATTTTCCATTGTGATGGCCATCCACGAATGATTTTCATCCTTCGGATTTTGCACGTCGCAAGCGGATTCGAGCCGCAGATTTTCAATGCCGACATTTTTAATTCTTCCCGGCCAAGAATACGTTTTCACATAACCGCCGCCGTAATTGTTTTCCATCGCCGTGGTGATTGGCGAATCAACGGTGACCAGATTGCCGTCAATCGTTTTGATCACGCGATCCCAAGCCAGATCGCGGCTGCCCGGCTTCCACGTCAGCCGCCAGTCGCCGAGGCCGCCGCCGAATTCCGTCATGCCGAGCGCGTCAATCCATTCCTTGGTGCTGGGACGAACCACATTAATTGCATCGCCAATTTTCAGACCGGCAGCGTCTTTCAAATGAAAACTCGTCGCACCAACCGGCACATAATCGTCCGCGATCTGCCAATTTGCATTTGAGTTGGAAGCAAAATCATTTTTCCCGGCGATGCGGATCAGCGTGCCGCGATCTAAGCCCGCCGCAACAAGAACGGTTCCGCTCTCGTCCGCGCCTTGACCGCGCAAAACCACGCCGAAGTTGGTGATCTGCAAGCCACCAAAAATTTCATGCCGGCCTCTCAGCAACAAAACCGCGCCGCGAACGCCGTTCGAATCCGGCGGCAAGGCGGCGACATAATTTATCGCATTTTGAATGCGCGCCGTTTCGTCGCCCTGAACCAGTGCAACCATCACGCGGACTGGCGCGTCTGGAATTTGCCGGTCGCCGCCCGCATAACCGCACGTGGAAAAATCGGGAACGCGGTTACCGTGCGCATCCGCGTCATAAACCAAGCGTCCGTCCTCGTCGGCAGAAATGATGGGCGACAGTTTTTTGGGCGCAGCCTCCAGCACCAGCGCAGTTCCCAGAAAAAGGAGGGCGAGAATGGTTTTCATGGCAGCTTCCCGGTCAGCTTCGCGAGTTTTTCGCCGTGCGCAATTTCTTTTCCGTCAGCCAGCACGATCAAGCCGTTACCGCGATGATAGCGCGTTCCGTCCTGGTCCCAAATAATGGTTAAGTTATGGCCGTGATATCTGACGGCATCGAGACAAAACCAGTTCCAAGTTTCACCCGGCAACAGTGGGTAAATTTCAATCTTGTCGTCGGCGCGCGGAACCAGACCGACGACGCCGGTGATGACCAAATCGGCAAAGGTCGAGTGATTGTAGAAACGGCTGCGATCCGCCTTGCCGTCAAACCATTGGCCGGTGGTCTCGTCGAGGTATTCGCCGATGTAAGGTCTGCCGTCGGCATGCTGGCTGTGAACATAGGTCAGGAAAGTGTCGAAATAATCCGCCTTGGTGACCACGGTGGTGCGGTAATCGCGCAGAACATTGGCGAGCGCATCAAGTGTTTGCGACGTGGCGAAAGGCCAGACGGCTCCGTCCCATTCGCAATGGCCGTAACCGTGTGTGCGGAATTGCGGATGCCGCCTTTCAGCGGTCGTGATGCCGAAGGCGGCACGAAAACCTTGCGGGTCGGCAAGCTGCGACCAGGCCGCGTCAAAACCCTGGTCGTCATCGGGCAACTCAAATAGCCACAGGATGAAGCCGATCTCTTCGCGTGCGTTGGAAAATTTTCCGTCGGCGCGGCGCACTTCAAAAAAGTCCGCGTCTTTGTTCCACAGAGTTTCCAGCACCAGTTTTTTCAACTGCGCAGCCTTGCCGTCAAATTCCGCCGCGAGCTTTTTGTTTCCGGCCAGCCGCGCGATTTTGGCAATGGCCAGCGCGTTGCCAAACATGTAGCTGTTGATCGTCGGGCGCAGATTTTTGTTGGTGCGCGAGCCGCTGATGGATTCTTCCATCGCGTCGCGGACATCGTATTGCCAAAACAAGCCGTTGGTGGTCAGATGCTCCGCTTCCCATTGGAGATAATCCCGCGTCAAATCGTCGAGCATCGCGACCAGAAATTTTTTATCACCCGTGACGAGGTAACGCTGATAAAGTGCAAAGTCCAGCCAACTGCTGTATTTATGAAGTTGCTGGCGAGTGGTCTGGTCGCGAAACCAGTAGCGGACGTAGTCATCAAAATAGTTTTGGTCGTGCAACCAGCGGCCTTCGGCAAGCTGATGGCCGAGCGCGCTGCTGACCGGCAACGGACGCGTCAGAAATTCGGAGAAAACAAAACCGTTGGTGGTCTGTTCGAGATGTTTGCGGAACGACCACCAGCGGAAATAATACATCTCCTCGACTTCGCGGTCCGGGCACTCAAACAATGGAATTTCCTTTTTCAGCCAGTCCAACGACTGCGCATTGGAAATCCAATTAGTCACGTTCTCGGCTTCCATCCCGTTGAAATGCGCGGTGTCACTTGCCAACGCTGCCGTGTCCAGCACTTGAAAAGTTCCGGCGGCTTTCGCGATGGAAAAAACCAGAGCAAACGCCAATTGGATTGGCAGGAGGAATTTCATTCCAGATTTAGCTTGGACATTTCGGCAGCAATTTCTTTCAAGCGCGTTTGCACCAGATTTCGTTCTTCGGCGCGAAAGCGATGGAACGGTTCAGCCATGAAATCATCACAAATGCCCTGGCAGGCGAGCGCACATTTGATGCCTTTGATGATCGAAGAGGAATATTTTCCGATGCGGTAAAACGAATCGCTTACGCGCTGGATTTGTTTTTGCAGGTCCTGCGCGCGGGCGAGATTGCCGGCGCGGTGCGCGGCGACCACTTGGACATAAAGTTTCGGAAATAAATTTGCGCCGCCGCTCACGCCGCCAAAGCCGCCCAGTTGCAGCGACTCGAATAATTTTTCTTCCGGGCCGATGAGCAGCGTCCAGTCGGGCCGCTGTTTGATGAGCTGCGCCGCGTTTTTAAAATAGTTCAAATCGCCGGAACTGTCCTTGAGGCCGATGATGCGCGGCTCGTCGAGCGCGCGGCGAACGGTATCCAATTCGAAGTGAACTTTCGTCAGCGCGGGCATGTTGTAAATGAACAACGGTAGCGGCAGTTCGGCGACCAGGTGGTCGAGATATTCCTGAAGCTCCGGCTGCGCTTCGGGCAGATAATACGGTGGCGCGACCACGAGAGCACTCGCGCCCACTTCAGCCGAATGGCGCGCAAGGCTTACGGATTCGACAAACGCGGTGTCCGTGATCCCGACCAAAACCGGCACGCGGTTTTGGACTTGTTTGCAAACACGTTCGACCAGCTCACGCCGCAGGCGGTAACTCAAGCTGGGTCCTTCGCCGGTCGTGCCGAGGATGAATAATCCGTTTACACCACCGGCCAATATGTGTTCGATCAATTTTTCGAGGCCGGCCACGTCGAGTTCGTCACGGTTGCGCAAAGGCGTGACCATCGGCGGAATAATTCCTGTCAGGGGTAATTTCATTTAGAGTTTTCTTCAGCGTTCGCGACGCGCGGCTTGACCGTCAAAATCAACATCGCGGCGCACAAGGCCACCACCGCAAGCACGGTAAAGGCGGCGGAAAAATTGACGTGACGATCGCGCATGCCACCAAGCACGACGGTCGTGATGCCGCCGATGCTGCTGGCGGCGAGGTTCATGAAGCCGTAGCCGGTGGCGCGGTATTCGGGGCGCGCGATCTGGCAGAGAATTGGCATGCTGTTGCAGTCAAAAAATCCCCAGCCGAGGCCGAACAAAATCATTGCGCCGATGGCAAAACCGATGTCCGGCGCGTAACCGAGCCCAAGCAGCGCGGGCACGATGAGCAGCACGCCGGTGGCACTGGTGAAAATGCGGCCACGATTCGTCCGGCGCATCCATCGGTCCGCGATGATGCCGCCCAGAACGACGCCGATGAGCGAGGCGAATTGCACATAGACCGTCGCGGACAAACCAGCCGGGCCTTGTTTCATTTTGAAGTTGTCGGCGAGAAAAGTTGGCAGCCAGTTTTTGATCGCCCAGCCGGCGATGGCCGGCAACGTAAAATAGGCGACGAGAATCCAGAACTGCGGTTGTGACCAGAGCGCCAAAAAAGTTTCGCGCACGGAAATGGTGTTTTTTTTGCCGTTAGAATTTTGCACCGGCGCATCCCGCAACAGGAACATTAAAAATATTGCGTAGCCCACCCCCGCCGCGCCGAACCAGGTAAAACAGTTCCGCCACGAACTGTGGTCGGCGATGTAGCCACCAATACCGCCGAGCGCGAGGCCGGTGTAAAGTCCGGTCTGGTGTAAGCCGACCGCCTTGGCGCGCGTGCCGCCGGTATGAAAATCCGCGATGAGCGCGAGCGCGGCCGGATAATAAAACGCCTCGCTGATACCCATGAGCGCGCGCAGCGTGAGCATTTGCGAATAAGTTTGGGCGTGACCGGTCGCCCACGTCACCGCTGACCAGACGAACAGACTGCCGATGACCGTCCAGCGGCGATTGAACCGGTCCGCGATGTAGCCGCCGACCGGGCTCAAAAACGCATAGACCCACATGAAGACGGCCATGAGCGTGCCGAACTGCTGGTCGCTGGCGATGCTGGGAATGTCCGCGCGGATCGACGCACGGATGGTGGAGACCATCTGCCGATCGAGATAATTCAGCAACACCACCGGCCAGAGCAAGGCCACCACCGCCCAGGCATAACCGGAGAATTTTTTGGCCGCGCCGTTCACCGGAGAATATTCACGTTGCTCCGCGGATTGCTCCAGTCAATTTTCTTCGTCGGGTCGAGGCTGGCGAGGTATTTGTCCATCACCGTATAACCGTCGCCCTGCAAATCTTTTTGCGCGAGTGTAGCGTCGTTGGCATCCAAACCGAATTTCCTTTTCCACGACAACGGGATTCCGTCCGCGCCCAAATCTTTGACAGGCTCGCCTTTGTAATCAGGATAGCCGCCGACCTGCGAGATGTCCGTGATGATGCCGTTGCCCGCTTTGCCAACGTTGTTCTTCGCCAAACCCTTCATCGGCGGCGGCGTGATTTCCTTGCCCGGTCTCCAGACTTGGCCGGTGCGGACGCTCGTCACCACGCGCTCGTCCACGGAATCGCGGCGCGGCAAATTGGCACCGGCATTTTTCAAAACATCGTCGAAGGCCTGTTGCGCCGAGGTCATCGTGATTTGCGGCATCGGGAACGGTTGGTCCACCCGCACTTGGGCCACGATCTTCTGCATGGACTCGTTGGTGTTGATGGTCGGGTCGTCTTTAGAACCGCCATCGGAGAATTGCACGCCGCCCGCCCAATTGTCGGCGGTCACTTTTTCATTGCCTTCCACGATGTTACCCGCGACGTAGGCTTTGCCGAAATATGGAATCAAATCCGGTTTCTTCTGCGTGGCCGAAGGCTGCAAAATGCGATACGCCACCGGGCCGGAATTCGCCGCCGGGCCGGGCTTGAAATAATTATTGATGATATTATATCGGCTGTCCTTGTCGCCGCCGTCAATGGTGCGGTGCCGCCAGTTGAACAGCACGTTATTGACGAAATTAAAATCATACGTCATCGCCACGCTCGGATTGCGACCGGTGTTGCACGCAAAAAGATTGTGGTGAAAACCAGAGTTGCGCCCGCCCCAATCGCCGCCGAACGCATGGTTGTAAGTGTTCAGCGCCTCGCTCGTGATCGTCCACTGGATCGTCACATTGACGGCGGGCAACTTGAGCGCCGGACCACCGTTAGTCGGCTGATACATGTGCCGGTAGGTGTCAATATTTTGATCCTGACCCCAGCTCGCAGAAATGTGATCAAGGATGATGTTGCCGATGGGACTGCCGTAATGCACGCCGTGCCGGTTGAAAATATCCAGATTGCCGCGGCGCAAACGCAGGTAGCGGATCACCACGTCGTGCGCGTTGTCATCAATGCCGTTGTCCGCGATGCAAATGCCGTCGCCGGGTGCCGTGTGTCCGTCGATCGTGATATAGGGTGCCTCAATGTAAATCGGCTTTTCGAGATGGATGATGCCGGCGACGTTGAAGACGACGATGCGCGGCCCGGCAGATTCGCACGCCTCGCGCAATGATCCCGGCCCGCTGTCGGCGAGGCTGGTCACGACAAAAACTTTGCCACCGCGGCCGCCGAAGGAAAATTTTCCACCGCCCTCCGCACCGGGAAACGCGGGGACTTTGGCCTGCGGCAAATCCGAAGGCTGCGCCGCCCACGGAATGAACGGCTTGCCTTTTTTCTCCCACTCGGCCATTTGCGGCGCGAGTTTGGCGATGAGATCTTGCTCATATTGATTCCAGGCGGCTTCGCGCGCCTTGATGGTTTCGTCCGGCACCGGCCAGTTCTCGCGGGAATAACCGAGTTGAACGGCGAACGACAAAATCGCTGCGCAAAGAATTTTATTTTTCATTTTTTGTTTATCAGATTTTTGATCGTTTAAGGGGAATACTCGCCGACGAGCGAGTTGAGATATTTTTCCAGGTTGGTGTAACCGTCGCCGTTCAGATCTTTGTTCGCGTCGGACGGATCGCTGGGATTCAAACCGTGCGCTTTTTCCCAGTCATCGGGAATGCCGTCATGGTCGCTGTCCACCGGCACGTTGTAAGTCTGGTAGTCCGGCCATGGAAAATTCGGCGAGTCGACCGCGGATTTGTCGTCCGTCGGCTCGTCAATGATGCCGGCAAAATTTGGACTCGGCCGGTCGCCATAAGTCGGACCTTTGGTGCCGGTGAATTCCGCGGTGCCGTCACGGGCGTCTTTGATGATGTGCAGGTCAATCACGTCCGGCTTGGGAAAATTGGCGCCGACATTGGCGAGCACATTGGTGAAGGCTTCGCGCGCCGTGTGGGTTTTCACATACGCCGGAAAATTTTCCTGGCTCACCCGGACTTCGGCTTCGGCGACCGGATCTTTCGCCTTTGGCCAACTGTTTTCAAAGGCGCTCCAGTTGTTCGTCTCATCCACAAAACCTTCCAGCACGTTGCCGGTCATGTAATAACTTTCGGTGCCCCACGCAGGATTTAATTTATCCAGCTTGAGCAGCCATTTCACAAACGGATTTTTTGGATACGGCTTGTAGTAATTGTTCACGTAGTTCAGCGCCTTCACCCCGCCGTCCATCGTGCGGGCCGTCCAGTTATAAACGACGTTGTTGCGGATATCCAAGTAGCCGGCATATTTGCCGCCTTGGGTCAGGCCGCCGGCCAGACTCCAGTTCCGGTCCGTGCAATCGGCGAGCAGATTGTGGTGGTAGCTGCCGATGTTGCCGCTGATGGAACCCGCGAACGCGTGCGCCTCCAATTTAGTCCGGTCACTGGCGCGATAATGCGGACCGTGATGCAATGCCTCCGCGACGATATTGCGCTGGGAAGTAATGTTCTTAGCGCCGCGCGAACTCGTGCCCTCATCCGAACTCCAGCTGATCGAACAATGGTCCATGATGCAGTTGTCACAGTAACCCATGCCCGCACCGTCCATCGCCCGCTGAGCCGCGTTGCCGACGCGAAAACGCAGGTAACGAATGATCACATCGTGCGTGCCGTAAGCGCCCGCGCCGTAATCTGCCAGACAAATGCCGTCGCCGGGTGCCGTTTGACCGGCAATGGTGCAATACGGATTATGCACCGCACAGGGCAGCTTGAGGTGAATGATGCCGGACACGCGGAAAATAATCGTGCGCGGTCCGTCCGCTTCCACCGCCGCGCGAAAGCTACCCGGAATGACCGCCTCACCTTTGCCCGGATTATAGTCCGCGAGATTCGTCACTTCGAGGATGCGACCGCCGCGACCGCCGCGCGCGAAACGGCCATAGCCCTCCGCCGTCGGAAATGCCAAGGCCCGCGTGCGGAACCGCCAGACTTCGCCTTTGACCGGCGCGGCATTGGTGCCATTGATTTCATCCACGCGCCAGTAATAAGTTTGCATCTGATCCAGCAGCGGTAGCGGATAACTCGCCGAAGATAAACTGCCCTTAAATTCCGGCGATGAGGGCGTCGCCGACATGATGGCGCTGGCGTCTGCTCCGAAATAGAGTTGATGCGCGGTTGCGGTCGCCGGTGCCGTCCAAGTCAAAGCCGATTCGTTCGGCCAATGTTCGTCTTCATTTACCGGCGACGGCTTGACGGCTTTGTGGTGCGGATTAACCGTGTCTATTTCAAAACCATTGATGATGAGACTGCGGTTGGCGCTGGCGGCGGCAGGCCGGAACTGGATGACGACATCCTTGCCGGCGACCGCTTCGACTTCCAGAAAGGTGCTGGCGACATCGTAGTCATTGGTGGCGCGGTGGGAGGCCACCAAGCCATTGACGATTTGGTTATCGCCGACAAACACATCCAAAACTGCTGGCGACACATGGTCGCGCACTTCATTGTGATAAGTGACGACGGTATGTTTGCCAGGCGTCAGACCGCTGATCACCAGTTCTATTCCACTGACATTAGTGGAATCCTTGAAAGTAATACCGTCGGCAGACATGGTTGCGCCATAATCAAGCGATCCCTTAAACAGGACCGGTGCAAGGGTGCCGCTCGCCACGGCTCGAAAAGTAACCGTGACCACGCCAAACATCCGCGTGCCGGATTTGCCTTCATGCCAGGCCCAATTTTCCCAGTGCGGCGTGAGGATATCCTTCCGCGTGTCCGCCGGATTTAAATCCACTTTCAATTCCGTCGCGCTGGCACCGGTCGCCAGCAACACTGATACGACTACTATCTTCAATAAAATGAGGTTTCTGGAGTTCATGCTCAATCTGACAGACGTGCGGCGGTAAAAATAGTTATAGTGATTATCGGAATAATTATTTGAAGCGGCAAAAAAAGAGCCGGGGCCAAGTTTTAACTCAACCCCGGCTCTAGTGATTCAGACTTTTAGATTATGGGAATACAAGCCGGTAAAACACGCAGTTCGTGCCGATGACATTGGTGATGGTCATGGTCAAGTTCGTCCAGGAACCACCGCTAACGCTAGTCCAGGTATAATTGGTGTTATCAGCCAATCCAACTGTGTTTGGCGTTACCAATGTTACGAGGCGATAACCAAGGTAGGCTGGATCCCAAGAGAACGTGCCCACGATATTGGTCCCTGTTCCGTCACCGGCAAAGCCGTTGGTCAATATTACACTGCTTGACGAACTGACGACGCCAATGACGCCGCTGACGCCCGAGCCATTCGGAACCCAAAGGTGTGTCAGGTCCCACGCCAGCCCTGGTCCCGGTGACGCTGGACTGATGACGGGATACGTGTTGGTGGATGATCCGGTCGGGATAGGATTGCCGCCGCCAGAATATTGGAACAGGGTGAACGACTGTCCGGCCGCAAATGAGCCGGTCACATTGTTGATGACAATGGTGCAGCCGTTTTGTGTCCGGGCTTGGGCACTGCCGCCGTAATCTTGGAAGCCGGAAAGCAATTTTGTATTAACCGCCCCGGTGATATCCACCTTGAAAATATTGGTGGAACCTTGCGACAGCAACACGCGGCCCGGGAATCCCGTGCCGGTTCCGGCTTGAATGGTGGTGGTGCCAATGCCATCGCCACCCGGAATGATGGTGGCACCGGAATTGGCGGTGAAGGTTCCGGACAGTGTGGTCGAACCTTCGCCCGTATCTTCAAATGTGCCGCCGATGGTTAGATTAACTCCGGCAATCGTCCCCCGGTTGATTAAGATACCACCGAGAGAAACACCTGAAGAGGTGCCGATGCTGGCCAAACTGCTACTCGGATTATTAACAAACAAACTATTCGTGCTCACTGAAAACGTTCCATTCATGGTGCCCGCGTTCGTCACCACGCCGCCATTGAGGACGAGCAACGCGCCATTGAGCGTGCCAGGGCTGGTGAGGGTCGCCACACCGGCGCTGTTCAGGTTGCCCGCAATCGTGCCGCTGAAGTTCATCGCGGTGCCCGGGTTAACGGTCACCGTAGCAACCGCGCCGGAGCCGGTCAAGGTGCCCGCGTTTAGGTTAATGGAAATCGAGGTGGAACCGTCCACTTCGAGATTGTTGGCGCCATACTTGTTTAGCGTGGCGCTGCCAATAATGCTGCCGCCGCCGCTATTGTTGAACACATAGGCATTGGCGATATTGGTCATCGTAATGGACCCCGGCAGAATCACCGCGCCGGAAGCCAGATTGACGCTGAACTGTGTGGCCGTGTCATCAAAGATCACGTTGTCGCCGGCTGAGAAATTCGTGAGCGTCCCGTTGGCGACGTTCAACCAATTGGTCGGGCTGCTGTTGTCCCAGTCGGACGAAGTCGGACTGCCTTTCCACAGCAGGGTTTTTGGTGTGCTCAAGATGACTTGAAAATCCTGCTGATTCGGATCACCAGCGGGTCTCAATGCGGCGTCGTAGTCGACGACGATCTGACCATTGACACCACTCTGGTTGATGACAGTGAAATTCGGTGCCCCACCGGCTGACCGTTTGAGCAGCGGAATTAGCAACCCGTTCGCCAGACTGCTGGGATTGCGTATGGTCGCAATCACCAGACTGTTACTGCCGGTCATGTTGAAATTCGTCGTATAAACCGACGCCAGCGTGTTGGTCGCGCTTAAGTTCACTATCAACGACGAATTATTGGCAAAGTCAATATGGTCGAGCAACTGATTCGGCCCGCCAATTTGATTGGAAATATTCAGGCTCGAGCTGTTGCTCACAATGATGAAGTTGTTTTTGGAGTTGCCATACGCCGGCCCGCCGACATAAATCATATTGGCATACACCGCGCTGTTGCTGAGAACGGTGACTTGGCCGTATTCGGTGTTGCCAGCCGAGCCAAGGCCTTGAATATTCGACTCGGTCGTATATCCCAGCGTCAAAGAATTGTTAATCCGAACCACACCCGTATTGCTCACACTGAGCGTGCCTTCGCAATAGCCGTTGTATCCGGTCCAACTGTTGGTTGCTGCGCCGGGATGTTCACGGAATCCAAGAATCATGGTGTTCGCATCCAAGGTGCCTTTGCCCATGAAAAAGTTTCCTTGATAATTGGGCGTGCTGTTGAATTGGATTTGCACCCGGTCCCGGCCGATGTAAAAGCGATCCACCTTCATGTCCAAAGTTCCCCCCTGGAAGTTGATGGTGGATTTGACGTTGCTGTTGGCTGTGTTGGTGCCGCCGCCATCCGCCTGGCTATACAGCGACATCCGGCTGGCACCGTTGGTGCCGCGGAAAATGGCGATTGGATTGGTCGCTGTGAAAGCGGGGTTAAACTGCACCGTCCCGCGCGAATTGCCGTTGATAAAATCAACACTATCCACGTTAAACACGTTCGAGATGCCCAGATTGAAGGTTGGAGCGGTGCTGGAACCGGTCAACTCGCTGTTCATGAAGTTCAAGCTGAAATGGCGACTATCGGAATTGGTATAATTGTTCGGGTCGGCGTAAACCGCCTTGATAATATTGGTCCGCGCCAGGTTGAAAGTGGTCAGCGATTGACGGGGTTGGCCGCCGTAAGCATTTTGATCATTATAGTTCCGATAGAATGGAACCAACACGCTGTCACCCAACAATACCTGGTTGACGTCGGCGGTGAAAGATCCCAGCGACGACATGTCCAGGGTTGAAGCTTGGCCATTGTCCACAAAGCTGCTGAAATTTGCAGTCTCATTACTGACTAACAAAGCTCCACCACCGGTAAAGGTTACAGTCATGCCACCAAGGCCGGTATAGACATTCCAAACGTCCTTCAACATACTGAACCCATTGGCTCCCGTCACAGACAATTGAGCCGCAGGAGTGACTTGAACCGTGAAAAATTTAAACGTCGAGTTCGTCGGCGCAAACCGCAGCGAGGCGATAGTCGTGCTGCTCGAGATCACGACGTTTGTAATGGTGGCGGCATTCGTTGCCCCAGCCTGACCAAATACCACATCATCTGTTGCCCCAGGAGCAGAGCTGCCGACCCAGTTTCCACCATCGGCCCAGTTGGTGTTCGCTCCAGAGAGGTAATCAGCCCCGCTCCAAACGGCACCCACTTGCAAATAGAACGACCAGTTATTGATCGCCCCGCCGCTGGCATTCAGATTCAAAGGATATAATCCTTCAGCCACTGCGCCGTTCAAGTTGATGGTGATCAGCAAATTGGTGGTGATGGTCGTTGACGGCAGAGCATTGTCCACGGGCAAGGCAGGACCCGTGGCCGCAGTAATACTGGCCGTCGCGCCCGCAGGCAGACCAGAGATGCTCAGATCCACCGGGTTCACCAGTCCGGAAACCGAACACAAATTGGTGAAGGTCAGCGCGCCATTATAGCTCAGCGGAGCGGTCACACGGCTGTTTGGCGAGCGGAAGCGGGCCGTCTGCGCCTGAGTGGACGTGGCCATTACGGCCGCCAGCGCGGCCGCAACGATGACAAATCGCAGCGATCGCCGGAAGGTTTCATGAATGTTGATTTTGATTCTCCGCATCAGATGAAGGGAAGACGATGGTGTGTGGATGGTCTGTATCATAGGAGGTTTTTGGGTTGGTTACTTCGACGGGAAATGCTGTGAAATTTATTTATAGGGAGAGTGATCCATCAACCATTCATAATCCCTGCTCGTGATCAAAATCATGCCGTTCCACGGGGCGTTGCCCGCCACTCCCGTAACCGGATATTGATAGGTGCGGGGATCCAGCCATTTGTGTATTTCCGAATGGCCGTCGGCAAAGGAGAAGCTGGTGCAACGATTATGATAGCTGGCCGGCAGATCCTGCCACTGTTCCTGCCCGACCGCCTCGCCATATTTACACGCAAAGGTTGCATCGTTGATCCCGTCACCATGCTCGTCCAAAATAACGGCGATTTCCGACGGGCCAGGGTGGGACAAATCCGACGTTTTTTTGGCAGAAAAATAAGTCCGGCCAGTGCCATTGATGAACTGACCAGAACCGCCGCCCGCACCCACCGACTGCAACATGGAAACACTCCGGACGCGCGTGCCATTCGCTGCGGGCTTCAGGTCGCCGGGACACCTGTAAACTCCCGGCGACTTGATGTAAGGACTCATCAGCGAATTAGTGCCAACCAACGCCGCAGCGTTTGTGTTGGAGGTGCGATACTGGAAATCCAGTTGGTCGCCCACATCCACCCAACTGGCGCAGGGCATTAATTTTTCCTCGCTGTCGCCCTGATACATTATCCAACCCAGCGTCAATTGTTTCGTATTGCTCAGGCAAGCGATGCCCTGCGCCTTGCGCTTGGCTCCCGCCAGCGCCGGCAGCAGCATGGCTGCCAAAATGGCGATGATCGCAATAACCACCAGCAGTTCAATCAAGGTGAAGCCGCGCCGACAAACCGGCCGCGCCGACAAATTAGGTTTGGAACACATTCTTTTCAAATTGGGTGATGGTGTAATCTAGCACATCGGTTGCGTTTTGCGTAATACAAAAACAGATAATTGATTTACGATTATTGCCAGCGCTCACACCGGCATTTACAACGGACGCCAACCCGTCAAAATGGCGGTGAACCAGTGCTGTGATGTCAAACTCGCACAACCGCCGCCGCCTTGCCAGTATTTTCCTCGCCGGGCTGGGGCTTGTCGCGCCCGCGCGCGCCGTGGACTTCTGGGTGGCCCCGGCCGGGGCCGCGCACGCTGAGGGTTCGCGCGAAAAACCATTCGCCACGCCCGCCGCCGCGCTGCAAAAAATCCGCGACCTGCGGCGACTGGGAAAAATCGCCACGAACGAGCCGGTGCAGCTGATTCTGCGCGACGGAATTTATGCGCTGCCCCGGCCGGTGGTTTTTCAACCCGGCGATGCCGGCGCGGAAAACGCGCCGCTTGTCATTGCCGCCGCACCCGGCGCGCATCCGGTCTGGAGTGGCGGCGTGGAAATCGGCGGCTGGAAAAAATTGACGAAGAAAATTCCCGGCCTGCCGGCAGCCGCGCGCGGCGAAATCTGGGTGGCGGACGCGCCGAAAATTGACGGCCACCTTTTGGAATTCCGCCAGCTTTGGGTGAACGACGCCAAAGCCATTCGCGCCCGCGAGCCGAACGGCGAAAATCTCGTGCGGCTGGTGGCGTGGGACAAATCCAACCAGGTCGCCACCATTCCGGCGGCGGCGCTGGCCGGCATCCAACAACCAGCACGGCAGGAAATGGTCGTGGACCAAGTCTGGGAAATCGCCGTGCTGCGCGTGAAATCCTTCCGCATCGAAAACACCAACGCGCTGGTCACGTTCCAGTCGCCGGAAAGCCGGATCGAATTTCAGCATCCGTGGCCGCCGGTGATCGTGACCACCAATTATCACGCGCCATTCTTTCTGGCCAACGCGATGGAATTTCTCGATTCGCCCGGTGAATGGTTTGAAGATGTGCACGTCGGAAAAATTTATTACTGGCCGCGCGCTGGCGAAGACATGACACGCGCCAAAGTTTTTGCACCGGTTTTGGAAACGCTGGTGCAAATCGAAGGCTCGCCGGATCTGCCGGCGGGCAACCTTCAATTCAAAGGCATCACCTTCGCGCACACGACCTGGCTGCGACCGTCCGAGCAAGGCCATGTTCCGTTGCAGGCCGGGATGTTCATGCTCGACGCCAGAAAACTTTCGCCCAAGGGCACCAGCTATCATCCGAAGCTGGACAACGTGGCGTGGATCGGCCGCCCGCCCGCCGCCGTCGCGGTGAAAAACGCCGGCCACGTTTCGTTTGAAAATTGCACGTTTGAACATCTCGCGTCCGCCGGGCTGGATTTTGAAATTGGCACGCACGACGATTTGATTCAGGGCTGCGTGTTCCGTGACCTTGGCGGCAATGGCATTCAACTTGGAAAATTCTCCGACACGAATATCGAAACCCATTTCCCATACAATCCGTCTGACGAAAGTGAAATCTGCGCGCACGAAAAAATTGCTGACAACCTCGTCACCGATTGCGGCAATGAAGACTGGGGTTGCGTCGGCATCGGCGTCGGCTATGCGCGTAATATTTCCATCGGACACAATGAAGTTTTCAACCTGCCTTACACCGGCATCAGCGTCGGCTGGGGCTGGACGAAAATGACCAACGCGCTGCGCAATAATTTCATTTTGGCAAATCACGTCCACCACGTCGGTCGGCGGCTCGGCGATCTCGGCGGCATTTATCTTTTATCGGCACAACCCGGCACGGTCGTCGCGGAAAATTCCATTTCGAATATTCCGCCAAGCCCTTTCGTTCCCGATCCGAAACACTGGTTTTATCTTTATCTCGACGAAGGTTCGTCCGGCATCACGGTGCGCGACAACTGGTGTCCGGCGGAGAAATTTTTGAAAAATGCCAACGGACCGGGCAACACATGGTCGAACAATGGCCCGCAAGTTTCGGAGAAAATCAAAAACGCCGCCGGATTGGAACCGGCGTTTCAGGCTTTGCTCAAACCTTACGAATCGAAATCACCATGAAAAAAAACACGATCGGAATTTTGCTGGCCGCCATCGGCCTGGCGCTGTCGGCCAATGCGAAGTTGACGCCGGTGGATTTGCGCTGCGATTACGCCGTGAATCCGCTCGGGGTGGACTCGCCGAGCCCGCGGCTCTTTTGGAAATTGGTGGACGGTCAGCGGGGCGCACGCCAGACGGCTTATGAAATTCTCGCCGCGTCGTCCGAAAAAAATCTGGCGCACCAGAACGGCGACGTGTGGGACAGCGGCAAAGTGGATTCCGACGCGACGATTCAAATTACTTTTCCGGGAGAAAAATTAAAATCGTCGGAGCAGATTTTTTGGAAGGTGCGGGTGTGGGATGAACACGGAAAAATTTCCGGCTGGAGCCGCCCGGCGACGTGGACGATGGGCTTGCTGGATGAATCGCCAAGTTCACCTTCAACGAACGCCATTGTCGGCGGCAATTGGAAGGCTGTCTGGATTGGCGCAGCGGACACAAATATTCCGTCGCTGTTATTCCGCCGGGAATTTGCCGTGAACGCGGGTCTGAAGCGGGCGTTGATTCATATTTGCGGTCTAGGGCAATACGAACTCACGCTCAACGGCAAAAAAGTCGGCGACGATTTTCTTTCGCCCGGCTGGACGAAGTATGATCAGACCTGCCTTTACGACACGCGCGACATCACGGCGGATTTGAAGAAAGGCAAAAACGCCGTCGGCCTCGAATTGGGCAATGGAATGTATCAAGTGCTCGGCGGCGGGCGCTTCACCAAATTCAAAGGCTCGTTCGGCCCGCAAAAAGCCATCGCGCAAATCCGGCTGGAATACCAAAACGGCATGGTGGAATTCATCAGCACGGACGGAAGCTGGCACACCGCGCCCGGACCCATCACGTTCAATTCGATTTACGGCGGCGAGGATTTTGACGCGCGCCGCGTGCCAGCGGGCTGGAACAAAATTTATTTTGACGATGCCACATGGGCGCCCGCGCAAGTCGTCAGCGGGCCGGGCGGGGAATTGCGCGGGCTTTCCTGCGCCGCGCCGCCGCTGAAATATTTTGAAACACATCAGGTGGTTTCGTCACGCATGCTGCCCACTGGCGACATTGTTTTCGATCTTGGCCAAAACGCCGCGCACGTTCCGAAAATTTCCGTGTCGGGTCCGGCTGGTAGCAAAGTGAAGTTAATGCCGTCCGAGCTTTTGGACGCCGACGGGGCGGCGAACCAAGGCTCGATGGGCGCGGGCCACCGCGGCGCCATCTGGTGTGAATTCACCAAGGCCACCGACGGCGTGGAAACGTGGTCGCCGAAATTTTTCTACGTCGGCTGCCGCTATTTTCAAGTCCATTTCACCGCGGCGACGAACCATGACGTTTTGCCTCAAATCAAATCCATTGCCGGCATCGTTGTCCAATCCGCGTCGGAGCCGGTCGGCGAATTTGAATGCTCCAACGATTTGTTCAACCGCATCCGCCAGCTCGTCCGCTGGGCGCAGCGCAGCAACATGGTCAGCCTGCTGACCGATTGTCCGCACCGCGAAAAACTGGGCTGGCTGGAGGAAGATCATCTCAACGGCCCGGCGCTGCGCTACGAATTTGCGCTCGACCAACTGTTCACGAAAACCTTGAACGACATCGCCAACTCGCAGCTCGCCACCGGCCTCGTGCCGACCACCGCGCCGGAATACACGATCTTCCGCAGCAAGACGGACACGAATCATTTGCGGAATGATTTTGGCGATTCGCCGGAGTGGGCCGCCACGTTCATTCTCGTGCCGTGGCAGCAATATGAATTCAGCGGCGATCTGGAATTGTTCCGCCGCCACTACGACGGAATGAAAAATTACGTCGCTTATCTCGGCCGCCGCGCGGACGGCGGCATCGTCAATTACGGCCTCGGCGACTGGTATGATGTCGGCCCGAAAAAGCCCGGCGTCTCGCAGCTCACGCCCGTCGCGCTGACGGCCACGGCATTTTATTTTCAGGACGCGGAAATCATGGCGCGCGTCGCCGCGCTGCTCGGCAGGAGCGACGACGCGAAACAATTTTCCGAACTCGCGGAAAAAATCCGCGCGGCATTCAACGAAAAGTTTTTCAATGCGACGAACGGAACTTATGCGACGGATTCGCAATGCGCCAATTCCATTCCGCTCGTCATGGGTCTGTGTGAAGCGACCAACCGCGCCGCCGTGCTGGATGCAATCGTCCGCGATGTGCGTTCGCGCGGCAATGCGCTGACCGCCGGCGATGTCGGCTACCGCTATTTGCTCCGTGCCTTGGCGGACGGCGGACGCAGCGATGTGATTTTTGACATCAACAACCAGACCAACAAACCCGGCTACGGGATGCAACTCGCGAAAGGCAAAACCAGTTTGACGGAAGCCTGGGACGGCGGCTCGTCGCAAAATCATTTCATGCTCGGCCAGATTCAGGAATGGTTTTATCACGACCTCGCCGGCATCCGCTCCGACGGCGACGGCTTCAAACACATCACCATCGCACCGCAGCCGGTTGGCGATGTGACGTGGGCGAAGGCGAGTTACAATTCCATCCGCGGAAACATTGTCAGCGAGTGGAAACGCGACGGCGATCAATTCACTTTGAAGGTGACGATTCCGGCAAACGCGACGGCGACGGTTTATGTGCCCGCCCGATCGGCAGGCGACGTGACGGAAAGCGGCCAGCCGGCAAGGCAAAGCGAAGGCGTGAAATTCCTGCGGGAAGAAAATGGCCGCGCGATTTTTGGAATTGCTTCCGGCGAATACGAATTCAAATCCAAAAATTAAACCCGTGCACAAAAACCGGCGCGGGATCCGCGCCGGTTTCTTGGCTATTTTTTTTTTGGCCCGGTTAAAAATCACTTCACCACCGGGTTGTTCGTGTCCGGGTTCTTGGCCTTCCAATCCGCGAATGCTTTAGCGGTGTCGTGGCCTTGGGCATCAAGGTAGCTGTTGATCTGATCCTTGTATTTCTGGAAGATGGCGGACTTTTCCGGCGCGCTGCCGCCGTCAATGGCCTCTTCGCGCGCGGCTTTGAGCAGTTCCATGATCTTCGCTTTCTCCGCGTCGGTCAGGCCGGACACCATCGCGCAATAAGCGTCGTAGGTCACTTTGACTTTGTGGTAAGTCATCAAATCCTTGACCTGCTCGACCTGCTCCGGCGTCAGGCTGGCGGCGAGCTTGGCGAGAAACTGGTCGTGCAACAGCTTGGATTGAACCGCCAACTGCGCGGCGCGGTTCGCATAATTCACTTCCTTGCCGTCCACCTTGAGCCGGGTGTCAATTTCAGCATCGCGCACGCGCAGCTCGTGATACTGCGCCACAAGAACATCATGCACGGCATTCGACTTGGCGAGATCGGACAAATCCAGCCCTTTCAAAATGTCTGCGGTCCGGTTTTCAATGGTGGTGGCGTAAAACGCCTCTTTCTCCGCCTCAGTCACGGCGGGCGTGCTCATTTGCGCGGCGGCGGGCCGGGTGAAAAATACGGCGGCGACAAGAATGGCGGAATACGCCAGAAGTGGTTTTTTCATAGGTTCAATATCAGTTTAACAGGTTTTGTGTGTTTGTGTTCAAAAATCGCCGGTCACATTCCCGGCAATTTTCCAAAATAAAAGCTCACCGCGCCGGAATATTCACCGTGCGCCACGTTCGCCTGGCCTTGCGGGCCGCTGAATTTCGCTTCCTTGAATTTGCTCCCAATGGGTGGAATCGCGGCCAGAAATCCGAGGCCACAGTTCGGCATGGGCGCGCTGGCCTTGCCGACCAGATTTGTCGGCGGAAATTCCGGCGTCAGGACCTGCAGGAACTGCCCGGCGCGATGGTTGAGGACCGTAATCTGACCTTCCGTCGTGTCGAGTTGCAGCCAGCGCACGC
This sequence comes from uncultured Verrucomicrobia subdivision 3 bacterium, assembly GCA_903884535.1. Taxonomy (GTDB): domain Bacteria; phylum Verrucomicrobiota; class Verrucomicrobiia; order Limisphaerales; family UBA11358; genus UBA11358. Next base: position 67,750 of record CAISEZ010000072.1, read on the forward strand.
CGGCGAAAAAGCCTTTGAACTCGGGATAAACCCAATCGCGCCAGCCGGCGATGGTGTTGTTGTAATCGTTTTCCCAAACGCCAAGGGTTGCGCCGCGCAGCCGGTTTTTCCAGACGCGATACGGGCCGTCGCCGAGCCAGCGTTTGTGCTGCACCAAATTTTCCGGGTAGTCAAACAGCACGCCGATGAAATCATTTGTGCCCTCGGCGGCATAGGTGTAATCGCAGTCAATCCAGCCGTTGCCGTTCACGCGCCAATCAATGGATTTCAAATCGCCACCAAACTTCGCAGAGACAAATGTGTCCGGACCGTCCTCGTCAAAATGAATTTGCCGGAGCGTGGCGCTGCCGACGGCGAGGCGCGGGCCGTTCGTCAGCGAAAAAACTTGCGCCCCGCGCCGGACGCCGGTGAGCAGGCCGGTTTCCTTGCTAAACGTCGCGGTCAGTTCGCCGGCGTTCACTTCAATGACACCGTTGGTTTCCGCCGCGACGGCGTGTTGTTGCGCCGGTTCGTGCTCGGAATCTCCAAGATAATTCTCCCATGGTTTGAGCGGCCAGACCCACGTCCATAATTCGCGGCCCGCCGGATCCGCCACGCTTATCGCCAGCGCATCCGCCGGCTTCCCGGGCGGCGTGAAATCCAGCCGCCTGGTTTGGCCCGGCGCGATTTTCGGCGCGGGAATGGTTCCAGCCGCGACGACGGTGAAGCCGGCGGCTTCTCCCGGCCCGGAAAATTTTCGCAGTTGCCAGGTGAATTTACATTCGCTGGCGTCAGTGAAACTGAAATGATTTTCAACATTGAAAGAACCATTGCCTCCGTGCATAATCTCGATGGGCGACCAGATTTCCTTGATCGCAAAATAGCTGCCTTCCTTCTGACGATAAGGGCCGACGATGCCGTCGGGCGCCTGATTTCCCGCCGTGTCAATCTCGCCGGTGTCTGGCCGCTTGAGGCCGTCGTCGAGCAGCGCCCAGATGAAACCGCCGGCGCAGCGCGGATGGCTCATCATCATGCGCCAATAATCATCCAGGCCCGCGCCCGCGCCGCCGTCGTAGAGGCCGTGGTTAAATTCCGTCGGCATGTAAATATATTTGGCCGGGTCGTTCGTCGCGACGAGTTCCTGATTTTTTGAAAAATAAACTTTCTGGCCGGTCGCTGCGATTTCGGCCTTGTCATAGGCGAGATAATGCGCCGTGTTCAGACCGCTGAACGTCGCCCACGGATGCAGCACGCGGCGCTGTTGCGGGTCCAGCTCGCCGAAAATGTGGTCGAAGTTTGTGTTGAAGCCGCCTTCGTTGCCATTGTCCCAAAAAAGAATGCACGGATGATTCACATCGCGCACCACCATTTCGTGAACCAGCTTCGGCCCGACCTCGTTGTCGTAAAAATGGTGCCAGCCGCCGAGTTCGTCCAAAACGTAAAGGCCCAGCTCGTCGCACAAATCCAAAAACTGTTCATCCGGCGGATAGTGCGACATGCGGACGGCGTTCATGTTTGCATCCTTCATCGTCTCGATGTCCAGACGATGCACCGCCTCGCTCAAGCAGCGGCCGGAATCCGGCCAGAACGAATGGCGACAGGCACCCTTCAAAATGATTTTTTGACCGTTGACGTAAAGCCCGTCGCCGTCGCGCACTTCCATCGTGCGAAAACCGAAGCGCTGCGAAATTTCGTGAATCGTTTTGCCATTCTGCTTGAGCCGGATTTCGACTCGGTAAAGATTGGGCGTTTCCGCCGTCCACAATTTTGGCGCAGTGATTTGCGTTTTAAGTTTTGAAACATCCGGACGCTCGCCGCCGAAAATGTTTTCGCCGGTAAAAGGCTCGCCGACATTTTGGCCGACCAGCGTCTGGATTTGGGCTTCAACTTCTAACGCGTTGGTGATGCCGTTTAAAAATACCTGCGCGGAAAAATTCCCATCCGCCTTCGCGTCAATGGCGACGCGTTCGATGAATTGCGGCGGCACGGCTTCGAGATAAACCGGGCGGAGAATGCCGCCGAAAACCCAGTAGTCTGCCAGGCGCTCGGCGTCGTTGACGGACTTGTTGGCGGAATGTTTGGCGACGGTGACTTCGAGTTTATTCGTCGCGCCGAATTTCACGTGCGTGGTCACCTCGTATTTGAAACGATAGAAGCTGCCTTGATGCACCGGGCCGACGGACTCGCCGTTGAGCTTGGCGTCGGTGTCGGTCATCACACCGTCGAACACGAGAAAAATCCGCTTGTCCGCCCAGTTTTGCGGCACGGAAAATTCGTGTTCGTAAAGTCCGCGCTCATCGAAAGCGTTGGTGGCATCCTTGTGGTAAGTCAGATAGCCGAAACCTTTCACGTCCCATTGCGACGGCACCGGCAGGTTGGTCCAATAGCCGGAATGCGCACCGCTGGTGCAGAAAAATTTCCACGGCACGCCGTCATCCTTGCCGTGACCGGAGAGCATTTGAATTTCCGTTTCCTGGGCGGAAGCTTGAATCGAAAGAAAAAAACTTTGAACCACGAAATACACGAAATACACAAAAAGTTTTTTCGTTTCGTGTGTTTCGTGTATTTCGTGGTTGCTCTTCATTTCACCCTTTCAAATGCTTGCGAAAATCCGTCGGCGTCATGCCGGTGTGATGCCGGAAAAAATGGCTGAAATAAAATTCGCTGGAAAAACTCAACTGGCCGGCGACGTCCTTGATCGAAAGCCGTTTGTCGGCGAGCAGCAGCCGCGCCTGGTCCAGCCGGGCGCGTTGGATGTGTTCATGCACCGTGCCCTGGCCGGATTTTTGGAACGCGGCGCGCAGGCCGGAATAGCTGACCTTGCCGATGACGGCCAGTTCCTTCGCCTTCCAGTCGCGCAGCGGATTGGCGGAAATGGCATTGAGCACGCGGACCACGGGCACCGGCAACTCGGCGTTCGGCGAGTCGAGCAGGTTGCGGGAGATCAGCAATTTTCCCAGCAGGTTGGTGATGACGAGGTGAACCTGCCATTCCCAACCGGTGGGCCGGCGGCGCACGAGCCGGAGCAGTTCGCTTTGCGAGCGTGCGACCAGCTTCAAATCCTCCAGCGGAAATTCGGCGTTCTCATCGTCGCGAAAAACTTCGTGCCAGAATTCCAGGCCCGGTCCGCCAAAACGAAAGCCGGTGATGGTGAGATGCCGGCCGGGTGCCGGCAGGTAGGTGCGCGGTTTGCCCATGTCCACGAGCCAGACTTCCTTGCCGCGCCGGAGCTGGAAACGGCGTGATTTGTATTCCAGCTCGCCTTCGCCGGATTGCACCCAGAACAGATGCGCGCCCGGTTTTTCAAAACGCTCATGGCGGTCCGTCTGATCCACGCGCCGGGAACCGATCGAAAACAAATGCCACAACAAGCGCCGCGCGACCGGTGACGGATCTACAAACGTCAGGTTGTCGGCTGATTGGGCGGGCAGGTCCATGACAGTTTTTAGCAGACAGCGGCGCTGGCTGTCCACTGCGCAGGCCAGGCATACGTTCCGGGTTTGATCGTCAACAAAATGGATTCGTCGCCATCCACGGCCAGCGTTGCCACGCCCGGAGCCAGTTCGCGCAACACCGTTAGACGCGCCCAACCCATGCGCCGCACCAGTTCCGCCGCCGTCGCGCCACCTTCCGCAAACACGCGCGCCACGTTCACCTGCCGCAGGACTTGCTCGGCCACTTGCACGACGCTTTTCGACAATTGGCGAGCGATCGCCACGTCGCGCACCGGCGGCAGGCCCACCGCCAAAATTACGCGCGGATTTTCCGCGAAGGCCGCGACCACCCGTTGCGTCACCGCGTCAACCGCCGCTGGCGTGAACTCCGCGCCCCACGCCAGTTCCTGCGGCAGCGAAAATACCGGCGTCTTGCGCCGCTTCTCCGCCTGCGCAAACTGCCGCGCTTCGTGGGTGGACGTGCCGCTGATAAATAGCTCCCGGCCCGACCAGGCGGCGGGTGAATTATTTTCGCCCGGCGGTGAAGCCAGGTTTTCCGCGTCCAGCAAGGCATTGAAAAATTCCGAACCGCCCGCCGGCAACATTTCTGGAGTGCAAAAATCGGTCCAGCTTCGCACATCGGCCGATGTCGTGGCCTCGCCGATGACAATGGTTCCCGCCGCCAACGACCGGTCGCCGTTGACGACTCGCAGCAGAAAGTTTTCCGGCGCTGCCAACAACCGCACCACCTGCGACCAACGGCGCGGATATTCGGGGTCGTGCAAAAATTCGGTTTTGTGAAGCGGCTTGCCATGCACGAAATACTGGCCGTCGTGGATGGTCCGCCCCAGCGACGGATTCGCCGGCAGCAACAACGCGCGCTCCAATTTGAGCTGCTTCATCACCGCCTCGACTTCCGCCGTCACCTGCCCGCGCAGCACCGAATCCACTTTTTTGTAAATCCACTGGGCGCCGGCCGCGCGCAGCATTTTGGCCGCCGCTGCCGCGCGCTTCGCCGCCGCGACCGGCTCACACGAACGCGAATCCGTGTCCACGCAAACCAAATCCGCGCGACCGCTGGACTCGCCGCTGCGCACGATTTCCGCGCGCAAGCCGTGACGAAAACCCACCGCGCCGAGTTCGGCCGCACCGGTCAAATCGTCTGCAATCACGCCGATCATGCGGCAAGTCCTTTCCTTTTTCCGACGGCGAGGTCGGCGGCCACTTGGATGGCAGAGAACAAACTCGTCGGGTCGGCTTTGCCCTGCCACGCGATGTCGAACGCCGTGCCATGATCCACCGACGTGCGGATGATCGGCAAGCCCAGCGTGATGTTCACGCCGGTGTCAAACGCCAGCATCTTGAACGGAATGTGCCCCTGGTCATGATAGAGCGTGACGATGGCGTCATAATTTTTCCGTTGGCCGGTGGTGAAAACCGCGTCGGGCACCAGCGGGCCGGTGACATTCAATTTTTTCTTTCGCGCCAGTTTTACCGCCGGCGCGACAAAATTTTCCTCCTCATGATTGCCAAACAGCCCGTGCTCGCCAGCGTGCGGATTCAAGCCGCAGACACCGAGGCGCGGTTCACGGCGCAAAATTTGTTTCATCGTCTGCGCCGTCAATTCAATGACATTCAGCACGCGCTCGATCGAAAGTTTGCCGGGAACTTCGTGATAGCCGATGTGCGTCGTGACCATGCTCACGGTGATTTTGTCCGAGTAGAGCATCATGCAACTGCGCTTCGCTTTGGTCAACGCGGTGAAAATTTCCGTGTGGCCGGGGAATTCCACGCCGGACAAATTCAGCGACTCTTTATGAATCGGCGCGGTGACCACGCCGTCAATCTTGCCGCTCAACGCCGACTGAATGGCCTGCTCAATGTAAATGAAACCGGCCCGGCCGCAGGCGGCGGAAACTTTTCCCGGCCGGACTTTTTTGGCGTCAATGGCTGAGCAATCAACGATTAATGGCTCCGTGACCGCGCCGAAACTTTCCCATTCAGCCAGGGAAACGAGGCGATACCCATTGGCCACAAAGTTTTTCTTTGCCGCACTTTTCAGCACACTCACATCGCCAAAAAGCACGGGCGTGCAGATTTTTCGCACCGCCGGTTCACGCAGTGCTCGCAGGCAGATTTCCGGTCCGATCCCGGCGGGATCGCCCATCGTCAAACCGAGGACTGGCAGCGGGATTTTCATTCTCCGTTCAGCAAATGCAGTTCCCCCATTTGGCTGCGGATTTTTTCCAGCTCGGCGTCCGACACGCGCCGCAGCGGCGGCAGCACCTGGAGCGCGCACAGACCACGGCAGTGCATCGCCGCCTTGAGCGCCGCGAGCGATTCGTTCAGATTACGACCCTTTTGGTAAAGCAGCGCGACCACGTTCATCCGGGCGGAAAGTTTTTCCACGGCGCTCCAATCGGCCGCTTGCACTGCCGCACAGAGTTGTTGGCAGATTTTAGGAATCAAATTTCCGACGCTCGGCACAATGCCGTCCGCGCCGAGCTTCAAACCTTTTTCCATGAGCGCACCCACGCCGATGAAAACGGAAAAATCTTTTTTACCGCCGAAGCGTTGCAGCAGTTCCTCGTGGCGTTTCGGATTGTTTTCGGAATCCTTGAGACCGGCGAGCCGGGGATGGCCGAGCAGTTTTTCCACGGCATCCAGCGGAATGGAAACGCCCGTGGTGGTCGGCATGTTGTAAAGCATCAGCGGCCCTTTGGCCTGGTCGAGCAATGCTTGATACCAGCCCAGCAGTTTTTCCGCCGCCAGCTTTTCGGAAATCGGCGGATGCACCACGACGGCGTCCGCACCGGCTTGGAAAAATTCATTCGCCTCGGTCATGTCCGCCGCGCGGATGTCGCCCAAGCCGGCATAAACCAGCACGCGTTTATTCACGCGCGCGACGCTCTGCGCCACCACTTGCCGGCGAACTTCGCGCGGCACATGCGCGCCTTCCCCGGTCGTGCCCAGAACAAAAACGCCGGCCACGCCGCCCGCAATCTGCCCGTCCAACAGCCGATCCAGCGCGGCGGTGTCCAAAGCTCCCTGCGCCGTGAATGGCGTCACCAGCGGCACCACCGCCCCGTGATATTTCGATCCATTTCTCATTTTCAAATTCAATAGGCCGCCGCGTAAATCTGCGCGGCATCCGCTTCGGTGAGCGGGCGTAAATTATTTTTCAACAGGCGCTGCACCTGCATCGCCGATTTGGCGAGCGACGGAATCGCGTCGCGCGAAATTTTCAAATCGGAAAGTTTTTGCGGCACACCGCAGTCACGCGATAATTGCGTCAGAAAATCCACGCCGTGTTCCGCCGTGGTCAAAGTGGAACCGTTGCGCGCCACGCCGAGCGCGATGGAAATTTCCGCGTATCGCTCCGGCGCGGCGGAAAAATTGAAACGCAAAACGTGCGGCAGCAACAGCGCGTTCGAGACGCCATGCGCGATGTGAAACCGGCCACCGAGCGGATACGCCAGCGCGTGCACCGCCGCCGTGTTCACCGGGCCGAGGCACAGGCCGCCGTAAAGACTGCCCAGCGCCAGCGCGGCGCGGGCTTCGACGTCGTTGCCGTTGCGCACGGCGCGAACCAGATTTTGCGAAATCAGCTTGATGCCTTGCAGCGCGTAAATGTCCACGATCGGATGCGCGAATTTGTTGGCGTAGGCTTCGATGCAATGCGTCAGCGCGTCCAGCCCGGTCGCGGCGGTGACGGCTGGCGGAACGGAAAGGGTCAGCAGCGGATCCACAAACGCCGCGTCGGGCACGAGGTGCGGGCTGACGACGCCTTTTTTTAATTCATCGGCTTCATCCAGCAAAATGGCGTTTGGCGAAACTTCCGCGCCGGTGCCGGCGGTTGTCGGCAAACAGACCAGCGGCAGTTCGCGACCGCGCAATAGATTGATGCCAAAAACTTCCGGCGCGGTTTGCTTTCCACGCGCGAGCGCCGCGACGAGTTTGGCCACGTCAATCGCGCTGCCACCGCCGATGCCCAGCACGCCGTCAATTTTTTCCGCCCGCGCAAATTGTAAAATGTTTTCAAACAGCGCCTGCGTCGGTTCCGAATCCACCGGCGCAGCTTGAACTATTTCAACACCGGCCCTTTGCATGGCGGCTTTCACTTCGCCCAGCGTTGGCAGCACCGGCGAACTGGACACGAGCAGCACGCGTTTCACGCCGCGCTGCGCCAGAAATTCGGCGCATTGCGGGGCGCAGCCGTTGCCGAAAACGATGCGCGCGGGCTGTTGGAGCGTGACGATGTTCATTTCCCCACTCCTTCCAACAGCAAGCCGTTCGAAAAGTTACCGGAAAACTTCAGCGAACCGTCTTCGTTCCACTGTTTCGCCGGACCGTTGGCGACCAAACCGAAAAAGCCACGGTTCAAATCGCGAGCCGTCGGTTTGGAGTTCCAAGCTGATTCAAAATTTTTGTGCCCGTTCGGCCAGTATTGGGTCCAAATATCACAGTTATGCTTCAAATCATGCGACCAGCTCCAAAGTTTTTTTCCATCCGCCGACCAGAAAATTTCCGCGCCGGTTTTGCGGCCGTTCTTGTAAATGCCCTCGTGCTGCTTCGCCCCGGACTCGTAAAAATCTGTTTCCTGGCCGTCGAGCAGGTAACGGCCATTCGGACAAATCCGGGCACTCCATTTTGAGCGGACTTTTCCGTTCGGATAATTTTCTGAAAATTCTTTGATTATGCCGCCGGAATTTTCCGCAGCCACATCGCCCGCGTCTGAAAAAATCCATGCCTCGTTCAATTCGTAATGTAGGCACGGCTGCGACTCCGTCGTCAAAATGTGGATGACGCCGTTCGGTGCCTGCCGCGCGGTGACATAGCCCAGCGTGCCGTTCGTGCCGCGCTCGTGGTTCGGCAATTGCACCGGCAGCGTCTTGATGCGCCACGAAGTTCCATTGTTTGTCGAGAGCGCGACGAACGCACCGTTGCCAAAATTCCAGTTTGTCGGCGGCGGGCGGACGAGTTTGTGCAGGTAAGCATCGCTCACAAAAAACAAATTTCCATCGGCGAGCCTAATTAGCGACGGACGCTGTGCGCTGCCAAGCGGCGGAAACGGTGAAGCACTGCTGGTGGTCCAACTCGCCCCATAATTCGTCGAAATGTTTTCCGGTGACCAGCCGTTGACGCTCGCATTTTTACCGCCAATGGAAAGCAACCCGCCGCGTTCATCCAGCGGCACGACTGCCGAATGCCGTCCGCCGGTGCGGCCGTCCATTTGCCGCCAGCGAACGCCCTTATCAGCGCTGCGCCAGAGAAAACTATGCGCGCCGTTGCCGTCCATCGCAAAATAGATCGCGCCGTCCCCGCCACGAAACGCGCTGGTGATGGGCTGCGCCTCAAATGATTTCGCGGGCTGGTCGAGTTGAGGAATGGAAAGCGCCCACGTCGCGCCGTTGTCGGCCGAGGTCGCCATCTTGAACGGAATCCAATCCGACAAATACCGGCCACCGCCAAAAAAACGGAGCGTGCCGCGGTCATTCCAGAGCAAGCCGGACTGGTCGTTGAAATTTTCCGTTTTGAAAAACAGCTCCGGCAAATCCCATTCCTCCGCGCCGTAGCGCAGCCGCGCTTGAATAAATGAAGTGGAAACATCCGCCTCCGCCTTGCCCGGCGGGGTGCTGAAATAAACCGCGAGGCAATCGCCGTTCGGCAGGATTTCAAAGCCGGGGGAATGGTTGTGCGTGAACACCTGCGGATCCATGCCGGTCAGCGCGGCAAAATTGTTGGTTGAATTTTCCGGCGGAATCGGCAGCGCGAATCGCACGGTGAAATAAGGAATCTTTGCATCCGGCCCGAATTGCGCCGACCCCGTGCCTTGCTTCACCGCCGATTGGCTGAACGGCAGCGCGACCGGGTTGGATCGGTCCAATGCCAGTTGAAGGCGATTGGTTCCATCAAAAACAGATTGCTCCGCACCCACCGCGAAACCGGCGGCGCGAATCAAAACCGCTTGATCGCCGGCGTTCGATGTTGTCGGCACAAAAGCGCACGCCCCCGCCATCAGCGTCGTGCAGACGATGAGCCGGAACCGTGAAGCCGTGGCTGGATTCAAGTGCATTGGTTATTTGGGACAATTATTAATACCTCATTTGGCGCGATTGAGTCATATTGAAAGCGCCAAACCATTTGAGAATAATGCCAAACAGTTCATCCGTCAAAAAATCCGCTTGCTTCTCCGGCCCGCAAAGCTGTTCTTTAGTCCCAGCAAAATCCCTGATTATGAAAAGTGTCAAAAACCCGACGCCGTGTCTCGGCGTCATTTACGGCAACCGCGATTTTTTTCCTGACCAGCTCGTCGCCGAGGCGCGGGCAGACATCGCCCAGCTTTTTGCCAAATATGGCATCAAGGCGATCCAGCTCGGCGAAGCCGATTCCAAACTCGGCGGCGTGGAGACGCACCACGACGCCCGCAAATGCGCCGAACTGTTCCGCCAGCAGGCGGACGAAATCAATGGCGTGCTGGTTGTGCTGCCGAACTTTGGCGACGAAAAAGGCGTAGCCGACACACTCAAAATGGCGAAACTCAACGTGCCGGTATTGATTCAGGGCTACCCGGACGACCTGAATAAATTATCGCCGGCGCGCCGGCGCGATTCGTTCTGCGGCAAGATCTCCGTCTGCAACAACCTGGTCCAAGCTGGCATCAAGTTCACGCTTACCAGCAAGCATGTGTCACACCCGACGTCCGACAGCTTCAAGCGCGACCTGCAAAAGTTCCTCGGTGTCTGTCGCGTGGTGAACGGCCTGCGCGGTGTTCGACTCGGCGCGGTCGGCGCGCGGCCGGGAGCATTCAACACGGTTCGTTACTCGGAAAAGATTCTGGAACGTCACGGCATCAGCGTGACCACGGTGGATTTGTCCGAGATCATTGGCGCCGCAAACAAGCTCGATGCGAATGCGACGAGCGTTAAAAACAAATTATCCGAAATCACCGGCTACGCACCCGCGCCCGGCGTGCCGTCAGAAAAACTTTTGCAGATGGCCAAGATGGGCGTGACGCTCACCGACTGGATGGACGCCAATCATCTTGATGCCACCGCGATCCAGTGCTGGACGAGCGTGCAGCAAAATTTCGGCTGCAACGTCTGCACACTCATGAGCATGATGAGCGAGAAGTTTATGCCCAGCGCCTGCGAAGTTGACGTCACCGGCGTGCTCACGATGTATGCCATGCAACTCGCCGGCGGCACGCCCGCCGCGCTCGTGGATTGGAACAACAATTATGCGGACGATGACGACAAATGCGTGCTCTTCCATTGCGGCAACTGGGCGAAATCCTTCCTGCCCGACATCAAAATCTCCAACGCACCGATCCTCGGCAGTATTCTCGGCATTGAAAATACCTACGGCGCGCTCGACGGCCGCACGCCCGCCGGTCCGCTGACCTACGGCCGCATCACCACCGCCGATGCCGAGGGCAAAATCCGCTGCTACGTCGGCGAAGGCGAACTCACCAACGACAAGCTCGACACCTTTGGCAACCGCGCGGTGGCCAAAGTGCCGAACCTGCAAAAAGTTCTGCGCCACGTCTGCGAAAAGGGCTTTGAACATCACGTTGTCATGACGCAATCGCACTCGGCGGAAATTCTGGCCGAAGCGTTTGGGAATTATTTTGGGTGGGAAGTGCATCATCACAAGCCGTGCCACCATAAGCCGTGAAATCGTCGTTAACTGATCAGGAATTGCAGCTCAAAGCCGTCGCGCTGCGCCGCGCGATGTTGCGGCTCATCGTCAATGCTGGCGCGGGCCACACGGGCGGCGGATTGTCCTGCTTGGATATCCTGAACGTTCTCTACAACCGTGTGCTTAATGTTTCCCCGCAGACGTTCACCAGCCCGACGCGCGATCGTTACGTCCAGAGCAAGGGCCACTGCGTCGAGGCGCTCTACGCCGTGCTCGCGGACTGCGGATTTTTCCCCGCGGCGGATTTGGACACCGTCTGCCATTATCAATCGCACTACGTCGGCCATCCCACGCGACACATTCCGGGCATCGAAATGAACACCGGCGCGCTCGGCCACGGCCTGCCTATCTGCATCGGCATGGCGCTTGCAGGGAAAATGGATTCCGCCAACTACCGCGTGTTCACGCTGCTCGGCGATGGTGAACTCGCCGAAGGTTCGAACTGGGAAGCCGGCCTCGCCGCCGCGCATTACAAGTTGGATAATCTCACCGCCATCATTGATCACAACACGCTGCAAATTTCCGGCCACACGCGCGATGTGATGAGCAACGATCCGCTCGATGAAAAATGGCGCGCTTTCGGCTGGGCTGTGAAAGTGGTGAGCGGTCACGACTACGCCGCGCTCACGGAAGCGTTGAGCCAGCCGGCGGAAATCGGCAAACCAACGTGCATCATCGCCAATACCACGAAAGGCAAAGGCGTGAGCTTCATGGAAAATGTAGCCAAATGGCATCACGGCGTGCCGAGCGAAGCGGAATTGAAACAAGCACTGGCCGAACTCGATGCGGCGGAAGCAAAATTGAAAACTTCCGAAAAATGAAACGCGCTTGTTACTGCAATTTGTGGAAGACAAAGCCGGATTCGTTGAGGCAACAAGGCATACCAGAAGGTTTTTGCGGAATGTGTCAAAAATGTGGCAAGCCGGGTCACGTCAGTCATTATCCAGGACCAGTTCCTTACACTGGTGCTTGGTGCGACAAACATTATCAAATCCTAAGGTGGACATGGCCGTTTCGTATTCCACTACTTTGGCCGGTAATAATTTTATTCGTCTGGCTTGCATATAAATTCATTTCACCTTTTCTCCATTCATGAGCGCCCCCGCAACCTCCATGTTCACGCCTGCCGCGAAGGCGATGGCGGAAAAGCTCGACCTGAAAATGGGCCGCGCCAACCTTGAAGAATTTGCCTCCACTTTGGAAGAACTGGCGAAGGCGAACCCGAACATCATCGCCGTCACCAGCGACTCACGCGGCTCAGGCAAACTCGCGCCGTTCGGCAAGGCATTGCCCAAACAGATCGTCGAAGTCGGCATCGCGGAACAAAACCTCGTTGGCATCACAGCGGGTCTGGCCGCGTGCGGCAAAAAATCGTTCGGCGTTTCGCCCGGCTGTTTTTTGACGGCGCGCTCGTTGGAGCAAATTAAGAACGACATTTGTTACTCGGATGTTCCCGCCGTGCTGGTCGGCATCAGCTCTGGCGTTAGCTATGGCGCGCTGGGCACGACGCATCATTCCCTCCACGACCTCGCAGTCCTCCGCGCCATTAACAATCTTACCATCCTCGTTCCGGCGGATAATTTTGAATCGCACCAGGCCATCCTCTTCGCGGCCAAGGCAACTAAACCTGCATTCGTCCGCTTCGGCAAAGCCGCGATGTTCAATCTGCACAAGCCGGAGACAAAATTTGAAGCCGGCACGGCTATCACGTTGCGCGCAGGCAACGACGTCGCCTTCATCGCCACGGGTGAAACGGTGGTTCACGCGCTGCTGGCCGCCGGACAATTGGCGGAACGTGGTTTGAATTGTCGCGTAATTTCCATGCACACCATCAAGCCGCTTGACACGGAAGCCATTCTCAAAGCCGGTCGCGAATGTCGCGCCGTCATCACCGTTGAAGAACATCTGGTTCACGGCGGCCTGGGCGAAGCGGTGGCGTCCACGCTATTGCAGGGGGGCGTTGGCAAGCCGTTCCGCATCGTCGGCATTCCCGATGAGGAAACCGTTCCCGGCGCGCAGGCGGATATTTTCCGGCACTACGGCATCAGCATGGAAGGTTTGTGCGAGACGGCGGCCAAATTGCTGAAATAGCATGAGCTTGATTCTCGCCATAGACCAAAGCACTTCGGCCACCAAGGCCATCCTTTTCGACGCGCGCGGCAACGTGCTGGACAAAGCCTCGCGTAATCATCGGCAGATTTATCCCCAGCCCGGCTGGGTGGAACACGACGCCGAGGAGATTTGGAAAAATGTCCTTGCCGTTATTGGCGAAATTGCCAAGCACAACCGCGCCCAACTCGCCAAGCTCGCCGCGCTCAGCATCACGAATCAGCGGGAAACGGTGCTCGTGTTCGATTGCAAAACCGGCAAGCCGTTGCACCACGCGCTCGTTTGGCAGGACCGCCGCGGCGACGCCATTTGTGCCAAGCTTCTCAAGCAAGGCCGCGGGCCGGGCGGGCTGCACAAAACCGGCCTGAAAATTGACACCTATTTTTCCGCATCCAAAGTTCGCTGGCTGATTGAGAACAAACCTGCCATTGCGGCCAAGTTGAAAAGCGGCGACGCGGTCATTGGCACGATCGACACGTATCTGGTTCATCGCCTCACCGGCGGGAAAGTTTTCGCCACGGATTTCACCAATGCCAGCCGCACCCTTATGTTCGACATCGGCAAGCTGAAATGGGACGCGCAACTCTGCCAGCTCTTCAAAGTTCCGGCCGGAGCTTTACCCGAAGTCCGCGAAAGCGCAGCGCAGTTTGGCACGACGGACGCGAGCGGGTTGTTGCCAAAGCAAATTCCCATCGTCGGCGTGATGGGCGATTCACAGGCGTCACTTTTCGCACAGCGCTGCTATCAGACTGGCACGGCCAAGGCCACGTTTGGCACTGGCACCAGCGTGTTGCTCAACATTGGCGATAAAATGCGCGTTTCTGAAAAAGGCGCGGTCACGGCGCTTGCTTGGGTTTGGCGCGGCAAGCCGACTTACGCCTTCGAAGGCATCATCAATTTTTCCGCGGCGACGATTGAGTGGCTTAAAAATCAACTGGGCTTGATCCATGATGCCGGCGAAGTCGAGAAGCTCGCGCTCAGCGTGGCGGACAACGGCGGGGTTTATTTTGTGCCTGCGTTCGCCGGCTTGAGCGCACCGCATTGGTCGCCGGAGGCGCGGGCAGCCGTCGTGGGCATGTCCGCGCACACAAACAAGGCACACCTCGTCCGCGCCGCGCAGGAAGCCATCGCGTATCAGATCCGCGACGTGCTCGACATGATGCGCGCGGATGCCAAAGTCGGTTTGAAGTCACTCCATTGTGACGGTGGTCCAACGAAAAATAATTTCATCATGCAGTTCACCGCTGACCTGACGCGGACGGAACTGAAAGTTTCCGACGTCGCCGAAAGTTCTGCCCTCGGCGTGGCCATGCAGGGAATGCTGGGTCTCGGCATTTACAAATCTCTGAATGAACTCGCGAGACTGCCGCGCAAACAAAAACTTTTTAGGCCGCAAATGAAAGCCGCTGAAGCAAATAAACTTCACGCCGGCTGGAAGCAGGCGGTGCAACGTGTCCTGTGATTTTTGAAACAACAACCAAACAAAATACCAAAACCATGAAAACCAACTGGCTCAAACTGGCGCTGGCGATTGTGCTCACAACGGCGGCGCTGCTGTTCACCCAAAACTCCTCCGCGCAAGATGCGGCCAAACAAAAAATCGCCGTGGTGATCTCCACGATGAACAACCCGTGGTTCGTCGTGCTGGGCGAAACGGCCAAGGCCCGCGCCATCGAACTCGGCTATGACGCGACAATTTTTGATTCACAAAACGACACGGCGAAAGAGGCGGCGCACTTTGAAAACCTTATCGCCGGTGGCTACAAGGCAGTGCTGTTCAATCCGACCGACGCCAATGGTTCGATCGCCAACGTGGAAAAAGCCAAGGCGGCCGGCATTCCGGTTTTTTGCATTGATCGCGAGATCAATTCCACCAACGCCGCGACCGCGCAGATGCTGTCCGATAGTTATTCCGGCTGCGTGAAGCTCGGCCAGTATTTTGTAAAGACCGTCGGCAAGGAAGGCGAATACGCCGAACTGCTCGGCATCGTCGGCGACAATAACACTTGGAACCGCTCGAAAGGTTTTCACAGCGTCGTGGACCGCTATCCCGGTTTGAAAATGGTCGCGCAGCAGAGCGGCGAGTTTGATCGCGCGAAGGGACTCGAAGTGATGGAATCCATGTTGCAGGCCCATCCGAACATCAAGGCCGTCTTCTGCGGCAACGACGCGATGGCCATGGGCGCCTATCAGGCGCTCGTCTCGGCGGGCAAAGATAAACAGGTGAAGGTTTTTGGATTCGACGGCGCAGACGATGTGGTGAAAGCCATCGCCGAAGGGAAAATTGTGGCGACGGGAATGCAGTTCCCGAAAAGGATGGCGCAGCAATCGGCTGAATTTGCCGACCAATATATCAAGGGCAAACGCGACTTTGCGCAAAAAATTCCTGTGCCGGTGGAAATCGTGACAAAAGAGAATGTCAGCAAATACGGCGATTACGGGAAAAAATAACCCGCCATGCGCGTCGTCCGCTGGTTCATCGCACTCGTGATTCTCGCCGGCATTTGCTGGTGGTTTCCGTTGTTTCACGTGGCCACGATGAAAACGGCAACGGCAGAAAAAGCGGCGGTGACATTCAACGCAACTGTGTTTGCCGAAACTTACTGGACAAACCAGTTGCTCGCTTCTTTCGCGAAAACAGTTAAGGCCGATTTGCTGTTGCCCGCAATCCAAGCCGACTCAGGCGCCGCAAAAATAAAATTCGCCCGCAGCCTCGGCCTGAGTGCGAGCTATTTCTATTTCGTTTCCGGCAGCGGACACGTCGTCGCCGTTTCCGATGACGAGGTTTCGCTGGCGATCATGCCAGCCAGCACGAACACCGAAGTCTCGCTCCAGACTGGCCTCGTCTTCGGTAACGCGCTGCGCGACGGCACGGGCTTGCTGAACACGAGCGACTATCCGAATTCACAGGATTTCAACGACATTTCTGCCGCGTTGAATCACCTCGTCGAAGCGCGCGTGTTGCCGAAACTACGTGAGCAGGCAAAGGTCGGTGCAAATATGTCTTTCGTCGGTTGCGCGGAAGTGGACGATGAAACCACCGACTTGAAACCGCTAAAAGTCATTCCGATTCAGACCGAGGTTCAATGAACGCGAATACCAAAGAACGGTTCAAGAAACTGCAGCCGCTCATCGCGCTCGCGGTGATGGTCATCGCGCTCACGCTGCTCTCGGACAAATTTCTCACGTTCGCGAACCAGCGGAACATCCTGCTACAAATTTCCGTCAACCTCTGCCTCTCCATCGGCATGACGCTCATCATTCTCACCGGCGGCATTGATCTTTCCGTCGGCGCGATGCTCGGACTGGCGGGCGCGGTGGCGGCGGGCTTGTTGAAAAATGGACTGGGGCTAAAAGTTTTTGGTGTCGTGCTGCAATTCACGCCGTTCGGCGCGATCGTTGCGGGCATTCTGGTTGGCCTCGCGCTTGGGTGGTTCAACGGTTTTGCCATCACGCGATTTAAACTGCCGCCGTTCGTCGCCACGCTCGGGATGTTGAGCATCGCGCGCGGACTGACGATGCTGTGGACCGGCGGTTTTCCCGTGACGGATCTTGGCCCGAAGTTCGGCTTCATCGGCGCGGGATTTTTTCTGGGCGTGCCGATGGCCGTGTGGATTTCCGCCGCGCTGGTCGTGATTTTTTATTTTATTTCCAAGCGCACCACGCTTGGCCGTTACATTTATGCCGTGGGCGGCAGCGAAAAGGCGACGGCCTTTTCCGGCATCAATGTGAACCGCGTGAAAATCTGGGTTTATGCGCTCGGCGGCGCGCTCGCGGCAGTCGCCGGCTTGATCGTCACCGCGCGCCTCGATGCCGCCGATCCCAAGGCCGGCCTCGGCTACGAACTCGATTCCATCGCGGCGGTGGTCATCGGCGGCACGTCGCTGTCCGGCGGCCGTGGCTCGATTCTCGGCACGGTGCTCGGCTGCCTCATCATCGGCGTGCTGAACAACGGCCTGTTCCTCCTCGACGTCTCGCCCTTCTGGCAACAGGTGGTGAAAGGTGTTGTGATTCTTGCGGCCGTGGCGGCGGACAAGATGGGTTCGCGCCGGGAATAATTTATTTCACCGGCCGTTTGCTCCAGTAGTTTGCCAGCACCGAGCCGCTGATGTTCATCCACGGAATGAAGATCGCCGCCGCCAGCCCGACCGTGCTGAGCTTACCCATCGCGCTCGCCAGCCCGGATGCCATGCCGCCGTTTTGCAGGCCGACCTCAAAGGCGATGCTGCGCGCGGAATTTTTATCGAGACCCGCGCCGCGACTTAAAAAGTAGCCGAAGAAGTAGCCCGCCAGATTGTGCAGCATGGACGTAAGGAACAGCAGCGCGCCAACTTTTAATAAATTATCGCGGCCAGACGAGGTGGTCATCGCCGTGACATAAAGAATGCCGACGATGGCCAGCGTGGGCATGAAAAGGTCCAATCGCGTAAAAATTTTCGCCAACGCGTGATAGACCGCGCCAATGACAAATGCGCTTAATAAAAATCCGCCCAGCGCCAGCGCCGTGAGCGCGCCGTCCGCGAAGTGCGATTGTAAAAACACCCAGCCGCCGAAAATCAAAAACAGCATCCACGCGGCGGCGAACGCGGTGATGACATACACAGTTTTCTTTCCGCGCGGCGAAGCGTGTTTCAAATAATCATGCAATAGCGCCGCGCCAATCGGCACGAGGACGATTTTGACGATCTCCACCATCAGCTTGAAAAAACTCACTTCGACCATCGTGCCGGCGAGCAGTTTCATCCACAGCGGCGTCATGATCGGCGCGATCATCGTCGTCACCGCGGCGACCGTGACGGAAAGGGCGAGGTTGGATTTGGCCATGAACGCCATGACATTCGACGCCAGCCCGCTCGAACACGAACCGATAAGGATGACGCCCGCCGCGATTTCCGGCGGAAAGTTGAAAATTTTCGTCAGCGAAAATCCGACCAGTGGCATCACGGTGAAGTGACAAAAAATTCCCACGAACACGCCGCGCGGCGATTTCGCCACGCCCGCGAAATCATGCAAACTCATCTGCGTGCCCATGCCGAACATCACGAGTTGGATCGCGATGAGCATGACCCATTTGTTCCGCATGTCGAAATCACCGACGTGCAGAAACTGCGCCGGATAAATCATCGCTGCCGTGACCACCGCGACGATCCATGCCGTGAACTGGTAACCGCGGAGTTTTGGGATGAAACGCAAAGTAATCGCAAATGCAATGGTGCAGGCTACTATCAAAGCCTTCAGCAATTCGGGATCGTCCAGAATCGCAGGAGCGGCCGTAATGACCACAACGAGAAGGGTGGTCCAGAACATATATTTCCCCAACGGATACATTTTTGAATTCTTCTGATTCGTGTCTCACAAAACCGTCGCCAGATAATTCACCGCGATGCCCGGACTCGCCAGAATCGGCACGCGCCGGTCTTCCGGCTTCAATGTTTCGACGACGCGCGCCATTGAAGCCTGCGCGAGCACAATCACATCCACTTGCTGCGACAATTCCTTCAACGCCGCCGCGACCTTCGTGTCGTGCGTCGCCGCATCGCCGCTCATCAACGCCTCGAATGCGCCTTCGCACAGTTTCGAGGTCAGCTCGATATTCTTTCCGGCAATCGCCGCGCGGCGTGAAATTAGATCCGCCGTCGGCTCAAGTGATGTTTGCAATGTCGCGATGACGCCGATGCGTTTGCCAGTGACCACGGCCTGATCCGCCATCGGCTGGTCCACGCGCAACACCGGCACGCCGATTAATTTCGCGCCCGCCTCCACCGCCTGCCCGATGGACGAGCACGTGACCATGATGTAATCCGCGCCCGCCAACTCGGCGGACTCCAGATACCCTGCCACGCGCCGCGCAATCGTCGGCGTCAAACGGCCCGCCTCGCGGATGCCTTTGACCAACGAATCATCCGCAATGTTGAACACCTCCACATTCGGCAGCTTTTCTTTGCACAATTGCGCGAACACCGGCACCAGCGTGGCGGAGGTGTGAACCAAGCCGAGTCGTTTCTTTTTCATCATTTTCCTTTCAATACGGTTTCAAAATAATTTTCCGCGCCGACCTGTCCGCCTTTGAAGACGATCTCCATTTGGTCCGCGGGTGAATTGGGCGCGTGGGCCCGGCACAACGGCGCGCCCGGCGTCAGCGGCGCAATCATCTCCAGAGCTTCAACGCCTAGCGCCCGTGCAGCAAAGCTCGAAGTGTCGCCGCCCGCAACGCAGAGGCGGCGAACTTTCATTCGCGCCAGCGCGCCGCGCAAAACTTCCCCGAGC
Organism: uncultured Verrucomicrobia subdivision 3 bacterium; assembly: GCA_903884535.1. Taxonomy (GTDB): domain Bacteria; phylum Verrucomicrobiota; class Verrucomicrobiia; order Limisphaerales; family UBA11358; genus UBA11358. The sequence continues at coordinate 87,240 of CAISEZ010000072.1, forward strand.
GCCGCGCCGAGAATTTTTGCTGAATTATTTTTCAATTTCGCTGCGATGTGTTTGTCTGCTCCGCTCCTAGTGGTGTGAATAATTACGCTACGGCCGAGCGCCAAAAAATTTATCGCCGCTTCCGTTGCGCGAGTAATTGCGGTAGCAGGATTCTTCCCTGCCGCCAAAGTCCCCGCGTCGAGCGAAACTTCAGCAAATCCGTTTTGCAAAGCCCAGGCGATTTGCTTTTCCGTCACCGGCGAGCAACTGCCCGAACCGACCAGCAATTGTTTGACCGGGGAGGCGAGCATTCCCGCGAGCCGTGTCTTCGCCCAATGCGCGCCCAGCGCCATTTCGATTCCCGACGAGCCGACGGAAAACAGCGGTTGTTTCGCGCTGGCATATTCGTCGAGCAATCCGCCGATCCGCGACAATTGGGCCTCGTCGATCGCGTCAAACAAAACCACAGCCGGCTTATCAGCAACAATTTTTTCCAGCGCGGCACGGGCTTCCTTTTCCGGCAACGCAACTTTCAATATGTCGAAAAGCGCGATTTTCTTTTTGGTTTGCTTCGCAAGATGCAATCGCAAATCAGCTTCGCCCATCGGCGTGATGGGATGCCGGCTGATGGACGGATGCCGATCGAGCCGGTGAATTGTGCCGTTGCTGCCGATGCCGAAGCGCGCGAAGTGATTGCCGAAAATCGTGAAGCGTCCCAGCGCCGGAGCGGCCACGAGCAGCGGCACAAACGGCGCGGGGAAAATTTCCGTCGCCACGTCAATCACGCGGCCGATGCTGCCAATCGTCGGCGAGGAATCAAACGTGGAACAAACTTTGTAGTGAACGTGACGCGCGCCGAGCGCTTTCAATTTCTTGAGAGCGGGCCGCAGTTCCTTTTCCATCGCCTTCGGCGTCATCGCCCGCGTCATGCCAGCTACGCCGACAGCTTGCAGATTCGGAAATTTTTTCAGTTTCGCGGGCGTTGGTGGCTCGATGAAAAGCATCGCGTGAATTCCATGACTCGCGAGTTGCTCCAGTGCATCGGTCGAGCCGGTGAAATCGTCGCCGTAAAATGTCAGCCGCAATTTGCTCATCCGCCCTTCTTTCCAAATTTCTCGCCGGAAATTTTCAGTTCGGGATATATCTCCACCGCCTGCTCCATCGTCTGTCCTTCGACGGCCGCTTCCCACCATTTTTGCAATGAACGAACCCCGGCCGCCGGACCGTGCGGATGCGCCATGATGCCGCCGCCGGCCATGTAAAGCAGGTCAACGGTTTTGGTCCGGCGAAAGGTTTCGCACGCCTGCCCGCCCCATTGACCGGAGGAAACCACAGGCAAAACCGACATGCCGCCAAGCAAAGGCTTGGCGCAGGCTTCCATTGCGCGCACCACCGAATCGTCGCTCTCCCAAAATTTGTTTGCGATGCCGTTGACGTGAAGCTGGTCCACGCCCGCGAGCCGCCAGAGTTTTTGATACGCCGAAAATTCGATGCCCAAAAGCGGATGCCGATTCAACATGCCCCAGCCGTTGCGATGGCCGTGAATCGCCAGCGCACCGAGATCGCAAATTTTCTTCGCGCCCGCAAGGCCGACGCTGTTCAGAGAAATCATCGCGCCCGTGCCGCCGGACGAAACAATTTTTTCGTAATGCCGCTGCATCGCATCCATTTCGTCGCTGATGTTGAAGGCATACATCACTTTTTTGCCGGTGCGTTGCGCGTGTTCGTTGATCAACCGCATAATGGCGTCCACGCGTTCGTCAAACGGCGAGTGCGGCGGATCGGCCATCAGTTCGTCGTCCTTGATGAAATCAATGCCCGCTTCGCAAAGAACTTTGACCAAATCCGCCGTCTGCTGCGGCGACATGCCGATGCTCGGCTTAATGATCGTGCCGATGAGCGGACGATTGGCCGCACCGGTCAGTTGACGGCAACCGGCCACACCAAATTTCGGCCCGCGAAAATGGGTGGCGAACGACGGCGGGAATTCCAAATCCATCAATTTTAAACCGGAGAATTGCGACAGTTCGTATAAATTTCCCTGCACCGTCGAAACGAGGGTCGGCAGATTGTGGCCGAAATTTTCCACCGACCATGAAACTACGATTTCCGCGCGGTGAAAGCTGCTAGCGTGGTGGTCGCCCGGCAAGCTGGGTTGACTGACGATTTCGAGCGGCGTGATTTTTTCCACGCACGCGGCGAAGCGCTGTTTCAATGCCTCGGTTTCGCCCGGCACGGCGACGAAAGTTCCGGATGATTGCTCGCCCGCCAAAACGGCAGCGGCCTTTTCAACCGCCAGCGGCGTCTCGATGAGGTAAGTGGCGAATAGGCGTTCCATTTTTGAAAAGGTCACGGATTTGTCTGAAGCACGCAACGAAAACCGGTCACGACACTGAAGCGTTCCGGGGCGACGTGCTCGCGGTAGGACGAAAGCAGGCTCTTCGGCCCGCAGTTGTTCCACGCGCCACCACGCAAAATTTTTTGAGGGTGTGACGCATCATAAAAATCATCGCACCATTCCAGCGCATTGCCGGCGAGATCGTTAATGCCCAGCGCATTCGGCGTGAAACTGCCGACCGGCGCGGTTGTGACAAAACCGTCGTTGTAATTGTCGATGTGCGGCCAGTTGGTAAAATAATTCAGCGCCGCCTGATCCGCGAAATTGCCCGCGCCCGGCGGAGGCGGAAATTGCGAGCCCCACGGAAAAACATTTTCCTGTTTCGCGCTTTTCTCTTTTGGCGTCGCGCCGGCTTCGCGATCGCCGATGCCGACCGCCAAACTCCATTCCGCATCGGTGGGCAGCCGGTAACATTCGTTCGCCGATATTTTCCCGGCGGTGCGTTCAGTTTTTGTCAGCCACGCGCAAAATACTTGCGCATCGTTCCAGCTCACATTTACGACCGGAAAATCCGGGCCGGGCGAAACCGGGGTGATACCGTGATAAAACGCCTGTTGCCAATTCGTGCCGTCCAGCTTCGGGTTGGTCGCAGCAAACCCGGCAAAATCTTTAACGCGCGTTTCCCAAATCGAAAACGAAACTTTCGTGGACGGCACCGGAACAAATACCATTCCGAGACAATTCGTCCAGCGCGCCGAATTTACGGGGCGATTTTTCTGCGCCGGCAAATGGGTGCACGACATCGCCAGCAAGGCGAGGCAGACGGCAGACAAAAATCGGGCGGCGGACAAGTTCATTCGGGTGTGGCAAAATGGTGCCGGAATCGGCGCGGGCGAGTCATGTAAAATCTGCCGAAATACTTTGGAAAAGCGCCAGCGTCTTCCGCGCGGTTGCTTGTTCCGCCCAAAAGCGGTAAAAATTTCACACACGCCATGTTCATTCTTCGTCATTGGATCGCCACGCTGGCCGCGCTGAATTTATTGGCGGTGGCCGGATTCGCGGCCGCGCCGGATTGGGAAAACGAGCAGATTCTCCACGTCAACACCGAGGCTCCGCGCGCGACGCTGATTCCCTTTGCCACCACCGAGGAAGCTTTGAACGACGACCCTACCAACTCGCCGTTTTATTTTTCTCTGAACGGCGAATGGAAATTTAACTGGTCGCCGAAACCGGAACTTCGTCCGGCCCGTTTTTTTGAAACCAATTTCGATGACTCGACCTGGACAAATATTACCGTGCCGTCGAACTGGGAAATGAAAGGTTTCGGCGTGCCAATTTATCTTGGGTCCGGTTATCCGTTCAAGATCGACCCACCGCGCGTGACGGGCGAACCGCCAACGAACTGGACGGCGTTCGCGCAGCGCAATCCGGTCGGCTCGTATCGCAAAAACATTGAACTGCCGAAAAATTGGGATGGCCGCCACGTGTTCATCCATTTCGACGGCGTGGACAGCGCATTTTATCTTTGGATCAACGGCCAGAAAATTGGCTTTAGCAAGGACAGCCGCATGCCGGCGGAATTTGACCTCACGGATTTCGTGAAACCCGGCGCGAACCAGATCGCCGTGGAAGTGTATCGCTGGTCGGACGGCAGTTATCTCGAAGATCAGGACATGTGGCGCATGAGCGGCATTTATCGCGGCGTCTATCTTTATTCCACCGCCACCGCACGCATCCGCGATTTCACCGTGCGGACGGATTTGGACGCCGATTACCGCGACGCGACGTTGCAAATCAAACCAGAGCTGGCGGCCAGAACCTGTTCACTCTCGAACTGGACGGTGCGCGCGCAGCTGTTTGACGCGAACAAAAATCCGGTTTTTACGAATGAATTGAACCACGACGCGGCGGAAATTTTGAATCCCGATTTTAGCGCCAAAATTCTCGATGCGCGAATGCCGCAGCGCGGCGAGCCAAAGTTTGCCTGGCTCGAAGCCAATGTGAAAAATCCGGCCAAGTGGACGGCCGAAACACCCAATCTTTACCGACTCGTGATCACGTTGAACGACGCAAATGGAAGCGAGGTTGAAGCCGACAGTTGCCAGATCGGTTTTCGCAAAATTGAAATTCGCGACGGAAAGTTTTTGATCAACGGCCAGCCGGTCCGCCTGCGCGGCGTGAACCGACACGAGATAGATCCCGACACCGGCCACGCGTTGACGATGGAGCGCATGGTGCAGGACATCACCTTGATGAAGCAGGCAAATATCAACGCCGTGCGCACCTGTCATTATCCCGACGACCCGCGCTGGTATGAGCTTTGCGACCGCTACGGCCTTTATGTTTTGGACGAGGCAAACATCTGCACACACGGCACGCGCGGTTTTTTGGCGAACGATCCTCGTTGGACCGGCGCGTTTCTCGACCGCGCGCAGCGCATGGCCGAGCGCGATAAGAATCACCCGAGCGTCATCATCTGGTCCATGGCCAACGAATCCGGCTATGGGCCGAACTTTGCGGCGGTCTCCGGCTGGCTGCACGAATTTGACCCGACGCGCCCGGTGCATTACGAAGGCGCACAGACGGAAACCGACGCGCCGAAAACCGTTGATATCATTGGCCGTTTTTATCCGCGCCTGGCCACAGAAACTTACGCAAAGCCGGACGATCCGTGGAATCTGCGGTGGGACAAACTTTTGGAAATGGCGCGACGCCCCAACGACAGCCGTCCGGTGCTCGCAACGGAATACGCCCACGCCATGGGCAATGCCGTTGGCAACTTACAGGATTATTGGGACGAGATTTATTCCCATCCGCGAATGCTCGGCGGATTTATTTGGGAATGGTGCGACCAGGGTTTGCACAAAAAAACTGCGGACGGAAAAACTTTCACCACGCTCGGCGGCGATTTCGGCGACGTGCCAAATCACGGTGGCTTTGCCATCAAGGGACTGGCCAGCGCCGAGCGGGAAGTTTTTCCGAAGTATTGGGAGGTCAAAAAGGTTTATCAGCCGGTGCAGATTGAAGCCTTAAATATGAAACCGGGGAAAGTTGTCGTAAAGATCACCAATAGAAATTCATTCCTAAACTTAATAAATTACAACATCGGCTGGCTTATTGAAACCAGTGAGGGCAAAGCCGACCAAGGCGCTGTTTTGAATCCGGTGTTCTGCGAGCCGGGACAATCGGTGATTGTAAAAATACCGGTTGAAAAAATTACCGACGCCAAACCCGGTGAGAAATTTTGGCTGCGGGTTTCCTGCTTCGCGAAGGAAGATTCGCTTTGGCGCAAGACTGGAGACGAGGTCGCGGGGCAGCAGTTCGATCTGCCGGTGAAAACCCCGGCGGAGAAAACAGTCGCCAAAAAATTTTCGCCGTTGAATTTATTTTCAATGAACGACACCGTGCAGGCTTCGGGAACAAATTTTACGGCGACGTTCAGCCGCTCAGCCGGAACCTTAATTGCGCTTAATCTTGACGGACGCGAAATGCTGGCGACCAACGGTATCGCCGGGCCAATGCTGCAATTGTTCCGAGCGCCGACGGACAACGACAAGGGTTTTGGCAAATGGCTGGCGCGCGACTGGCGCGAGGCGGGGCTAACTAATTTGTTTCGCCGCGTTGACGTGTTTGAAATTACCCAAACAAATAGTGACGCAATAAAAATCAAAACCGTTGTCACGAGCAGCGCGGCAAACGGCGGCTATAAATTAAAAACCATCTGGACCATCCGCGTTGGTGGCACGGTGGACATGGACAATCAATTTGAACCGTTTGGTATTTTGCCGCTGTTGCCGCGCATCGGCGTCGTCATGCCATTGTCGAAAGATTTGGAGACGGTTCGCTGGCTGGGTCGCGGGCCGTGGGAAAATTATTCAGACCGCAAACAGAGCGCGGACCTGGGCGTCTGGCGCAGCTCGGTGACGGAGCAATATGTTCCCTACGTCCGCCCGCAGGAGACCGGCAACAAGGAGGATGTGCGCTGGGTGGAAATGACGGATGCGTCCGGCGGCGGCATCAAAATTTCCGCCATGGAAAATCCGTTTGCGTTTTCCGCGCTGCACTTCACAGCGAACGATCTGGCCGCGGCGCGGCACAACTACGAACTGCAGCCTCGCCCGGAAATTATTTTGTCACTGGACGCAAAAATGTGCGGCCTGGGCAACAGCAGTTGCGGGCCGGGCGTGCTGGAAAAGTTTTCCGTGCCGCCGACGAATTATTCTCTGCGCCTGAAATTTTCGCCGGTGAAATCGCCGGCGGAAGTTTCTGCTCACTCAAACTGAAACCCCTGCTGGCGGAGACGCTGCAATTTGTAGAGCAGCGCGCGGCGGCTGATGCCGAGGGCTTTCGCGGTTTCCGTGCGGTTGGATTTGTGCTGCGCGAGCGCCGCCAAAATCGCGGTGCGTTCCATTTCGTCCAGTTGCTGCGTGTCGGCCGAAGGCGTGGTGCCGTTGGATTTTGCCGCTTCGCGCATCTTGGCCGGCAGGTGCTCTGGCAGGATCATTTCGCTGCGCGAGAGCAGCACGGCTCGTTCGATGGCGTTGCGCAGCTCGCGCACGTTGCCGGGCCAGCCATAATTTTGCAGACACACGACCGTCGCCTCCGCGAGCCGCGTGCGGTTCCGCGCCAGCTCGGTGACGAACAAGTTGGTCAGCGGCATAATATCCTCGCGGCGGTCGCGCAGCGGCGGCACGTTCAACTCGACGACGTTCAGACGGTAAAATAAATCCTCGCGAAACCGGCCGTGCTTCACCTCGTCTTCGAGATTGCGGTTGCTGGCGGCGAGAATGCGGGCGTTGGTGCGGATTTCGCGGTTGGATCCAATGCGCTGAAACCGGCCGTCCTGCGTGACCCGTAAAAGTTTTGCCTGCAATGGCTGCGACATCTCGGCGATCTCATCGAGAAAAATCGTGCCACCATCCGCTTCCTCAAACCGGCCAATGCGCTGCGCCGTCGCGCCGGTGAACGCGCCTTTTTCGTGGCCGAACAATTCGCTTTCGAGCAGCGTCTCGGGAATCGCGGCGCAGTTCACCTTGATGATTTTGCCGGTCGCCCGCGCGCTCCACAAATGGATGACATCGGCGACGACTTCCTTGCCGGTGCCGCTTTCGCCGGTGATGAGCACGCGCGTTTCCGACGGCGCGATGAGCGCAATTTGTTGAAACAAGGCGATGGTCAGCGGGCTGTGCGCGACGACGTGGGCCGGAATGTTTTTTGTTTCGGCAAACCGCAGCGGCGTGGCTTCCGTCAGGCCCGTGGCTTGGCGCACCGTGGCCAGCAATTCGTCGAGGTCAATCGGCTTGGCGAGATAATTGAGCGCGCCATCGCGCATGGCGACGACGGCTTCGCGGATGTCGGCATAGGCGGTGACGAGCAAAACGGGCAGATCGGAAAAATTTTCGCGCACGCGGCGCAAAGTGTCGAGGCCGGACAAGCCGGGCATCCGCACATCGGAAATCATCATGTCGAATTTTCCGGCCGGCAGCAGTTCCAGCGCGCGTTCGCCGGAATCGGCCAGCACGGTGGCAAAACCCTGGCTACGCAGAAACGAGTCCAGCAGGCTGCGCTGGCCGGGATCATCATCCACGATGAGGATGCGCGGCGATTGGGGTTGGCGCGGTTCGACTGGCACGCGGGCAAGCTATGGCATTGCGGCGTCGGCCAAAAGAAAATTTCCATTCCACCGTTGGCGGCGAACTCGAATCCGCGCTATCTTGGTCCGCATGAGCGCGTTTCCGGTCAGCCTCGAAAAAGAAAGTCAGCTTGCATTACGAATGGCCGCGCTGGCCGTGCGCGAGGCGGACATTGAGGAATCGTTTGTCCGCTCCGGCGGCCACGGCGGTCAGAACGTGAACAAAGTTTCCACCTGCGTCATGCTGCTGCACCGGCCGACCGGCGTGCAGGTGAAATGTCAGGCGACGCGCCAGCAAGGAATGAATCGTTTCCTCGCGCGCCGCCTGTTGCTCGACAAGATTGAAGAAAAGAAAAACGGCTTTGTCGCCGCGCAACGCGCCGAGATGGAAAAAATCCGGCGGCAGAAACGCAAGCGTTCCCGGCGCGCCAAGAACCGGATGCTGGCCGACAAATCGCATCACGGCGAAAAAAAGGCGGCGCGGCGGTCAGCCGGAATGGATTGATTCAGGGCGGCGGGACAGCCGGCCGCAGCGGTTCTTCAAAACAGGATTAACCGATTTTCTCCCGAAAGCCGCACAAATGGCGGGCGGAAATATTTTCTGGTTTAGTGTGCGGCTTGCGCCGGCGACTGTGTTAAGCTGATTGTCTATGAACATCCTCATCGAAGACGCGGACACTCTGAAGTTTTTCACCAGCGAAGGTTTGTGGAGCAAAACGGTCACCGAAGGCAAACATTTTTCCGGAACGGCCGCGGCCTTCAAAGCGGCCAAGCAGGAACCCGTCGGCAAGTTCAACATCGTCGGCTACGTCGGCGAAACCAGACAGTTCATCAATCTCGACCACGGCAAAGGCAAGGGCGCGGCGGAATTGGCGGCCTAATTCACGCGGGAAGCGTTTGGGGTTCTGTTGTCACCGAAAAATTGGCCACCCGCTGGTTGGCCTCGGCGACATCGGCGCGGGTCATTTTGAAAGTCAAAGGCGCGTAGGCACCTTCAGATTTTTTGTAGCCTTGCGCGGCGGAAAGTTGAAACCACTTGTAAGCCTCGATTCTCGCTTCGGGCGCGCCCGCCGGCAGACCATCCAAGCTCGCGCGTTCGCAGCTTCGCCCCATTTTATACTGGCCGCCGGCATCGCCCAGATTCGCCGCCCGCCCAAACCACACCAGTGATTGGGCGTCATCCCGGACGACTCCCTGGCCGTGGGCATACATCGTTCCGAGATTGAACTGCGCCAGGCCATGATTTTGCGCCGCCGCCTTGCGATACCAATCCGCCGCCTGGGGATAATCCTGCGCCACGCCCGCGCCGCTGGCAAATTTCACCCCCTGGCTGAACTGCACATCCGCGTCAGAGTAATCAAGGTTGTGCGGCACCATGACCTGATGATTTTTCAGGCGGCGCGTTAAAATTTTACCTAGCCAAGATTTTTCCATGTTGAGCAAGGTGGGCCTGTTTGGGTGAGAACGCAAGCAACGATTCCGACGGCCAAACAAAAAAGGCGCGTCATCGCTGACGCACCTTACTTTTTGCGAATCAAAACTTTTACGCGGCCGCCGCTTTGGACGCCGCCAAGTCGGCTTTACGTTCATTCAGGCTGCGGAAAAATTCGTAGCCTTCGCGACAACGCCGCACCAAAATATCCTTGTCCTCGAGCATCGTCTTGATGATGCGCAGAATCGGTTTCGGACGCAGATAATACGTGCGATAAAAACGATCCACTTCCTCGAAAATTTTGTCTTTGTTCAGGCCGGGATATTCAAGCGTGCTTTGCTGCAGGCCGCCGCTTTCCACCAGATCGGTTTTATCTTTTTTGGTGAACCAGCCGTTTTGCTTGGCCATTTCGTAAAGCTCCGTGCCGGGATACGGCGCGGCGAGGGAGACTTGCAGCGAGAACACATCCAGCTCCTTTGCAAAATTAATTGTGTTCTCAATGCTCTTCTGCGTCTCGACAGGTAATCCCAGAATGAACGTGCCGTGAATCACCACGTCCGCTTGATGACACGCTTTGGTGAAGCGACGCATCTCGTCCATCGTCACACCTTTTTTGATGCGCGTGAGAATGTCGTCGTTGCCGCTCTCGTAGCCGACGAGGAACAACCGGAGGCCGTTGTCCTTGAAAGATTTTATCGTGTCGTAATCGAGGTTCGCGCGGCTGTTGCAACTCCAGTGAACACCAAGCGGCGCAAGCTTATTGGCGATTTCACGCGCGCGCGGCAGGTTCGCGGTGAACGTGTCGTCATCGAAGAAAAATTCGCGCACCTGCGGAAAAATTTTCTTCATGTAGGCCATTTCGTCCGCGACGTTTTGCGGCGAGCGCACGCGATACTTGTGCCCGCCAATCGTCTGCGGCCACAGGCAGAAGGTGCATTGCGCCGGGCAGCCGCGGCCGGTATACATCGAAATATACGGATGCAACAGATAGCCGATGAAATATTTCTCGATCTCGAGATCGCGTTTATAAACGTCCGCCACCCACGGCAGCGTGTCCATGTCCGAAATCATTTCGCGCTCGGCGTTGTGGATGATTTTGCCGTCCTTGTTTTTGTAGGACAGGCCGACGATGCTCGCCATGTCGCGATCTTCGGCCACTTCTTTGCAGGTGAAATCAAATTCCTTGCGCGCGACCCAGTCAATCGCCGGCGACGCCTTCAATGTTTCCGTCGGCAACACCATCGTGTGCGCGCCGACGAAACCGATTTTCGTGTCGGGCTTCTGCGCCTTGATGGCTTCGGCCACCTTGCAGTCGTTTTTCAGCGACGGTGTGGAGGTGTTGATGATGACGTGATTGAAATCTTTCGCGATGGCCAGGCACTTGGCCAGGTCAATGTTGTGTGGTGGGCAGTCGAGCAGCTTGGAATCCGGCACAAGCGCGGCTGGCTGCGCGAGCCACGTCGGATACCAATAGCTCGTGACTTCGCGCCGCGCCTGATACCGCGCGCCGGCGCCGCCGTCAAATCCGTCAAACGACGGCGGGGAGAGGAATAATGTTTTACTCATTAAATGGGTTGTCTTCGCGATGACTGCTTGGCGATCAGACAAAATATTTCGCGGCGAGCTGCATGGCCTGATCAATGTAGCCGGCGATTTTCGTCACCGTTTCCACGCTATGAATCATGCCGTCAATGTCCTTTTTCAACTGGTCGAGCTTGTCGTTGACGCCCTTAACGCGCGCCTGCAGATTTTTGTAGGCGGCCGTGTTGGAAATGATGGCGTCCTTGTCCATGTCGTCCTGAATCGAATCCACGTCCTGCGCGAGCGCCAGAATCCGGTCGCCCTGCTGCGGGTCGGAAATTTCCCAATACGCGTCATTCAGGGCGCGGCGCAACTGATCCAGCGCCAGCCAGACTTCATCGGAGGTTGGTTTTTTTGGCATAGGTTGATTGGGTTATTTTGACCCGATCGAATCGTAAAATTTTTCCACCCGTTTGCCTTCCACCGTCAGGTCGGCCAACAACTGATCCAGCTTGACCGAGCTTTTATCAAAAGCCGTGGCCAGTTGCGCGTGCGTTTCGCCCAAGTCGCCGATGGATTTTTGCATCAGCGCCATCGCGTGGTCGGCCTGGTTCGCCTCAATAATCAAATCGGCAATCGCCTTGATTTCATTGCGCTTCGTCGCCGCGTCCATCGTGGCGATATTATTTTTGACGAATACTTTCTGCGCCATCACCGCCTCGTCGTAAGTCGTGGCCAGGTTGCGGCGCAGCACCACAAAATCCCGCGCGAGCAACACAGCCGTATTGGTGACGAAGGGATTCATTTCCTGAATGCTCGCCTTGACCCCTTTTTCCCGTTTGACGTCAATGATCCAATGCCCGATTGCATTGATGGCCGTCGAAGCGATGCGGATCTCGCTGGAACTGAGCGGAGCGGTGGAAAGAAATTTTGATTTAACAAATTCGTCGTCCACGTTTTTCAACGAGGCGGACAAATCCACCGTGGCCTTGTCAAACGCATCCATCTGCTCATTGCCCATCAGCGCCGACAGTTTTTGGGCGTAAGCCTGCAACCCCTGCAACACCAAAAGCCGGGCCTGCACATCCTCCGGGTTCAGAAATGGCGCGATGCTTTTGGCGTTTAATTTTTCCCAGCCGCCCTCGGCGACGTCGCGGGCAACCGTCAAGTTGAAGTGCTCGCGATCCAGCATCTCAAACGCCGCGGAAGTGTTTTGCGCGGCCAAATCAGTAGCCGCGGAAAAGCCACCGATCTTCTTCGCCGCATTTTGATTGACGCTGGCGCAACCCGAAATGACCAGAAGAATGACAACGGCCAAAACACTGTTTTGAATAGTTTTCATTTCCGGTAATGGTTTGTCCGGTTTTACCCGGCGTTTTTGTCAGGGTTTTTTACGTCTTTGATTTTCGCCAGCAGCTCGTCGCGTTCGGAGGTGTCGCCGGTGCCGCAATGGGTGCCGACGTGGGCTTCGTGATGGACTTCGTTCGCAAACGCGCCGCGCGCGCCGGCGGCGGGCGAATTGATGATGGCCTTCGCCTCGGCGAGATGGCCTTTGCCGATGGTCACGCCGTTGAACGCGCGCTTCGCCAGTTCCGGCGAGGACGGGAACGGCTTCGGTTTTGCGCCGAAATTGTATTTGAAATTTTTCCAGTTGTCGCCGGATTGATAATTCGTGCCGAGCGCGCCGCTCGGATCATAGCCGCAATGCACCATGCAATGTTCGCAACGCGGATCGCGCGCGACGCCGTTGACGACGCCGTATTTTTCCCACTGCACCTTGGTGAGCATTTCGTGATAGCCGGCGTAATGGCCGTCGGTCATCAGATAGCACGGGGCTTTCCAGCCTTTGACGTTGTAGGTCGGAATGGCCCACGCGGTGCAGGTCAGTTCCCGTTTGCCGGCGAGAAATTCCTGATACACCGGCGTGCCGAAAATGGTGAACGCCTTGCCCCAGTCCTGGATCTTCGCAAATTTCGCGCGCGTCATTTCGCGCGTCAGAAAAAATTGCTTCGGATCCTTGCCGAGGCGCGACACCATGTCTTTTTTCGCCGCATCGTAATCGTAGCCGGGCGAAATCGTGTGGCCATCCACTTCGAGCGAGCTCAAATACTTGAACATGTCCTCGATTTCCGCCACGTCGGTTTCGCGATAAACCGTCGTGTTGGTCGCGACTTGATAGCCGCAAATTTTCGCCATCTTGATGGCTTCGACGCATTCCTTGAACACGCCTTCGCGCTCCACAATGAGGTCATGCGTGAATTCCAAACCGTCCACGTGGACATTCCAATACATCCATTTGGTCGGACGGATGACGATTTTTTTCTTCGCCGTGTCGTCAGATTTGCGGATGACGTCGGCTTCCTTTTCGGAAATCAATTTGGCTTCGAGCAGCTTTTTCAGCTTCGGCTCAAGTTCCGGTGAATAAATCGCGGCGAGGTAATCGCGCATTTTTTTGCGCATGAACATGCCGTTCGTGCAGATGTAAAGCACGCGGCCCTGTTCGAGCAAACCGGCGATCAGTTCCTCGATCTTCGGATAAATCAGCGGTTCACCGCCGCAAATGGAAACCATTGGCGCGTCGCATTCGATGGCGGCTTGGAGACATTGCTCCAGCGGCACCATGTCCTTGAGCGACGTGGAATATTCGCGGATGCGACCGCAGCCGGTGCAGGTCAGATTGCAGGTGTGCAGCGGTTCGAGCTGCAAGACCATCGCGAATTTCGGCGTCTTGCGGACTTTATGTTTGATGATGTGGCTGGCGATTTTCTTCGTCAGCGCGAATGGGAAACGCATAATTTTTTAACGGACCACGGCGAGTTGAACGGCATTTTCACCCAGCAAAACCGGCGCATTGGTCTGCGGCGGGTCGGCCTTGAGCAGTCCCGGCATAAAGAAGCTGGCCGGCGAAACGCTCTGGCTGGCGTTGATGCCGCTGCAGCCGGCGCCGCCCAGCGCCAGTGCGACAAACATTGCCAGACCGAGAATTTTCCAATTTAATATCACTTGCCTAGTATAAAATAGCCGGACGCAATGGCAACTTTAATTCCCATGCTCAACCCATGACCAAGACAAAATTGGCCGTGGCCGGACTATTTTTGTGCATGGCTGCCAGCCTTTGCACCGCGGACGCATCCAAGAAAATCTACGCGGTCCGGGCGGAAAAGGCGTTTCTCGCCGCCCAGACGCAGTTCCAGTCGGCTACCAATAACACCACCAACGCCTGGCAGTTTGCCCGCGCCTGTTTCGATTTTGCCGAGCTGGCCACCAACGCGACCCAGCGCGCGGACCTCGCCCGGCTGGGCATCGCCGCCGGCCGCCAACTGGTGGCGCGCGAACCCAAATCCGCCCCCGGCCATTATTATTTCGCGATGAATTACGGCGAACTGGCCGACGCCGAGGCCCCATCCCTCGCCGCCTACAAACTGGTGCATGAGGTCGAACGCGAGTTCAAGACGGCAGCGGAGTTGGACGAGCATTTTGATTTCGCCGGGCCGGTGCGGAATCTCGGCGAACTTTATTTTCAAGCGCCCGGCTGGCCGTTGAGCGTCGGCGGCAAACGCAAGGCGCGCGACTGGCTCGAACGCGCCGCCGCGCTCGCGCCGGACTATCCGGAGAATTTTTTGAACCTGGCCGAGGCGCAGTTGAAATGGCGACAGACCGCAGAAGCCTTAAAAACACTGCAAAAACTCGATGCGCTCTGGCCCGCCGCGCAGACGAATCTGGCCGGAGTCGCGTGGGAATCCAGTTGGGACGATTGGCGCGGACGGCGGCTGGCCGCCAAGGCGGAGGCCGCGCGGCTGGCCCCGGGCAAGAAAAACTGACCGGCCGCGCGTGAAATTTCTGTGGCGCATGATTGAACAGATGAATTAAGCTCCGCATCGAATCCGGGAACGACATGGCACGAAAAATCATTGCGGCAATCGCCGACTCGACGCTGTTCCTCCGCGAATGGCTCGTGAATCCGCAGCGCACCGGCTCGGTGGCGCCGAGTTCGCCGCAGCTGGGCGCGGCCATGGCGCGGTGGCTGCCGCATAATCCGGAAAGTTTTGTGTTGGAACTCGGCCCCGGCACCGGTGCCGTCACCGATGCGTTGCTCAAATACGGATTGCGCGAAGACCGGTTGATCGCCATTGAACACAATCCCACGCTCGCCAAGCGGCTCCAGAAAAAATTCCCGCGCGCCCACATCATCGCCGGCGACGCGTGGCAGTTGGACGACCTGCTGCGCGACCTGCCGGTGCTGGTGGACAAGGTCGGCGCGGTCATCTCCAGCCTGCCGCTGCTGAATTTCCCGCCGTCCGAAGCCGAATCCCTCGCGCAAAAAATCCGCGGGGTGCTGCAACCGCAGGGCAACTGGGTGCAATACAGCTATCAGATCGGCAAACGCCGTTCGCACGGCACCGCCAGCTTCCGGCTGCGCGCCTCCAAAATCGTCTGGCTGAACTTCCCGCCAGCCCGCGTCAGCGTTTATCAAAAGTGATTTGCGCCACAAAGTCCGACCGAAATATTCCAAGGAAATCAGTTGCCGGGCTTGGGCGGATTGTCCTTCTGCCATTGTTTCAATTGGGCCGGCAATTGAAGCGTGAATTCATCATTTTTCACCTGTGGCAAGCCTGCCGTTGTTTCGGCTACGAGCATTGCGTGGGCAAACCGGTTTTGCGCCAGCAAAAAGTTGACGTAGCGATATTCAGCTTCTGGCAAATATGGACAAAGCGCCCAGGCCTGACGAAAAGCAAAATCGGCTTCACGGGTCATGCGTTGCTTTTCGGAATCGTTGGTTGAATGACTGGCTCGCCACGCGTAAAGCCCGGCGATCGCCGCCCGTTCCCGGCTAAACATCCTGCCGGCATATTCGTTCTGCACAAAACGCGCGTCGCCGGTGAAGCCTTCAAGGTCATGCTGGGAAAAAACCTTTTTCGCAAAACCGGCGATGGCTGCAAGTGAGGTTTCATTTGTCAGCCAGCCCCCGATTTTTGGCACCAAAGACTTGCGCCAGTAGGCGCGATCGCGCTGGATGATTTCGTCGGAGAGTTCTGACAGCGGCTGCCGGTTGATTTTGAAGATTAACCCGTGCGGTTCAAGGTGCGAATACATCCATTCAATCGGAAAACCCTCCTCAACGAAAAAATCATTTGCAGGATTTTTATCGAATAAAATTTTGGCCAGCGGACCTCGGAGTCCATATACAAGTTCATTCGACACTTGTCGTCGCGCCTCGATTTCGGCCAATGAATCTTTTAAACATTTCTCCCAGTCCGCTTCCGTTGGAATGTAAATTTTTCCCCCATACATTGAGCGCAGGTAGTCACGGCAGGTTTTATCATCCAGTGAATTTTGACCGAGTGTAAATAACGGGTTTCCATCAGGCTGAGACTTGCACATGGTGGTCACGATAAAACGTCCCGGGTCTGAACCGCCAAAATAGATGCTACCGGCCGGGATTGAGTCAATGATCTCCCGGCCAAACTCGGTGGAATATTTTTCATCGCCCGTCACGAATGCATCCAAAGCGCCATAAACTTCTTTGATTGTTTCTCCGGCCGTTCCTTTCAGTCTCGGAGGCGCCCAATAATCCCACGGCAAAGGCGAACCAACTTTTTTCGCAACTTCTGAAATTAAATCTTCAACTGCGCCCCGATAATCATTTGAACGTGGCATCCCATATCCCAACGAATCCCAATAACTAATCCGCTCTTTGAGTTCGCTGACTGAATTGCTCAATGCCTGCCAATCACCCCGTTCAGCATATTTAAACATGGCGCGGATTTCTGGCGGCACGCCGTTGGTGTCGGCATACGCTTGGGCTTTTTTCGCGGCCACAAAGCCTTTCAGCATTTGCACGGTCTCCGGGTTCTTGATGACATTCCAAGCTGATCTTTTTGCCTTGGCGTAGCTGTGGAGCACCAGTGCGGCAATCAAAACCAGCAGCAAGGCGGCTACGAGGCGTTTTTTCATGGATTTCCCTTCATCTATACCAAACAGACACCGCCGAAGCCAAATTTGTATAAAACCGGCCGAAGGTTTCGTGCCGGCATTTCAATTTAGAACTATTCTAAATCTTGACGGCACCGCGTTCCCGGTTAAACTTCGGGTTCGTAATGAGCGTCATCGCCCACAGCAAATCCGAGCAGCACTTGACTGAAAAGTTGAGCACGGGTGGTTTTCGCTTCACGCCGCAGCGGCAGCATGTTTACGACGTGATCCTGCACAAGCGCGATCATCCGACCGCCGAGGACGTTTTCATCCGCACCAAAAAAACGATGCCGGAGATTTCTCACGCGACGGTCTATAATTGCCTCGACGCGCTCGTGAAATGCGGCCTCGTCCGCCAGGTGCAGCTCGAACGCGGCGCCACGCGGTTTTGCCCGAACATGGAGGAGCATTGCCATTATTTCTGCGATGCCTGCGGCGAAATTTTCGACGTGCCGTTGCCGACGGATTCCACCTTCATGCCGCATCCAAAGGGTTTCAAAGTGGATCACTACGACATCGCCGTCCACGGCGTTTGCGCCGAATGCGCCGACCGGCAGAAAAAATAATTTCATGAGCACCGCCACCGAGACAATTGAAGATCTGGTCAAGACCGAATATAAATACGGCTTCGTCACCGACGTCGAGACCGAGTCCACGCCGCCCGGCTTGAGCGAGGAAACCATCCGCCACATCTCGGCCAAGAAAAATGAGCCGGCGTGGCTGACCGACTGGCGCATCAAAGCGTTTCGCCACTGGCAGACGATGCCGGAACCGACGTGGCAGTTCGTCAAGTATCCGCCGATTGATTTCCAGGCCATCAGCTATTTTTCCCAGCCCAAGCCGCAGGCCAACGCGCCGAAAAGTCTGGACGAAGTGGATCCAAAGCTGTTGGAAACTTACGAGAAGCTCGGCATTCCGCTGCGCGAACGCGGCCGGCTCGCGGGCGTGGCGGTAGACGCGATTTTTGACTCCGTTTCCGTCGGCACAACGTATCGCGAGGAACTGGCGAAGAAGGGAATTATTTTCTGCTCGTTCAGCGAGGCGGTTCACAATCATCCCGACCTTGTCAAAAAATATCTCGGCTCGGTGGTGCCTTACACGGACAACTATTACGCCGCGCTGAATTCGGCGGTGTTCACTGACGGTTCGTTTTGCTACATCCCGAAGGGCGTGAAATGCCCGATGGAGCTTTCGACGTATTTTCGCATCAACGCCGCCAAGTCCGGCCAGTTCGAGCGCACGCTCATCGTGGCGGATGACGGCGCGCAGGTGAGCTACCTCGAAGGCTGCACCGCGCCGATGCGCGATGAAAACCAGTTGCACGCCGCCGTCGTGGAACTCGTCACGCACAACGATGCGCAGATCAAATACAGCACGGTGCAAAACTGGTATCCGGGCGACGAAAACGGCGTCGGCGGCATCTACAATTTCGTGACCAAGCGCGGCCTGTGCAAAGGTAAAAATTCGCGCATCACCTGGACGCAAGTCGAGACCGGCTCGGCGATCACCTGGAAATATCCGAGCTGCATTTTGCTCGGCGAAGGCTCGAAGGGTGAATTTTATTCGGTCGCGGTCGTGAACAACATGCAGCAGGCCGACACCGGCACGAAGATGATTCATATCGGCAAGAACACGAAAAGCACCATTATTTCCAAGGGTATTTCGGCTGGGCGCGGTCAGAACAGCTATCGCGGCCTGGTGGAAATTCGCAAGAGCGCGACGAACTCGCGAAATTTTTCGCAGTGCGATTCGATGCTCATCGGCGCCAAATGCGGCGCACACACGTTTCCTTACATTGAAGTAAAAAACACGTCGTCCTCCGTTGAGCACGAAGCTTCGACGTCGAAGATCGGCGAGGATCAGATTTTTTATTGCAACGCGCGCGGCATCGCCACGCAGGACGCGGTGAACATGATCGTGAACGGTTTCTGCAAAGAAGTGTTCAAGGAACTGCCAATGGAATTCGCCGTCGAAGCGCAGAAACTTCTGGGCGTGAGTCTGGAAGGCAGTGTCGGCTGATTAAGAAGCCACAGATGCACACAGATTGGCACAGATAAAAAATTGACGGCAGAATCTGTGTTTCATCTGTGTTAATCTGTGGCTAAAATATAATTTGAAAATGAGCAAGCAACCTATTCTCGAAATCAAGAATCTCTCGGCGGGCGTCGAGGGCAAACAAATCCTCAAGGGCGTCAGCCTGACGATCAACGCAGGCGAAGTCCATGCGGTCATGGGCCCGAACGGCTCCGGCAAAAGCACGCTCGCGGCCGTGCTGGCTGGACGCGACGGTTACGACATCACCGGCGGCGAAGTGCTTTACAACGGCAAAGATTTACTCGACCTCGACCCGGAAGAACGCGCCCGGGAAGGCGTGTTTCTGGCGTTTCAATATCCCGTCGAAATTCCCGGCGTGAACAGCACCTATTTTCTCAAGGCGGCGCTGAACGAAGTCCGCAAGCACAAGGGCGAGCAGGAACTTGACGCGATTGAATTTCTCGCGCTCGTGAAGGACAAAATGAAGTTGCTGGAGCTGAAGGACGATCTGCTCAAGCGCTCGGTCAACGAAGGATTTTCCGGCGGAGAAAAAAAGCGTGCGGAAATTTTTCAGATGGCGATTCTCGAACCCAAGCTCGCCATTCTCGACGAGACGGATTCCGGCCTGGACATTGACGCGCTCAAGGTTGTCAGCAACGGCGTGAACAAACTCAAGCGTGCGGACAATGCGCAGTTGGTCATCACACATTATCAGCGCTTGCTGAATTACATCGTGCCGGATTTTGTCCACGTTTTGGTGGACGGTCACGTGGTGAAATCTGGCGGCAAGGAACTCGCGCTCGAACTGGAAGCGAAAGGTTACGATTGGATTTTGAAGCGGGAAGTCGCTAGTGTTTAGGCATGAATCTGGACGAAGCACAAAGGCAAACGGTCGCGAAGTGGATTTCCGAAGGCGCGAAACTTTCGGAAATTCAAAACCGGCTGCTGAAAGATTTCGGCATCAAATGCACTTACATGGAAGTGCGTTTTCTGGTGGATGATCTCAAGCTGACGCCGAAAGATCCGGAGCCGCCGAAGTTGGTTGTTCCGCCGGCCGCGGCACCAGTGGCCGCCAAATCTGCGGTGGGACTGCCCACCCTTTCGCCGGAACCAGCTCCGCTGCCCGGCGGGGTGACCGTGAGCGTGGATCAAATCACCAAGCCCGGCGCGATGATCAGCGGCAAGGCCACGTTCAGCGACGGCCAGATCGCCGACTGGTATTTGGATCAAACCGGCCGGCTCGGCGTGGTGCCGAAGCAGGCGGGCTACAAACCCTCGGCCGCCGATGTGCAGGATTTCCAGCTCGCCTTGCAACAGGAAGTCGCCAAACTCGGCTACTGATTTCAAATTTTGAGTTTTCAGTTTTTAATTTTTGGTTGAAAAACCCGGCACGGGTTTTACCAAAAACTGAAAATTAAAAATTCAAAACCACCGTCGGACTTGGCACATTAACCCGCGATGCGTGAAATCTTCCGTGCCTGGGCCGAAGCCCTCGAAACGTTCTTCCTCGAAGTCGTGCTCGGGGAACGCCACGATTTTAAGGCGAAGCTGACGCGCGCCACTTTGTTCGGCGGCTCCAAAATTTTCACAGTCATCGTCAAGTTGCGCCGCTGGCTTTACAATGTCCGCATCCTACGCGACAAAACGCTCGGCGTGCAGGTCATCGCCATCGGCAATCTCACCGTCGGCGGCACCGGCAAAACGCCGGTCGTCGAAAAGTTTGCGCGCGAGCTGCGCGACGCCGGCCGCAACGTCGCCATCCTCTCGCGCGGCTACCGTTCCCGGCCCGCGCCGCTGCATCAAAAATTTCTCAACAAGATTTTGTTGCGCGAAGACCAGACGCCGCCGCGCGTCGTGTCCGACGGCAAATCGCTGCTGCTCGATTCCGAAACCGCCGGCGACGAGCCTTACATGCTCGCGTCCAATCTCAAGGACGTCGTCGTGCTGGTGGACAAGGACCGCGTCAAAAGTGGGCGCTACGCGATTGAGAAATTTGGCTGCGACACGCTGCTGCTCGACGACGGTTTTCAATACTGGCATCTGCGCGGCCGCCGGCATGACGTCGTGCTGATTGACCGCCAGCAGCCGTTCGGCAACGAGTATTTGCTGCCGCGCGGCACCCTGCGCGAACCGCCGTCACACCTCGCGCGCGCCCACACGATTTTCATCACCAAGAGCGACGGCAACACAGCAGCGCTGCGCGAACGGATCAACAAATTAAATTCCACCGCCGCCGTCATCGAATGCGTGCACCAGCCGCTGTATTTCGAGGACGTGTTCACCGGCGAACGCAAGGGTCTGGATTTGTTGTCCGGCAAAAAAGTGGCGTCGCTGAGCGGCATCGCGCAGCCGGAAAGTTTCGAGCAAAGCCTGGTGAAGCTCGGCAGCGAACTCGTCTATTCCAAGCGCTTCGCTGACCATCACCGGTTCACCCAGCAGGAAATCCTCAACGCCATCAACCGCGCGAAAAAGCGGCAGGCCGACTTCATCATCACCACACAAAAAGACGCCGTGCGCTTCCCGAAAATTGACCGGCGCGACCTGCCGTTTTATTTAATGCGCGTGGAAATCCAGATCGTCGCCGGTGCGAATGATTTTCAGGATTGCGTGCGCAAAATCTGTTTCCGCTAATGAATACGGTGCTTTACTGGCTCGCCCGCGCGCTCATCGCGTGCGTCCAGTCGCTGCCGCTCAAGTTCGTCGCCCGGCTCGGCCGCGCCGGCGGTGCGCTGGCGTTTCACCTCGACGGCCGGCATCGCCGCGTGGTGCTGGATAATTTGACGCTCTGTTTTGGCAAAGAAAAATCGGCGGAGGAAATTCGCGAAATCGCCCGGGAAAATTTCCGCCGCCTCGGCGAAAATTATTTGTCCGCCGTCAAAACCGCCGCGATGAGTTTCGAGGAATTGAAACCGCACCTGGAATTTGTCGGCAACGAATGCCTGCCGAAAAAAACCGGCCAAACCGCGCCCCAAAATGTGGTGGTGGCCATTGGGCATTTCGGCAACTTCGAGCTTTACGCGCGGCTGCGATTAGCCGGCTATCAAGGCGCGACAACGTATCGCGCACTTAATCAGCCCGCGTTTAACCGGCTGATGCAGGATTTACGCCGGCGCAGCGGCTGTCTTTTTTTTGAGCGCCGCGCCGATGGCCGCGCGCTGCGCAGCCGGATGGAACAACGCGGCGTCATTCTCGGCCTGCTCGCCGACCAAAGCGCCAAAGGCCTGCGCGCGCCGTTTCTCGGTCACGACTGCAACACCGGCCTCGCGCCCGCCATCCTTGCGCTGAGGTATGACGCGGAACTTTACACGCAGATTTGTTATCGCGTAGCTTTGGGAAAGTGGCGGCTGGAATTTGGTGAAAAAATTCCGACGCACGAAAATGGCCAGCCGCGCTCATCCGAGGAAATCATGCGCGACGTGAACCGCGCGTTCGAAACCGCCGTGCGCCGCGATCCCGCGAACTGGTTTTGGGTGCATCGCCGCTGGAAAGACTGACATGAGCGTGTCCTTCAACATCCCGCCGCGCCGGATTCTGGTTCGGGAAACGAACTGGCTCGGCGACGCCGTGATGACCACGCCGGCACTGCTGCGCCTGCGCGAACAATTCCCGTCCGCGCACATCGCCCTGCTGACGCATGCCAAGCTGACGGGCTTGTGGCAGAATCATCCGGCGGTGAACGAAATTATTTTATTTGGCGCTGGCGAAGGAGTTTTTGCCGTCGCAAAAAAACTGCGCGCAAAAAAATTTGATCTGGCGCTGGTGCTGCCAAATTCGCCGCGCTCGGCATTGGAAGTTTTTCTGGCGGACATTCCGCAGCGGGTTGGCTACGCGCGGCCGTGGCGGAATTTTTTGCTGACGCAAACCGTCGCGCCGCGCGTAGCCGCGGTGAAAATGCACAAGCGTTCTGTCGGCGAAATCCAAGAACTGGTCGCCAACAATTCAAAATTAAAAACTGAAAATTCAAAACCCCCAGCCAGTGCGCATCAGCTTCACGAGTATTTGAATCTCGCCGCCGCGCTGGGCGCGAATCCGGAACCGCTCGCGCCGCAATTGACGGTCGCGCTGGAGGAAATTGCGTCAGCGAAGAAAAAATTCGGGCTGGAAAAAATGGATGGGCCGATCTTCGGCCTGAATCCCGGCGCGGAATACGGCCCGGCCAAACGCTGGCCAGCGGAAAAATTCATCGCCGCCGCAAAAGAAATTCAGCAGCGCACCAACTGCGTTTGGATTTTGTTCGGCGGCAAAGCTGATGTTGAATTGACCGCGCGCATCGAAGCTGAAATTCGAAATTCGAAATTCGAAATTCGAAATTTGTCCGGCCAGACTTCGCTGCGCGAATTGATGGCGCTGCTAAAAATTTGCCGCGTGGTTTTGACCAATGACACCGGCCCGATGCATGTGGCCGCTGCGCTCGGCACGCCGTTGGTCGTGCCATTTGGCAGCACCTCGCCGGAACTGACCGGGCCGGGTTTGCCGGGCGAGGTGCGTCATCGCTTGCTGAAATCGGACGCGCCGTGTTCGCCGTGTTTTTTGCGAGAGTGCCCGATTGATTTTTGCTGCATGAACCAGATCAGCGTCAAGCGCGTCGTGGCTGCGGTTCTGGAATCAGGTCGCTGACATTGATTCCGTGTTGCAGGCAATACGCGCCGTTGTCCACATACTTTTGCGCCCACCATTTCAAACCGGCGCGTTCTTCTTTAGTCAGCTTGCGGACGACTTTTGCCGGCGTGCCGAGGACGAGCGAGCCGGGCGGGATTTTGGTGCCCTGCGTCACGAGCGCCTTCGCGCCGACGATGGATTGTTTGCCGATGACCGCGCCATCCAAAATCACCGCGCCCATGCCGACGAGCGTTTCATCGCCGACGGTGCAGGCGTGGACGACTGCGCCGTGGCCAACGGTGACCCAGTTGCCGAGCACGCACGCAAAATTATCCGCAAGATGCAGCACGGCGTTGTCCTGGATATTCGTGTGATGGCCGACGACGATGCGGTTGATATCACCGCGCAGCACCGCGCCATACCAGACGCTGGAATGCGCGCCGAGCGTGACATCGCCGATGACCGTGGCGGTTTTGGCGATGAAAACCTTTTTGCCGAGCGCCGGTTTTTTGCGGAGAAATTGGTAGAGCTGTTTGGCCAGTTTGTTCACGCGGAAAATCTAGCATGAAGCGGTGGCGGCACAAATTGAAAGAAAGTCACAGTGTCCGGTGGGGCGAGGCTCCCGTTGAGCCGGGCCGGCCGGGAAAATATTTGTGGACGGCGGGGCGTGAGGGCGCTCGCCCCACCGGAAAGGGCGCGTGAAAGCGGCGACGGGATTTTTAGCGTGGTTTGAACACAGCGTTTTGATGCGTCATCTCATCATCCACTGAAACAGCCTCCTTAAACCGCTTGTGGTTTAAGACCGTTGCTCCACGTTTATTTGCGAACCGGATATCATTCCAAATGTTTTTCCACAAATTGTTCCGCGCGCGGCCAAACTTCATCCGCCGTCACATTATGCAGGCAGGCCGGTGCGGTGAGCCGGCAATAGTCGGCGCAGGGTTTGTAGGGACAGGCCTTGCCTTCATAAATTTCCGACGCGGGATGTAACGGCCGGAACCATTCGTGCAGCGAGGGGCCATACACCGTGAACGTCGGCGCGCCGCAAATCGCGGCGAGATGGCCGGGGCCGGAACAGTTGCCGAGGAAGGCGCCGGCGGAATCAATGAGCGCCAGCAATTCCGTGACGGACCGGGGGCAGCTCACCGTTTCGCCCTGGCTTTGCCACCAAATGAGCTGGTCCGGATCGCAGGCGATCTGCACGGCGATGTTTTTTTGGCGCAACCGGTCGGCGATTATTTTGAAATTTTCCAGCGGCCAGACGCGGGCGGGCAGCCGGGCGCCGCTGTGGAGCAACACTTGTCGCGTCGGTGGCCGCGCCGGTGGAATGATTTTTTCCCGCTCCGGTAGTTTCAGGCCCAACGCCTGGCCGGCCGCGCGCCAATGGTCGTAGTGATGAGCCAGCACGTTCGGCCGCGGCAACGGGTGGGTGAGGAAGATGGTGCTCTGCACGCGGGGAATGCCGTAGCGTTCGCGGACACCGATGAGCCGCATGAGCGCGTGGTCGCGCGGATCCCAGCGGGCGGAAATGCCGCCGGCGAAGTGTTCGGCGGCGAGTCGCCGGCGCACGCGGAACAGTTCACGCCACGGCCAGCGCCAGAGCTGATACTTGCCATGAAACGCCGTCCACGGCGCGACGAACGGCACCACGGTCACCTCCGGCCAGAAGCGCGGGCGCAGTTCTTCGGCGAATGGTTTGGCGAGGAGAGTGACGTTGAATTTTTCCGCCGCGGCCCGGAGAAAGGGCGTGGCGATGACGAGGTCGCCCAGACCCCATAATTCGAGCACGAGCAGCTTGGGTTTCACGGCGGGCATCAGGCCGGCAGCGGGCGCGGCAGGGGCTGCGGCTGCAGGGGTTTGACGCGTTGCAAATTGGCTGCCTGCGGGCGGGGTCCGCGCACGCCCCAGTTCAGCGCCACACTGAAGCCGACGATGCGGGCAAAATAACCCACATCGCCGTCATAGCCGCCGAAGACGAAAAAGAAAGTCACGATGTGCTGCAGATGGATGGCTAGCAGGAGCGCATTGACGGTGGACAAGTCAGGGTCACCGTATTTGAAATTGCGATAGAGGACATAAAAGCCACCTGCCATGAGAGCCAGAATGCTGATGCCGCCCCAGGCGCCAAAACAGATAAGGGTAGAAAGCGGGCCACTATGGTAATCACTGGAGATGGCCAAACCTTCCTGGCTGGCATCCACTTGTGCGGAAAGCTTGAAGGCAGTGTCAGTTCCCATGCTCTCGAAATCCAGGGAGGTAAGGGCATAGCCTTTGCCAAGTAGCAGGTAGCTGGGCACCGTGGGCCATACTGCCCGCCAGATATTTTGCCGCCACTCGGTGGAGGCCTCCGCATCGGATCGCGCCATCGGGTCCACATCCACCGGCAGGAACGACAACGCCCGTTGGATGTTATAGGGTATATCCCGGGAGAACGGCACCACCAAGCAGCCGGCGATCAAGACAAAGACGGCTATCACCGCCACCAGTTTGGTTCGATACAATCCTTCCAGGACAAACACAATGCCCAGTAGGAGAAGGTTGCCGGCTACCCCGCTGCGAAAGCCTCCCATCATGGAAATAATAAACAGCCCGAAGAATAGGACCAAGCGGAACAGATGTGCCAACGAAAAAATTCCGCGCAACCCGAAGCGAGCCACCAAAAAAATCATGACGGCGGTGGCCGAATTCGCCAGATAGCCCAACCGGGACGAGCTGATGGTGCCGACATCCGCCATGCTGAAACCGGAGGGTGGAAAAAGCAGGTTGATATAATTGAGCGGCTTGGGCAGAAACGGAAACATGTCGCTAATGAAGCCAAAGGCACCGGATATGAAAAAGAGGGTTACATACAGCTTGCGCTGCGCAGGCGGGATGCCCCGTGCGGCCAAGGCAAAAAACGTGGCAATGCCGAGATAGAGATTGATGTATTTTTTCCCGCCCCCGGTGTCGGCCCCCAGCGTGTGCAGACCGAAACCGCCGGTGAGTTTCATGGTCAAGACGGCCATCCCGGCCGTGAACAGCAGCGCCCACGTCATGGCGGGTGCCTTGAGGAATCTTTTTTCTGCGTTCATGGCACGTTCCACGATGGAAATGCCCAGGCTCAAGAGGGTCAGCACCTGCCAGGCTTGCGGATTGCCCTTCAGAAAAAACAAGTAAGCCGGCAGCGACATCCCGAATACCATCATGGGATAATGCCACTTGATGAACACGGGCGAAATGATTAGCGCGATGACGAGCCCGAGAAAGCCGAGCGTGCCGTAGTCCAGCGGGTTGGTGAGCAGGTAGCCGACAAAAATGGCAATCGGAATGCAGATCGCATAAGTGATCAGCATTTTGATGGCGGCGGCTGGGTTGGTCATGGCTTAAGTCGGTGCGTTGACTCCGCCAAGATAAGCCACCCCCCCTGTCCGCCGCAATCTGAAATCAAGCCGGGCAAGAAAACCGCCAAGGCGCCAAGGCCGCCAGGAAAAAATAATATTAAGAAGGCAGGAAGGCAGGAATAAGTGCCGGCTGAAGTTGACCGGAGCGCGGGCTTCAGCCCGCTTCACCAGCGTAAGCCAAAGGGTGATGGAAAATGGCAATGACGTTTGTGCGCAGCGCAGCGGCGTGAACGCCGTGCTCCCAAAAACAAGCAAAGACACGGCTGGAGAAACCAGCTTCCTGCTTTCCTTATAAAAAATCTTGGCGGACTTGGCGACTTGG
>CAISEZ010000073.1 GCA_903884535.1 uncultured Verrucomicrobia subdivision 3 bacterium
GCAACTTTCCGTCAGCCCAGCGGTCGGATTTCGGCCTCGGTTGGGACAAACGTTACTGCTGTTCCCACGCCGATTTCTGAAAATTTCACCCATAAAAATTGCAGGTCCGAAAATTCACCCGTAGTTCAACAGACTGTTAAGGTGATTATTGCTGCTTCCACAATTGTTCTATTCATAGCGCTTGGCCTCCTGGTTTATTCGCAGCTCTGGCAAAATTCAAATTGGAAGATCGTGGCTGGCTCCCTCGCAAGCTCTCAAGGGGCTGAAGCTGCAAGGAAGGATTTCGACGCGGGCAAGCTCAAGTTATTTGTGATTTCAGGCGAATGCAGCAAGGATAAATATTCTGGCACCAATGACGGACCATTCGAGATTTGGACCGCGGAATACTTTCCAGAAATTCCTTACCAAGGTCGTTATCCTGATGAGAAGAAAGTTGAAGCTTATAATCTTCGTATGCGCTCTTTGTTTAATTGGTCTCTGACACACACGAACAGTCTAAAACCGGGGCTCTAAAGCTTAAGCCACCTCGCCCCTTTTTTCCGCCGGTGCTACGCTTTGTTTTCGCCGCTGTCACAGCACCGCATGCTTCCGACCAAAAAACTACCTCGATTTCTGCGCCGGTGTCTTGAGCGGATATAATCCGGGACAGCAGCCGAACGTCTCGTGGAACGCCGCGCTGAAATGGCTCAAACTCGCGTAGCCCACTTCCAGCGCGGCTTCGGTGACGTTGAATTCGCCGGCGCGCAGCAATTCGGCGGCGCGTTCCATGCGGAGCTGGCGCAGATACTGCGTGATGGTCTGGCCGGTCTGTGCGGAAAAAATCCGGCTCAAATAAAAATGGCTGCAGCCGATTTTTTTGCCGAGTTCCTCCAGCGGCGGTGGCGCGGCGAGATTTTGTTTCAGCAGAAAGATGACCTGCTCGACGCGTTCCTGCGCGAGCCGTTGCTGGCGGGAGCAGAACATTTCTTCGTTGGCCGGCGGCTGGATGAAGAAAGTCAGCGCCAGTTCCAGCGCCTTGCACTGAAACCACAGCGGCTGCGCGGTGGCGTAAACCGGCGGCTGCCGCAGCGTGGCGATCAGCTGCTGCTGGCCCGCGGAAAGCCGCACGGTGGCACCGGAGACATTTTCGCACGGACAGTTTTCCACCGCCGCGCGCACGACCGGATGGAGCGTGGCTTCGGTGCCGGCGAGATGCTTGGCGAGAAACGGGCAGGAAAATTCCACGGTGAGAAACCGGTGCTGCTGATTTGCGCTCCGCTGCGCGGTGAGCGGCTCGCTTTTGCGATGGTAAAAGCCCGCGGTGTTGGGCGCGAACTCGGTGCGCCGCCCCTGCCCTTCGACAAAGCCTGCGCCGTCAAGATTCAGGCAAAGCTCGACGCAGCCGGGATGAAAGCTCGCCGCCCAGTCGAAGTCGCGCGAGGCAAAAAAGTCGTGCCATTCCACGCTGAAACCCGCGCCGCGAAAATTACCGAACAGCGGCTGCCAGCCGCCGCCGATTTCTCGCCACGCGCCGGCCTCGGTGAATGGCGCGGCGCGGCGCCGATCGGGCTTGGATGCGGGCGCATTCATCGAAATCAGATTGCCTCAAAACGGCGGCGGGGTTTACTTGCTGATGCCGCGTTCGCTGGCGCGGATGAACTGGATGAGATATTGCATTTCAGGCAGCGCCGGCAATTCGGCTTCGATTTTCAAGAGCGCGTTGGAAATGGTCAGACCTTCGCGGAACAATACTTTGTAAGCCGAACGCAACGCCGTCTGCGCCTCCTCGGAAACGCCGTTGCGTTCCAGACCGACTTTGTTGACGGTGCGCGTCTCGCCGGGATTGCCATCCACGATCATGAACGGCGGCACGTCCTGCACCACTTTGGAGCAGCCGCCGATCATGGCAAATTTGCCGATGCGGCAGAATTGATGCACCGCCGCCAGTCCGCCGATGACCACATGATCCTCCACCGTCACATGTCCGGCGAGGGTGGCGACATTGGACATGATGTTGTGACTGCCGAGCGTGACATTGTGGGCGAGATGGCAGTAGGCGAGAATATGATTGTGCGAACCGACGCGCGTCACTTCGCCGTCGCCGGTCGCGCTGTGGATGGTGACGTATTCGCGAAAGGTGTTATGGTCGCCGATCTCGGTGCGCGTAATGCCGCCTTTCCACTTCAAATCCTGCGTCTTGAGGCCGAAGCTGGCGAACGGAAAGATTTCATTCTCGCGTCCTAGCTTGGTGTGTCCGTCAATGACCACGTGCGAATGCAAGGTGCATTTTTCGCCGAGCGTGACGTTTTCGCCGATGACGCAGTATGGCCCAATCTCGCAGCCGGCCCCGATCTGCGCCTTGGGATGGATGATTGCGGAAGAATGAATCATGCGTCACGGAGCATAAAGGTGATTTCGGCTTCGCTGACCACTTCGCCGTCCACTTTGCAGACACCCTTGCCCTTGCCGATTTTGCCACGCGCCTTGAGCAATTCCACCTCGATCACCAGCACGTCGCCCGGCACGACCGGCTTGCGCCACTTCACATTGTTCGCCGCCATGAAATATGCCACCTGGCTTGCGGCTTGGATAATTTTGAGCAGCAACACGCCGGCCACCTGCGCCATCGCCTCAAGTTGCAAGACGCCTGGCATGATCGGATGGCCGGGAAAATGTCCCTGAAAATGCGGCTCGTTCATCGTCACGTTCTTGATGCCGACAATTTTTAAACCATCAATCTTCACAATCCGGTCCACCAGCAAGAACGGCGGGCGATGCGGGAGCATTTTCATGATCTCCTCGATATTCATCGCGCCGTCCGCGGCGACCAGCGGCGCTGGCGCCGGTTGGTCGGGCGGCGGCGGGGCGAACGTCTGCGCCGCGCGCACCGGCCGGTTGATCTGCTCCACGATTTTCCGCGCCAGCTCGACATTGCCGGCGTGGCCGGGCCGCACCGCGACCACGTGGCCGCGGATCGGTTTGCCGAGCAGCGACAGGTCGCCGACGATATCCAGCATCTTATGCCGCACAAATTCCTCGGGATAGCGCAGCGGCTCCGTCGTCAGCACCGCGTCATCGCGGATGACCACGGCGTTTTCCAGGCTACCGCCCTTGATCAATCCGTTCTTGATGAGGTATTCAATCTCCTCGTAAAAACAAAATGTCCGCGCGTGCGACAATTCCTTCTCCCAGGTTTTGGGCGTTACCTCGGTGGAATAAAACTGCGTGAAGCGGCCCTTCTTGTCCGCGCTGGTGCAGGTAATTTTGAAACCGTCGTAGGGAAAAATCGTCATCATCGTTTCGCCCAACTGCAATTCGATCGGCTCCGTCGGCGCGATGAACTCCCGCTTCTCGGAAAGCGCTTCAAAGCCCACCGCCTGGATGATTTTGCAAAACTCACGCGAACTGCCATCCGCAATCGGCGGCTCGTTCGCGTCCAGCTCGATGACGGCGTTGTCAATGCCGAAGCCCGCCAGCGCGGCGAGCACGTGTTCCACGGTGTGGACTTTGACATTGCCCTTGGCCAGCGTCGTGGAACGGTTCGTCTCCGAGACATTTTCCACGCGCGCCTCGATCTCGGGTTTGCCTTCCAGGTCCACGCGCCGGAACCGCACGCCGCTATTGGCCGGCGCGGGCAGAATCGTCATGTTGACGCGGTTCCCGCTGTGTAATCCGATGCCGGAAAAACTGGCGGAACGATTGAGAGTTTGCTGATTCAGCACGCGCAGATTAGACAAAACACCGGCACGCTTGGCAAGAATGCACTTGCCGGCTTTGGTTGAAGGAAGATTAGCGACAAAATAAAAAAAGAACCGCTCCGGATGCCCGGACGGTTCTTTGGTTTGAAAAGTCGAACCCGCGAGGTGAAACATCGGCCTCACGCCGGCCCGCAGGTTATTTCTTCTTGTCTGCTTTGGCCGGCTTCACTTCGATTTCCGTCGCGATCATCGAATAATAGACCGTGACCTTGTCGCCGACTTTCACATTGGCGCCCTTGGTGGATTTGTCCAAGGCGATCTCCCACTTTTGCTCGCCTTTCTGGACAACAATGGTAGTGGGGGTCACTTCCAACACCGGACCGGTGACTTGATAAGCTTTGGCATCGGCCGCGCGGAGGTTGGCGGTGGCCAGACAAAGGCCGAGCACGGTCAGACTGAAACACAATGCGAGTTTATTCATAATTTGTTTTTTGTTTTGGTTTAGGGAACGGAGAAATACTGCCCAAACAGACCGTCCTTTGGCAAGTCGCGGATAAATGAAAAGCCGCTCCGGTTTCCCAGAGCGGCTTTTTGCAATGATTCAGGGCTCGATGGAGTCTCGCCCCACCAAATTACTTCTTCTTAGCAACCGCCTTGGCGCTGCGCTTCTCTTCGATCGCAGCTTGCGCGGCGGCCAAACGAGCAACCGGCACGCGATACGGCGAGCAGCTCACGTAGGTGAGGCCGGCGCGGTGACAGAACTTCACGGAATCGGGGTCGCCACCGTGTTCACCGCAAATGCCGAGCTTGATGCCGGGCCGGGTCTTATTGCCCTTTTCCACCGCGATGTGAATCAACTGGCCGACGCCGGTCTGATCGATCGAGGCGAACGGATTCTTCTTCATGATTTCGTTCTCAGTGTAAGCACCGAGGAAGGAACCGGAGTCATCGCGCGACATGCCGAGGCAGGTCTGCGTGAGGTCGTTCGTGCCGAAGCTGAAGAACTCAGCCGTCTGCGCGATCTCGTCCGCCGTGAGCGCACCGCGCGGAACTTCGATCATCGTGCCGACACTGTAGGCGAACTTCGTTTTCTTTTCCTTCATCACCTGCGCGGCGACTTCGTGAACGATGGCGACCTGCAAATCCAGTTCTCGTTTGAATCCGACGAGCGGGATCATGACTTCGGGTTTCGGTTTGAAACCCTGTTTCTGCGCATCGGCCGCGGCTTCGAACACGGCACGTGATTGCATGCGGGTGATTTCCGGGAACTTGATGCCGAGGCGGCAGCCGCGGAAACCAAGCATCGGATTGAACTCGTGCAGTTCGTGGACGCGGTTGATGATTTTTTCGACCGGAATGTTGAGCTTTCGCGCGAGATCCATCTGCGATTCCTTCGTGTTCGGGAGGAATTCGTGCAACGGCGGATCGAGGAAACGGATGGTGGCCGGATAACCTTTCAGCGCCTTGAAGATGCCGAAGAAGTCTTCGCGTTGATACGGGAGCAACTTGGCCAGCGCGTCTTCGCGCATGGCGAGCGAGTCGGCCAGGATCATTTCGCGCATCGCGTCGATACGATTACCTTCGAAGAACATGTGTTCCGTGCGGGTGAGGCCGATGCCCGTCGCACCGAACGCAACCGCCTGCGAGGTCTGCTCGGGCGTGTCAGCATTCGTGCGCACTTGCAAGCGCGTGAACTGCGAGCACCACTTCATGAGCTGATTGTAATTCTTAAACTTCTCGGTGGCCTGCGCGGCTTTGTCGCCGTGGATCATGCCGGAGATGATTTCGGAAGGAGCGGTCTTCACTTCGCCCGCGTAAACGGTGCCGGCGGTGCCGTCGATGGAAAGGAATTCGCCTTCCTTGAACGTCTGGCCGCTGATGGTCACGCTCTGCTTGTCGTAATCCACGTGGACGCCGCTGGCGCCGCAAACGCAGACTTTGCCCATCTGGCGGGCAACGAGCGCCGCGTGCGAGCTGACACCACCGCGCGCGGTGAGAATGCCTTCCGCCGCGATCATGCCGCGCAAATCTTCCGGAGAAGTTTCGACGCGGACGAGCAATACTTTTTCGCCCTTCGCCGCAGCCGCCACGGCGCGCTCGGCGTTAAGATAGATTTTGCCGGAAGCGGCACCAGGTCCAGCCGGCAAACCGGTGGCGATGACGGTGGCTTTCTTGACTTCCGCGAGATCGAAGATCGGCGCGAGCAATTGTTCGAGCTGGTCGGCCGGATTGCGCATCACGGCGGTTTCCGCGTCGATCAATTTTTCCTTCACCATGTCGGCGGCGAACTTGAGTGCGGCAGCAGCGGTGCGCTTGCCGTTACGCGTCTGGAGCATGAACAGTTTGCCTTCCTGCACGGTGAATTCGATGTCCTGCACATCTTTGAAATGCTTTTCCAAAGTCTTGCGGACGAGCAGCAGCTCGGCGTAGGACTTGGGCATCTGGTCTTTCAACTTCAACACGGGCTCCGGTGTGCGGACGCCGGCGACGACGTCTTCGCCCTGCGCGTTGATGAGGAATTCGCCGTAGAATTCGTTGGTGCCGTTGGCGGGATTGCGCGTGAACGCGACGCCGGAACCGGACTTGTCGCCGGTGTTACCGAACACCATGGCCTGAACGTTGACCGCGGTGCCCCATTCTGTCGGGATATTATATTTACGACGATAAACACTGGCGCGATCATTCATCCAGGAACCAAACACAGCGCCCGCAGCGCCGCGCAATTGATCCCACGGATTGTTCGGAAATACTTTGCCGGTGCGATCCTTGACGAGCGCCTTGAAACGCTTGACGAGTTCGGCCTGATCTTCGGCGGTCAATTCGGAGTCAACGATGTCCTTGTGATATTTCTCGTGCTTGAATTCGTGGATGACAGTTTCAAACGGTTCGTGATCTTCGCCTTCTTTCTTCTGCACGCCGAGGACGACGTCGCCATACATCTGGATGAAGCGGCGGTAGCAATCCCACGCGAAGCGCGGATTCTTCGTCGCATCAGCGAGCGCGATCACGGACTGGTCATTCAAACCTAAATTCAAAATCGTGTCCATCATGCCGGGCATCGAATCGCGCGCGCCTGAGCGCACGGCAACGAGCAATGGCATGCCGCTGGTGGCGCCGAACTTGGTGCCCATGATTTTTTCCATGTTCGCCATGCCCGCTTCCATCTGCGCCTGCAGCACGGCCGGGTAAGTTTTCTTGTGCGCGTAAAAATACGTGCAGACTTCGGTGGTGATGGTGAAACCGGGCGGCACCGGCAGTCCGATGCGCGTCATCTCGGCGAGGTTCGCGCCTTTGCCGCCGAGCAGCGGCTTCATCGAGCCGTCGCCGTCAGCTTTTTTGTTGCCCCAGGTATAAACGTATTTGTTGGATTTGGTTGCTTTGGCCATAAAATAAACTCAGTTAATTTGCGTTTGAAACGAACCGTAAAAATACCAGACCGGCAAAAAGAGTCAATGAATCACGCACCAAAAAGCAATTAGCGGCCAACTTTGAGCGAGAACAGAAAGTTCGCACTTGGCCCGATGCCAAACTCCACGCCCCGACCGGCAGGTTTACCAATAATAATTGATCAGCCGGAAGAACAGCTGCGGCTGGGTTTCGTCAGTCAACGGAACCAGAACGAACACATCGGACCCAAAGCCGTAGGTGTAGAAGTTCCAGTTTTGCAGGTCGGGCGAGGAATCCAGTTCCCACCAGCCCATTTCAGTGCCGGTGGCGGTGATGGCCATCCAGGCCGGCAGGCCATTGTCATCGTTGAAAGTTTGGGTGTGCAAGGTGGCCGGCGCGGGCAGCGGAACCGTGTAGGAAACTTCCGGCGATGGCGCGCTTTCATCACCAAACGCGTCGGTGGCGGTCACCACAAAATAATAGGTCACCCCGTCGGCCAGACCGTCAATGGCCGTGAGCGTGACATTGTCGAGGTTGATGAGCGCAGTATAATTGCCGCTGTCGGTTCCGTAATAAACATTGTAACCCACCACATCGGCATCAGGACTAGGTTGCCAGACCAACACCACATTTTGGGAGGCCAGCACGGCGGCAGGCAAAAGGGAGACAATGAAAACGCCCAGCAGCGTGCCTAGAAAACGCCGCCGCATGAGCCAGCCAGAAAATTTCAAGGAAATGATGCTCATGCACCCACTACCAGCGGCTGACTCAAGGCGGCGGAATTTCCGGCTGACGAAGCGGCAACGGATGGCGGACTTAGGTTTGACATTTTCACAGGTTCGGCCCGATCGCAATTTCAAGCGGCGGGATTTTTGCCGAGTAAAATAGGTGCCGCTGGCGGCCATGTCCATAAGATTTGCGCAAGAATCGGAACCGCCTGAATCGCGTCTAAAATTACATATCATCAAATCAAGATATGTTGATTTTTTAATTGAATTTTCCCGGCGGGTGCCTATTTTTAGCCGCATGTCGAACCACGCCGAACTCCTGCTCAAAGCGCTCCGCGAACGCATCGTCATCATTGACGGCGCGATGGGCACGACCATCCGCACCTACGGCTTGGGCGAGACGGAAATTCGCGGCGAACGCTTCAAGGATTCCAAAAAAGATCTCAAGAACAACGGTGATCTTTATTCGCTGACACAGGCGGCGACGATTTGCGATATTCACCGCCGTTTTCTCGAAGCCGGCGCGGACATCATCGAGACGAACACCTTTTCCGCCACGAGCATCGGGCAGAGCGAATTTTTTGTGGACGATCCGCGCGAACACGGCGGTCGCAAAGATCCGGCATTTTATCAAGGCGTCATCGAAAACAAATTTCTCAACGACCTCGCGTGGGAAATCAACGAGCAGTCCGCCAAGCAATGTCGCGAGTGGTGCGACCGCATTGCGAACAAAACCGGACGCCCACGTTTCGTCGCAGGCGCAGTCGGGCCGCTGACGGTTTCGCTTTCCAACTCACCGGATGCGGATGACGCGGGATTTCGCGTCTGCACGTTCGATCAAGTGAAGACGGCTTACACGCATCAGATTCGTGGACTCATCGCCGGAGGCTCGGACATTTTGCTCGTCGAGACGATTTTTGATTCACTGAATGCCAAGGCGGCACTCGTGGCGATTCAGGAAGTGTTCGAGCAGGATAAAAAAATTCTACCGATCATGATTTCCGCCGCCGTCGGACGCGGCGGTGAAACCATGATCTCCGCGCAGACCATCGAGGCGTATTGGAATGCGATGAAGCATGTGAAGCCGATCGCCATCGGACTGAACTGCTCGCTTGGACCGGATTTGATGAGGCCGTTTCTTGCAGAACTTGCGGAGAAATCGGACACGGCGATTTCGTGCTATCCGAACGCCGGCTTGCCGAATCCGCTGTCGCCGACGGGCTTTGATTTGAAGCCGGAGGACATGGGCAATTTCCTCGGCGAATTTGCGAACAGCGGTTTGATCAACATTGCCGGCGGCTGCTGCGGCAACACGCCCGAGCACATCGCGGCGATTGCAAAAGCACTGGAAAATAAATCGCCGCGCGGAGCGAAAACGGAAACCAAGTTCTCCACCGGCGCGGCGATTCCGCTTCGCTTGTCCGGGTCGCAGCCGTTCACGCAGCAGATCGGGCAGTTCATCATGATCGGCGAGCGCACGAACGTCGCGGGTTCGCCCAAGTTCGCGAAGCTCATCAAGGAAAACAAATATGAGGAAGCCGTGGCCGTCGCGCGCCAGCAGGTTGAGAACGGCGCGAACATCATCGACATCTGCATGGACGAAGGGATGATTGACGGCGTCGCCGCGATGACGCGCTTTCTGCAACTGCTCGGCAGCGAGCCCGAAGTCGCCAAAGTCCCGTTCATGGTGGATTCGTCCAAGTGGGAAGTCATCGAAGCCGGCCTGAAATGCGTTCAAGGCAAAGGCATCGTGAATTCCATTTCGCTCAAAGGCGGCGAAGAATTGTTTCGCGAACACGCCCGCAAGGTTTTGAAATACGGCGCGGCGGTCGTCGTCATGGCGTTTGACGAAAACGGCCAGGCCGCGAGCTATGCCGAAAAGATTCGTATCTGCGAACGCGCTTACAAAATTCTCGTGGATGAAGTTGGCATTCCGCCGGAAGACATCATTTTCGATCCGAACATCCTCACCGTCGGCACGGGCATTGAGGAGCACAATAACTACGCCGTGGATTTCATTGAAGCCACGCGATGGATCAAGGCAAACCTTCCGCACGCGAAAGTCAGCGGCGGTTTGTCGAACGTGTCGTTTAGTTTTCGCGGCAACAATCCCGTGCGCGAAGCGATGCACAGCGCGTTCCTGTTCCACGCCATCAAAGCGGGCATGGACATGGCCATCGTGAACGCGGGCATGCTCGAGGTCTATGAAGAGATTGAACCGGAGTTGAAGGAACTCGTCGAAGACGTGTTGCTCAACCGCCGCCCCGACGCGACCGAGCGTCTCGTGACGTTCGGCGAAAAGCTCAAGGCCGCCAGCGCTGGCACAACGGTCGCCGACAAAAAGATCGAGGAAGAATGGCGCAAAGGCACGGTCGAAGAACGCCTCGCGCATTCGCTCGTGAAGGGCATTGATCTCCACATCGACGCCGACACCGAGGAAGCGCTGAAGAAATACGGCAAACCGCTCACCGTCATCGAAGGTCCGTTGATGGCCGGCATGAGCGTGGTCGGCGATCTATTCGGCGCAGGCAAAATGTTTCTCCCGCAAGTTGTGAAATCTGCGCGCGTGATGAAAAAATCCGTCGCGTATCTCACACCATTCATGGAAGCCGAAAAGGCCGCCATGGTCGCGCGCGGCGAAGTCGTAAAGGCTCAGGGCAAAATTGTTTTGGCGACAGTCAAAGGCGACGTGCATGACATCGGCAAGAACATCGTCGGCGTCGTGCTGGCCTGCAACAATTACGAGGTCATCGACATGGGCGTCATGGTGCCATGCGAAAAAATCCTGGAACGCGCGAAGCTGGAGAAAGCCGACATCATCGGCTTGAGCGGCTTGATCACGCCGTCGCTGGACGAAATGGTCCATGTCGCGAAGGAGATGGAGCGCACTGGTTTCAAAGTTCCCCTGCTCATCGGTGGCGCGACCACAAGCCGCGCTCACACCGCCGTCAAAGTCGCCCAGCATTACAGCGAACCCGTCGTCCATGTGCTCGACGCCTCGCGCGCCGTGCCAGTCGTCAGCAGTTTGTTGAGTAAGGCCGGCAAAGCCGCCTTCGTGAAACAGCTCCGTGCCGATTACGAAAAGTTGCGCGAACAACATGCGGGTTCGGCGGTAAAACTACTTTCGCTCGAAGCCGCCCGCGCCAACGCGCCGAAGCTGAAGTATGACGATCTGCCCAGGCCGGAGTTCACCGGCGTGCGCACACTTTCATCCGGTGCATTCAATCCCGGCAAATGCGATTGCGGTTCGTCGCACGGCCACGCGGGAGCGTTCAGCGTTTCCATCGAAGAGCTTGTGCCGTTCATTGATTGGACGCCGTTCTTCCACACGTGGGAATTGCGCGGCGTTTATCCGAAAATTCTCACGCACGAGAAGCACGGCGAGGAAGCCACCAAGCTTTTTGCGGACGCACAGAAGATGCTCGCGGAATTCGTCGCGAATCAATCACTGAAACTGCAGGCCGTCTATGGAGTGTTCCCCGCGAACGCCGTTGGCGACGACGTGGAAGTTTACACGAACGGATCGCGCAAACATTTGCGAACGAAGTTCCACTTCCTGCGCCAGCAAATCGAGAAAGGTGACGGCACGCCAAATTGGTGTCTGGCGGATTTCATCGCGCCGAAGCCTCCGACCCTAGACGCCAAATCCAATCCACCAGCCGAGCACATCGGCGCGTTTGCCGTCACGAGCGGGCATGGCTTGAAAGAAATCGTTGAGAAGTTCAAAGCCGAGCACGACGACTACAATGCGATTCTCGCCGAAGCCATTGCCGATCGTTTGGCCGAATCGTTCGCTGAATATCTCCACAAACGCGTCCGCGACGAATGGGGTTTTGGCAAATTGGAAAAGCTGACGACTGCGGATATTATCGAAGAAAAATATCGCGGTATCCGCCCAGCCGCCGGTTATCCCGCCTGTCCAGACCACACGGAAAAGGAAATCCTATGGGACTTGCTCGATGTGGAGAAACACACGGGCATCAAGCTAACGGAAAGTTTCGCGATGTGGCCGGGCAGTTCGGTCAGCGGACTTTATTTCGCGCATCCGGAATCAAAATATTTCGCCGTCGGCAAACTCGGCAAAGATCAGGTGGCAGATCTGGCCAAGCGGAAAGGCAAATCTGTTTCCGAAATGGAACGCTGGCTCGGCCCGTGGCTGAATTACAGCGCGACGTGACCCGCCCAAATCAGGGGATGGACTTTGGCGGTGTTTGACCCAAAGATGAGCGCGCCATGTTCAAGAGGCTAAACTTGAGTCTGCTGTTTGCCGCTGCCGTGATTCTTTCCGGCTGCAAAAGTTTTACCGTCGGCGGCTCAAGCCAGTTCAGCCATTTTACCGGGCTGGCGGATTTTTCGAATTTCACCCGTTCACAAACCAGCACCGGCGAAACCGTCTTGCTTTCGCCGGAAATCCAATCACCGATCCCGTGGAACGAACTGGTGGTTTCCTGGAATGCCGCCGCGCCCGCCGGCAGTTTTTTGAAGGTGGAAGCGCAGGCGATTTTGCAAAACCGGACGACAAAATTTTACACGCCGGGTTGGTGGTCGCCGGATGACCGGGCCTTTCCCCGCGCCAGCGTCAGCGGACAAAACGATGCCGACGGCGATGTCAAGGTGGACACGCTCGTCCTGACTCATCCGGCAAACGGTGTTCAAATCCGCCTCACGATTGGCGGCACGAACGGGACATTTCCATCGCTGAAATTTCTCGGACTCTCCTTTTGCAATTCCAAGATCACGCCTCCAACGCTGCCGCCGAACCGCGCGGCGTGGGGCAAAATCATTCCGACGCCGGAACGCTCGCAGCAATCCTACGCCGGCGGCAACGGCTGGTGCAGTCCCACCTCGCTTTCGATGGTGCTGGCCCGCTGGGGCGCGATTTCCAACCGCGCTGACTGGAATCTGGACGCGCCGGAAGTCGCGGCGGGCGTTTTCGATCACAACTTCAAAAAGGCCACGGGCAACTGGTCGTTCAATGCTGCCTTCGCCGGCAGCCTCGCCGGAATGCGCGCTTATGTGACGCGCTTCAATGACATTTCCGAAATTGAAGACTGGATTGCGGCGGGAATTCCCGTCATCATTTCGGCGCGCTACGATTTGTTGCAAGACGGCCGGGCGGCCGACTTCAACGGCCATTTGACCGTGTGCCTCGGCTTTACGGAAACCGGCGATCTCGTCATCAACGATCCGTGGACCAACAACAAAGTGGAAAGCGTGCGGCACATTTACAAACGGGCGAATGTCCGGCGCGCGTGGGCGACCTCACACAACACGGTCTATCTCGTCTATCCTGAAAACACAAAACCGCCCGCCGACCGGTTTGGGCACTGGTGATTTTTATGAAACCAAAATCATTCGCTTCCACTTTGCTGCCGCTGCTCGCCGCCGCCATTTTTTGCGGCTGCCGGACCGTTCCGGTTTCGACCCGCAGTGATTTCAGCCGTTTTTTCGGACTGGAGAACTTTTCCAAATTCACCCACACGCAAAATGAAACCGGCGAAACGATTTTGCTCTCGCCGAAAATTCAATCGAACATTCCCTGGAATGAACTCATCGTTTCCTGGAACGCCGAGGCCGCGCCGGGAACTTTTTTAAAAATCGAAGCGACAGCGGTGCTGCCGGATCACGAGACGAAATTTTACACGCTGGGCATCTGGTCGCAGGACAACCAGATTTTTCCCCGCACCAGCGTCCGGGGCCAGAAAGACATTGACGGCACGGTGGACACGGATACTTTGACCCTGAACCAGTTCGCCCGCGCGGCGCAACTCCGCGTGACGCTCGGCGGCACGAACGGCGCGCAGCCCGCGCTGAAATTTCTTGGCCTTTCATTTTCCAACACCAAAATCACGGCGGCAGCGCGCTCACCAAACCGCGCGGCGTGGGGCAAGATCATCGCCACGCCGGAACATTCGCAGCATGGTTACCCGAACGAAAAAGGCTGGTGCAGCCCGACGTCGCTTTCGATGGTGCTATCACGCTGGGCGGAAATTTTGCACCGCCCGGAAATGAATCTCAGCGTGCCGGAAGTTGCGGCGAAAGTTTATGACGACAGCTTTGCGGGCACGGGCAACTGGCCGTTCAACACCGCGTTCGCCGGCAGTTTCAGCGGCATGAGAAGCTACGTTACGCGGTTCGACGATATTTCGGAAGTGGAGGATTGGATTGCGGTGGGCATTCCGGTGGTGCTTTCCGCGCGCTGGGACTGGCTGTCGCCGGGCCGACCGCC
The DNA here is from genome assembly GCA_903884535.1 of uncultured Verrucomicrobia subdivision 3 bacterium. GTDB lineage: Bacteria > Verrucomicrobiota > Verrucomicrobiia > Limisphaerales > UBA11358 > UBA11358. Next base: position 14,022 of record CAISEZ010000073.1, read on the forward strand.
GGATTTTGACGGCCATTTGATCGTCTGCATCGGCTTCACGGAAAACGGCGACGTGGTGATCAACGACCCGGCCACGCGTTTGGATAAAGGCGAATCCGTGCGGCATATTTACAAACGCGCGGATGTCATTCATTCGTGGACGAAATCGCGCAATGCGGTTTATCTCGTTTACCCGGCCGGTGAAAAAATTCCCGCCAACCGTTATGGCCATTGGTGAACGCCACACGCAGGCTTGTTTTTCCGCCGACACGGCGTAAATTTCCGGCATGAAGCAAGACGTGGTGAAAGTGGACATCCGGGGAATCCTGCCGGCCGCCAGCGGCTGCGCGCTGTTTGTCGGCAATGACGAAAAAGTTTTCGTCATCAATGTCGAGCCGCAGATGGGCCTGATCATCGGGATGTTTCTGCGCGGCGAAGCGAAGGAACGGCCGCTGACGCACGACCTCATCAACCGGATCTTTCAGGGCTTCGGCATCAACGTCGAGCGCGTCATCATTACGGACTTGAAAAATTCCACCTACTTCGCGCGGATTGTTTTGATGCAGCAAAACGAGTTGGCCAAAAAAATCGTCGAGCTGGACGCGCGGCCGAGCGACTGCCTGGCCATCGCCGCCGCGCACAAGAAGCCCATCTTCGTCTCCGCGGCGTTGTTTGAACAGGTGGAGGACATGAGCAAAGTCCTCGATCAGATGAACGAAGCCGGCAGCGAATCGGAAACCGATTAAAATGGCCGCCGCCAAATCTCCAGCCGTGGCGTTCATTTGCGGGGACGACGACTTCGCCGTGAAGTCGCGCGCGAAACAAATTTTCCAGACGTGGAGCGCCGAACTCGGCGGCATGGACCATGAGATCATCGAAGCCACCGTCAGCAACAGCGGCGACGCACTAGCGGCCATCGGCAAATTGCGCGAGGCGCTGAACACGCTCCCGTTTTTCGGCGGCGGCAAAGTCGTGTGGCTGCGCGACTGTAATTTTCTGGGCGAGGAACGCGCCGCGTCTGCCGCCGCCGTGACGGAGACGCTCGCGGAGCTGGCAGACGAGCTGAAAAATTTCGCGTGGCAAAATGTCCGACTGCTGGTCAGCGCCGGCAAGGTGGACAAGCGGAAAGTTTTTTTCAAGGCGCTGGACAAGCTGGGCAACACGGAGATTTTTTCCGCATGGTCGGCCGACGACAAGGATTGGGCGGATCGCGCCGACGACGCCGCTCGGACGGCGACACGCGCCCGGCAGAAGGAGATTTCCGAAGAGGCGCTGGTCGAGCTGATCAATCGCGTCGGCCCGAACGCGCGGCAACTCGACACGGAAGTTGAAAAACTTTGTCTCTTCGTCGGCGACCGTCAAAAAATCGAGCTGGCCGACGTGGCGGCAATTTGTTCCCGAAACAAGACCGCGCGGGCGTTTGCGCTCGGCGACGCGCTGGGCGACCGCAACCTGCCCGCCCTGCTCCGCCGGCTGGACGAGGAGCTGTGGGAAACCAAATTCGACAAGGACAAATCCGAGATCGGCTTGCTTTACGGCCTCATCGGCAAGGTGCGCGCAATGCTGCTGCTCAAGGAAATGCTGCGCGAAGGCTGGGTCAAGGAGGCACGCGATTACAACCAGTTCAAGGCTCAACTCGAACGCGTTCCCGCCGATAAGTTACCCGGTGACCGGCGGTTTAATCCGCTGGCGTTGAATCCGTATGTGCTTTACAAAGCCCTGCCGCAGGTCAAAAAATACACCTCGGCGGAATTGGTCAAGGCGATGGACGTGCTGCTCCGTTGCAATCAGCGGCTGGTCTCCAGTAATCTGGACGAGGCGCTGGTGTTGCAACAGGCGCTCGTGCAGATTGTCACGCCGTCGGCCGCTGCATAAAATTTAATCAAAGAAGAAACCATGGCCGTTGCCAACTTGTCAGTTTTAGTCGGAAAGAATTTTGCCTGCGTCAAGATTGCCGGGCGGGCGAATTTCGCCTCCAGCCCGGATTTCAAAACGCTGCTGGACGAACTTGCGCGGAAAAGTTACACGCACTTTGTCATTGATCTGACCGACTGTGTTTTGATGGACAGCACCTTTCTTGGCGTGCTCGCGGGGTTTGGCATCAAGCTGAATCCCAAAGGCGTGCCGGTGGAACGGGGCATTGAATTATTCAACGCCAGTCCGCGCGTCACCGAGCTGCTGGAAAATCTGGGCGCGCTGCACCTGTTCAAAATGTCCGCCACCCCGCTGCAATTGCCGGCGGATGTCAAAACCAGCACGCCGGAATCCATCAATCCGTCGCACGAACAAATCACGCGCACCAGTTTGGAAGCGCATCAAACCCTGATGGCCATGAGCGCCGAAAACGTGGCGCGTTTCAAGGACGTGGCGCAGTTTTTAGCCGAAGATTTGAAGATCCTCGAAAAATCCTCCGAATAGCGGGCGGCGGAAAAATTTGAAAACAAAAAAGCGGCGGTCATTTGACCGCCGCTTTTTGCATTGAAAACGCTTCAGCTAGCCGGCACCGGCGAGGGCGTGCCGAGTCCCGGCAGTTTCGGCGGCACGGACTTCGGCGGATTTTCCGGCAGCGGCGTTCCCGCCGGCGCGCCCAGCATCGGTTCAATGTTCGCCGGCGGTTTGGTCGGCGGAATGAACGTGCCGCTGTTGACGATTTCCGCCACCTGCACGCCGTCGAGCGTTTCGTATTCGAGCAGGCCGTTGGCGATGATCTCCAACTTGTCGCGGTTGGCCTCGATCAACTTTTTTGCGGTGGCATAAGCCTCGTCGGTGATGCGTTTCACTTCCGCGTCAATTTCCTGCGCGGTGGCTTCGCTGTATTCTTTTCCGCGCATCATGTCGCGGCCGAGGAAGACAAATTCCTGCGCCTCGCCGTAAAGCACGTTGCCCAACTTGTCGCTCATGCCCCAGTGCATGACCATCGCCTTGGCCAGATTGGTCGCCTGCTGAATATCCATCGAGGCCCCGCTGGAAACGTCGTCCGTGATGCACTCTTCGGCGATGCGCCCGGCCATCGTCATGATGATCGTGTCAATGGCCTGCTTTTTCCGCATGCTCAACATGTCTTCCTTGGGCAATGACATCGTGACGCCCAGCGCCCGGCCGCGCGGAATGATCGTGACCTTGTGCAGCGGATGGGTGTGCTTGAGCAAAACATTGACCAGCGCATGGCCGGCTTCGTGCCACGCCGTCGCGCGTTTTTCGTCGTCGGACATCGCCATGCTGCGGCGTTCGCGGCCCCAGCGGACTTTGTCGCGCGCCTCTTCCAACTCGGCAATATCGATGGATTTTTTCCCGGTGCGGGCGGCGAGCAAGGCGGCTTCGTTCAACAAATTTGCCAGCTCCGCGCCGGAATAACCGGGCGTGCCGCGCGCGATGATGGACAAATCCACATTCGGCGCGAGCTTCACGTTTTTGGCGTGAACTTTCAAAATCGCCTCGCGACCGCGCACGTCGGGCAGGTTCACCGTTACCTGCCGGTCAAACCGTCCCGGCCGCAACAGCGCGGGATCGAGCACGTCCGGCCGGTTGGTCGCCGCGATGATGATGATGCCTTCCTGCGTATCGAAGCCGTCCATTTCGACGAGCAGCGCGTTCAGAGTCTGTTCGCGCTCGTCGTTGCCGCCGCCGAGGCCGTGGCCGCGCGAGCGGCCGACCGCGTCAATTTCATCAATGAAAATCAAACACGGCGTGGACTTGCGCGCCTGCTCGAACATGTCGCGCACGCGGCTCGCGCCGACGCCGACAAACATTTCCACAAAATCCGAACCGCTGATGCTGAAGAAGCTCGCGTCGGCTTCGCCGGCGATGGCTTTGGCCAAAAGCGTTTTGCCCGTGCCGGGCGGTCCGATCATCAAAACGCCTTTCGGAATGCGTCCGCCGAGGCGTTGAAATTTCTTCGGGTCTTTCAAAAATTCCACCAGCTCCGAAACTTCTTCCATCGCTTCCTCGACGCCGGCAACATCTTTAAACGTCGTTTTATTCCGATCTTTGGCGAGCATTCGCGCCTTGCTTTTGCCAAAGCTCAACGCGCCTTTGCCGGCTGCCTTGATCTGCCGGATGAAGAAAAACCAGAACAACAAACCCAAAATGATAAACGGCGCGATGCCCCAGACCAGTTGCGTGAGCATGACATTGGGTGCGCCCGCTTCGATCTTGTCGGACACCAGCAATTGATCGAGCATTTTCTGAGTGAGAAAAACATTGGCTGCGACGAAGGGAATTTCTTCGTGCGGAATAACAATTTTACCGTCCTTGTCCACCTTGTAAAAAGTCCCGGTAATGGGCGTCAACGACGAGGTCTGGCCTCCCAGATTGATGGACGCGTGCGCGATCTGATTGGACTGGAACTTGAGAAGAAAATCCGATTGCGACAGCGGGGTCACCGTCGTCGTAATGCGGCTCTTCATCATGAACAGCGCCACGCACGCCACGATGATGCCCGTCCACGCCAGCAACGTGTAGGTTGGGATTTTATTCGCACCGCCGGCCGGTTTTTTGGGACTGGGGCCGTCGTTGTTATTTGAATTGGATTTATCGTCAAACATCTTCGCGCACAGCCTAACACGACCTTCGCCCTTCCGCAACGCGCGACTTTTCCCTATTCTGACCGCGTGCAAATCGGTTCGCTCACGCTTAACTCCAATCTGTTCCTCTCGCCGCTGGCGGGTTATACCAACCTGCCTTTCCGCCTGGTCGTGCGCGAAATTGGCGGCGTGGGCCTTTGCACCACCGATCTCGTCAACGCCCGCTCGCTCCTCGAAAAAAATCCGAAGGCATTCAAGCTGATTGAAACTTCGCCAGCCGATGCGCCGCTCGCCGTCCAACTTTTCGGCTCCGTGCCGGAGGAAATGCGCGACGCCGCTGTATATCTTGAATCGCTCGGCGTGCATTCCATTGACATTAACATGGGCTGTCCCGTGAAAAAGGTGGTGAAGATCGGCGGCGGCTCCGCGATGATGACGGAGCTGGATAAAACGTCCGCGCTGGTCAAAGGCATGGTCAACGCGGTGAAAATTCCCGTGACCGTAAAAATGCGCCTCGGCTGGGATGAGGATAATTTAACCGCGCCCGATTTGGCCCGCGCACTCGAAGACGTCGGCGTGGCCGCCATTTTTGTCCATGGCCGGACGCGCGAACAAGGTTTTGGCGGCACGGTCAATCTGGCCGGCATCCGCAAAGTGGTCGAGGTCGTGAAAAATATTCCCGTCATCGGCAACGGCGACATCGTCACGCCGCAAGCCGCGAAGAAAATGTTCGATGAAACCCACTGCACCGGCGTGAGCATGGGCCGCGGCGCGTTTTACGATCCATGGATTTTCAAGCGCACCGTGCAATTTATGCAGACCGGCGAACTCCCAGCCGAACCCACTTTTTCCGAGCGCGTCCGCGTCATGAACCGGCATCTGGATTTGATGGTGGAAGTTTTTGGCGAAGAACTCGGCTGCCGGATGTTCCGCAAGGTGGCGCCGTGGTATTCCAAACGCTTCGGCCCGTGCCACGAGTTCAACAAAAAAGTCGTGCGCGTTGGCACCCGGGCGGAATTTCAGGAAGTGCTGGCCAATTACATCCGCTGGCGGCAGCAATTTCTCGATGAGCGCGGCGAACTGCTGGTGCGCTTTCAGCCCGCGCCGCTGGTGGCATCCTTCATGCGCGACGAACCGGCTTCCGCCACGCGCGAACATATTCCGGTGCCCAAAGGCCCGGTGGAAGTCTGGTGAAAATCGTCGCAAACATAATTCAAAATCGCCTTTAAAACTTGCCGCCCCCGTTTCCCACCCGCTATTTTCACCGCGCCGAAAAACTCATAACCAATACTAACCAAAGGAATTAATATGCGCATGTTGATGAACGTCTCCATTCCCAACCACACTTTCAACGCCGCTGTCAAAGACGGTTCGGTGGGACCGAAGCTGGCCCGGATTCTGGAAGCGATCAAGCCGGAGGCGGTCTATTTTACGGAACAAAACGGCGTGCGTGGCGCGGTGCTCATCGTGGATTTGCCGGACGCCGCAAAAATCCCGGTGCTGGCCGAGCCGTGGTTTCTCACCTTTGAAGCCGAGGTCGAGTTCCGCATCGCGATGACGCCGGAAGACCTGAAGCGCAGCGGCATTGACGCGATGGGCAAACAGTGGTGCTGAAACTGGCCCGGGGCGAAATTTAATCCACGAACAAATTCTCTTGGTGAAAAACCAAGGGGATTTTGGTGGAAAATAGCTACTGACCTTTGCTGGAAAATCCATTTTCCCGCCGTCAAAAAGTGCTGGCCGGCATTTTTAGTTTTTCCAGCTCCAGCCCTTCGCGGTGCAGAATTGTCGCCTCCACCTTGGGCACATACATCTGCGTCTCGGCCGGCAAGTGCGGCGCGATGCGCTCGTAACTTTTCGTCTGGTAGCGCTTCAATAATTTCGTCACCGTGCCGGCCCCGGAATTGTAAGCCGCCACCGCCAACCGCCAGTCGCCAAACTGCTCGTGCAACTGCCGCAAATCCTGCGCGGCGGCGTGCGCGGCCGGTTCCGGCTGCCGCCGCTGGTCGCGCGGCCACAGGCTCAAGCCAAATTGTTTCGCCGTCGCTGGCATGAGCTGAAACATCCCCAACGCGCCCGCCGGACTCCGGGCGCCCGCGTCAAAACCGGATTCCACTTCCGCCAGCCACACCAATGCGGCCGGCACGCCTTCGCCGGTAAAAATCGTTTTTAGTTTCGGCACGAATGGCGTGGCAGCTTTCGGCCATGGCCGCGGCGAAACTTTTTTCACCCAGATAGCCTGCTCCGCCTTGAACGACGGATTCGGCCGCGGCGGCACCGGTTGGTCCGGCACGGGTTTGGGCGCGGGCGTGATGGCCTTTAATTCTTCGGCAGCATCAAAATAATCCAGCCGCGAGCGCAGCCACGCGGCGTAGGGCTGAGTTTCCTCATGCGCATCCAACAGCGGCAGAATGGCGTTCGCGCCGTCTTTTAATTGCGCCACGTCCAGCACAGAATCGCCGTTGAGATAATTTTGAAATTGGTTGAGAAAATCCTGCACCCTCTCGCGATCCACCGCCTGCAATGCGCGCAACACGTCCGGGTCCAGATTTTCCTGCGCGAACGACTGCACGGAATTCAGCACGTCGTCCACCGTCAGGTCGTTGGTCTGCGCCGGCACCAGCCAGCCGCCGGCGAATAGAATGGCAAGCGTCACGGGAAATTTCACAACCGAAGAATAAACCATCGCCGCCATTCTTCAACCGCCGTCGCGCCGCACAATTGCGCCTTGCACCGCGCCTCGCGCGATTTAACCTGTGCGCATGGCTTGGTTCACTGACCGACATTGTTTCCTGCTCGCCGTGACATTTTACGGCTTGAGCACCATTTATTCGGTTTTCCTCTGGCGTAAAGGATTTCGCCGGGACGACTGGGTGAATTATTTTCTCATCGCCGCCGGCGTGGTGCTGCACACACTGGCCATGACCAAGCGCGGCCTCACGCTGCACAGCTGCCCCGTCAACAACCTCTACGAAGCCACGACGTTTTTGCTTTGGGCGCTCGGCCTGGCGAGCTTGGTTTATTCGCTGCTGCCGCGATTCAAATTCCTGGCGGCGTTCACCGCGCCAGTGCTATTCACCGTCGGCGTGTTCGCGTTGATGCCGTCGCTGGATCCACCGCGCGGGCCGAAGCCGGAATTTTCCGGCGCGCTGCGCAGTCTGCACGCGGCGACCAGTTTGCAAGCTTACGGAGCATTCGGCCTCGCGGCGGTGGCGGCGGGAATGTTTTTGATGCAGCGGCACGATTTGAAAGCTCACAAGCTCCGCGCCATGCTCTCGCTGCTGCCGTCCATTCAGCGGCTCGAACTGATCACGTTCCGGTTGGTGGCGGTCGGTTTCGTGCTGCTCACCATCGGCCTCGCCGCCGGCTCGCAATTGCCGCGACACGAGGGCAAACCGTATCTATCCGATTCCAAAGTCATCTGGTCGGCGCTGCTCTGGCTGGTGTATCTCGAATCGCTGGTGGCGTATAAATTGTTCGGCCGCACCAGCCGCCGCTTCGCCCTCGGTGCCATCATCGCCTTCGCGGTGCTGCTGCTGACGTTCTGGGTCACCAATATTTATTCCCCCCTGCACAATCAATGAGCGTCGTTGTCATCGGATTGAGCCACCGCTCGTCGCCAGTTGAATTGCGCGAACGCTTCGCCTTTGCCGGTGAGACCATTCCGCATGCGCTTGCGGCGCTACGCGAAAACCTCGCGACGGAAGCCGTCATCCTTTCCACGTGCAACCGCGTGGAGATTTACGCGGTCACGACGCTCGCGCCGGACACCGCGTTTGCGGAATTGAAAAAATTCCTCGTCACGCATCACGCCTACGACGGCGCGCTGGGCGATGAACTTTATTCCTTCGCCGAGCCGCACAGCTTGCACCACCTGTTCAAGGTCGCCAGCGGACTCGATTCCATGGTCATCGGCGAAACGGAAATTTTCGGCCAGCTCAAGGCCGCTTACGAACTCGCCTTCACGCACAAGCACACCGGTGCGCGCTTGAACAAGACGTTTCAGCGCGCGTTCAACGTGGCCAAGCACATTCGCACCGAAACAAACATCCAGCGCGGCAGCGTGTCCGTGATGTCCGCCGCCGTGGAACTGGCTGAGAAAATTTTCAGCTCGCTCGCCGAACACGAAGTCCTTGTCATCGGGGCCGGCGAAACCAGCGAGAAAACCGCCCGCGCCCTCCTTTCACGCGGCGCCCGTGGAGTCGTGGTGACCAACCGTTCGCCAGAACGCGCCACCGCACTCGCCGCCGAACTGGGCGGACGCGCCGTGCCGTTTGAGCAATGGCCGGATGAATTTGCCAAGATTGACATCGCCATCAGCAGCACCGCCGCCACGGAACACATCCTCAACCGCGCCACGCTGGAGCCGCTGATGAAGCGCCGCAAGCATCGTCCGCTGCTGCTTATTGACATCGCGGTGCCGCGCGACATTGAACCGGCGGTGAGCGAACTCGACAACGTTTATCTCTACAACGTGGACGACCTGCAAAGCATCGCCGCCGATTATTTGAAATTGCGGCAGGAAGAAGTCGCCCGGTGCGAGCAGATCATCGGCGAGAAAGTCGCGGCGCTGCTGGCGGCAAACCGATATTCAGCCACAGATTCACACAGATAAAACACAGATTCAATCGGCTTTGCTGCTTTTCATTTGTGCCAATTTATGAAAATCTGTGGCCAGAAAATTATGGCTGAAAAACCCATCATCATCTGCACACGCGGCAGTGCACTCGCCTTGGCGCAGTCAAACATGATCGCCGCGATGTGTCGCGCCGCGTTTCCCAAGCTGCAGTTCGAGCTGAAGATCATCAAGACCACCGGCGACAAATTGCAGAAGGCTTCGATGGCCAAGACCGACCCCAGCCTGCCGAAAGGTTTGTTCACCAAGGAACTTGAAGTGGCGATGCTCAAGGGCGTCGCGGATCTCGCGGTGCACAGCTTGAAAGATTTGCCGACCGAACTGCCCGAAGGTTTGTTTCTCGCGGCCACGCCCAAGCGCGAAGACGTGCGCGATGTGTTGATTTACCGCGACGGTCGCAAGTCGGCCAAGGGCGGATTCAAACCGCATTTCACGCTGAAAGATTTTCCGCAAGGCGCAACCATCGCCACCAGCAGCACGCGGCGCAAAATGTCGCTGCTCGATGCGCGGCCGGATTTGAAAATCGTCGAGATCCGCGGCAACGTCGCCACGCGGATGCAGAAGGTGGCCGACAATGCTGACATCGCCGCCACCGTGCTCGCACTGGCGGGACTGACGCGACTGAAATTTAAGATCAAGGCCAACGGCACGATCATCGGCGAAGGCGTGCCGGATGGATTGCTCGCGGCGGTGATTGATCTGGACGACATGCTGCCGTGCGTCGGCCAGGGTGCCATCGGCATCGAGACCCGTGCCGGCGACGAGCGCATCGCGAAGATTTGCGCACGGCTAAACCATGCCGACACTTTCAATTGCGTGACGGCGGAGCGCGCCTTTTTGCGCGGCATGGGCGGCGGCTGCCAAAGCCCGGTGGGCGCGCACGCGGAAATTGCCGGCACAAAAATCTCTCTGCGCGCGGTGTCTTTCCGCGACGCAGCGGTGAAACGCGGTGCGGCGAAACGGCCCGTGGCCGAAGCGGCATTGCTCGGCGCAGCGATGGCCGAAGAGTTGAAATGAATTTTCACACTCGCAAAAACAGGCTCGCCAAAACGCGCCGTTTTTTTGATGCTATGTCCGAAATGATGTTCACCGGCACTTACACCGCAGTCGTTACGCCGTTCAAAAACGGCCAACTGGACGAACCCGCTTTTGCGCGCCTGATCAAAATGCAGATCAAAGGCGGCGTGGACGGCATCGTTCCCGTCGGCACCACCGGCGAATCGCCCACGGTGGATTATGACGAACACATCCGCATTATCGCGCTGGCAGTCAAATTTGCTGCGGGCAAAGTGAAGGTGCTCGCCGGCACCGGTGCGAATTCCACCAGCGAAGCAATTTATCTCACGCAGGAAGCGGAAAAAGCCGGCGCGGATGGCTCGCTGCAAGTCGCACCTTACTACAACAAACCGTCGCCGGAAGGTTTGTATCAGCACTTCCGCGCCATCGCCAAAAACACCAAGCTGCCGATCGTGCTTTACAGCATTCCGGGCCGCTGCGGCATCGAGATCGGCGTGGACGTGGTGAAACGGCTGGCGGCGGATTGCAAAAATATCGTCGGCATCAAGGAAGCCGGCGGCAGTTGCGACCGCGTGTCGCAGTTGCGCGCGGCGCTCGGCCCGAAGTTCACGATTTTGTCCGGCGACGATTCGCTGACGCTGCCGTTCATGTCGGTCGGCGCGCAGGGAGTAATCAGCGTGGCGTCGAACATCATCCCACGCGAAGTGTCGCAGATGGTGAAGGCCTTCGCGCGCGGCGACGCGAAAAAAGCGCTGCACCTGCACGCGAAATTTTATCCGGTGTTCAAGGATTTGTTTATCGAGACCAATCCGGTTCCAGTGAAAGCTGCGCTCGTGATGCTCGGCGTCATCGGCGAAGAATACCGGCTCCCGCTGGTCTCCATGACGGCGGGGAACCGGGCGAAATTGCAGGCGACTTTGAAAGCCTGTGGCATCCTGAAATAGCCATGACCAAAATCATCATCAACGGCTCGCGCGGACGCATGGGCCAGTCACTCGTCGCCTGTGCACCCAAACATCACGGTTTGAAAGTCGTCGCGCAGATTGACACCGGCGATGATCTGGCCGCCGTGATTGACCAGTGCGATGCGGTGATTGATTTCAGCGCGCACTCCGCGACAGCGCAGGTCGCCGCCATTTGCGCCCAGCACAAAAAAGCGCTGGTCATCGGCACCACCGGCCAGAACGACACGGAAACTTTTGAGATCAAAAAACACCGGACGGAAATTCCGATTGTGTGGGCATCGAATTTTTCGACCGGCGTGAACACGCTGTTCTGGTTGACGCGCAAGGCGGCGGAAATTCTCGGCCCGGACTTCGACCTCGAAGTCGTCGAAATGCATCACCGGCTGAAAAAAGACGCGCCCAGCGGCACGGCGAAATCGCTCGCGGAAATTCTGGCCGACGTGCGCAAGGTGCATTTGAACGAAGCCGCGCGGCACGGTCGCGCCGGCATTGTTGGCGAGCGCACGCAGTCGGAAATCGGCGTCCATTCCATCCGTGGCGGCGACGTGGTGGGCGATCACACCGTCATTTTCGCCAACGCCGGTGAGCGCGTGGAGCTGACGCACAAGGCGTCGAGCCGCGACACGTTCGCCCACGGCGCGCTGCGCGCCGCGCTGTGGCTGGTGAAACAGAAGCCCGGCCTCTACGACATGCAGGATGTGCTCGGTTTGAAATAGTTTTTAATTCTTAATTTTGAGTTAACTGCCAGGTTGCGTCTTTGAACTCAAAACTGAAAATTGAAAATTCAAAACTGGCTTTCGTCGCGCTCGGTTCCAATCTCGGCGAATCGAAAAAAATTATTCTGGCCGCAATGGTGCGACTGCAAAAGTTTACCGACGCACCAAACCTGAATTCTTCGCTGTGGCAAACATCGCCGGTGGATTGCCCGCCGGACTCGCCAAAATTTGTGAACGCCGTCGTTGGCTTAATTCCACGAATGGCGGAAACGCCGGAATCTTTGCTGGAAAAATTGCAGGCGCTGGAAAAAGAATTTGGCCGGCAGCCTAAAAGCATTCTCAACGAGCCGCGCCCGCTGGATTTGGATTTGATCGCATTCGGAAACGAAACGCGGCATTTGCCGGAATTGATTTTGCCGCATCCGCGTGCGCACCAGCGGAGATTTGTTTTGCAGCCATTGAGCGAAATCGCGGCGGATTTGATTTTGCCCGGCCAGTCAAAAACGGTTTTGCAACTGCTTGCCGGGCTGCCCGACAACGACACGGTCAAGCGGCTTTAGCTGCACGGCAACGCCGCCCTACCCTTGCAGTTTGACGGCTTCGCCAAAAATCTTTTTGTATTCCAGCACGACGTAGCGGTCGGTCATGCCGGCCAGATAATCGCACACCGCGCGGTGCCGGCCGGTCTTTTTCATGCGGCGGCGCGAGCTTTCGCCGATCTCCTCCGGGTGAGCCAGAAAATAGTTGAATAGCTGGCCGAGCAATTTAACGGCGCGCAGATTGGGCTGATGCACTACCGGGTTGTAATATAAATTTTTGTAAAGATAATGCCGCAGTTCCAAATTGAGTTTGCGGCGCTCCGGGCTGTGCTGCACCAAGGGCCGGACATGCCGGCGGACGTCATCGGCGGATTGCACGCCGGCTTTTTGAATGAGCAATTCGCTGTTCAACACCACATCGCGGATCTGCATGTCAATGATGGTGCGGATGGTGAAATAGCGGCGGCATTCGTCCGGTAGCGCGCCGTGTTCTTGTTTCACATGTTTCGCGGCGTTCGCCCAGACGCGGACATTGGCGGCCAGTTTTTTTTCGGAAAGGAGTTCGGAATCCAGCCCGTCGTCGAGGTCGTGGCTGTAATAAGTGATTTCGTCCGCGAGGTTGGCAATCTGCGCTTCGAGCGAAGGATTTTTGGCGGTGAACCCTTTGCGCACGCCGGGTCGGTCGTAAGCGGTTTGATGTTTGGCGAGACCTTCCAGCACTTCCCAGGAAAGATTCAGGCCGGAAAATTTTGGATATTTTTCCTCCAGCTCCTCGACGATGCGCAGGCTGTGTTGGTTGTGTTCAAAACCGCCGTGGCCTTTCATCAGGCGGGCGAGCACCGTTTCGCCTTTGTGACCAAACGGCGAATGGCCGAGGTCGTGCGCGAGCGCGATGGTTTCCGCCAGATCGGCGTTTAATTTGAGCGCGCTGGCAATGTTCCGCGCAATGGCGGCGACTTCAATGGTGTGCGTCAGCCGCGTGCGCAGATGATCGCCGGAACCGTTGAGAAAAACCTGCGTCTTGTATTCCAGCCGGCGGAAGGCGCGCGAATGAATGACCCGGTCGCGGTCGCGCTGATATTCCGTGCGCCAGTCGGGCGGTGATTCGACGTGCGCACGGCCACGCGAGGCACCGCTGAATTGCGCGTAGGGCGCGAGGGTTTGCCGTTCGATCGCTTCCAGCTCCAGTCGCGTGCGGGGCATAACAAATCAGCCGGCGAGCAATTCCTGCACGGAAACTCCGCGCAATTCAAACAGCCGGCGGATGGTGTCTTCAATCAGATTGTTCGGGCAGCTCGCGCCGGCGGTGATGCCGACGTTGATTTTGCCGGCCGGCAGCCAGTCGCGCGTTTCCACTTCCTGTTTCTTATGCTGGTCGTAATGGACGATGAGTTTGTCGGACTGCATTTTCGCCGCGTTCATGATGAAATAAGTCGGCAGCTTGGCTTCGCCCATTTCCGCCAGATGCGAGGTGTTGGAAGAATTATAGCCGCCGACGACGATGAGCAAATTCATCGGCTCAACCAAAAGTTTTTCCAAGGCGTCCTGCCGGTCCTGCGTCGCCCCGCAGATGGTGTCGAAGAAACGGAAATGTTTTTCCACTTCCGCCGCGCCGTATTTTTTGATCATTACCGCCTTGAACCGGCGCTGCACTTCCTCGGTTTCACCGCGCAACATCGTCGTCTGGTTCGCCACGCCGACGGCGCGCAAATGCAGGTCCGGGTCAAAGCCGTCGGAATGTGCGCCCTTGAATTTTTCGAGAAACGCGTGCTTGTCGCCACCATTCAAAATGTAATCACAGACATAATCCGTTTCGCCGAGATTGAACACCACGAGATAATGGCCGCTGCCGTAGGCCCGCGCCTGCGACGTGGTGGCCTTGGTTTCCTCGTGCTTGGCCTTGCCGTGAATGATGCTGGTGACGCTTTCCTTCGAGTATTGGCGGACGCGTTTCCACACGCTCATCACGTCACCGCAGGTCGTGTCCACGATGATGCAGCCTTTGGCCTCGATTTTTTTGCGGGTGCCGACCTCGGTGCCGAACGCGGGAATGATGACCGCGTCGCCGGACTGCAACTGCTCCAGTTCCTCATCCGTCGGCTTGGGCGAAATGATCTGGATGCCGAGATTGCTGATCTGATCATTCACCTCCGGGTTGTGAATAATTTCGCCGAGCAGATAAATGGGCGTGTGCGGTGAGACTTCGGAAAAATATTTCTTGGCGGCATAGGCCAGGTCAATCGCGCGTTCGACGCCGTAGCAAAAACCAAATTCCTTCGCGAGCTTGATGGTCAGCTCGCTGGTGGCGATGACGCCGCCATTGGCGCGAATGCGTTCGACCAACTCGCTGCGATAATGCGTAAGCACCTGCGCCTGGACCGCCGTCATAATATCCGGGCGACGGAGGTTGATTTTTTTGTGGGACGCGGCCGATTCCAAAGACATGCCCAGAAATTAACGGTGCCGGCGGGAGGCGTCGAGCAGAACTTGGACGTGAATTTCATTGCGCCGGGGAAAAATCATGGGATGATGCCTGCGGTTCGGAGCGTGGCTCAGCCCGGTAGAGCGCTTGGTTTGGGACCAAGATGTCGCAGGTTCAAATCCTGTCGCTCCGACCATTTCCCCTTTTCAAATAGTTTTTTTTGTGACTGAAGGCATAACTTTGTCACAATATGCGCACGATATGGGTGAACCTGCTTTCTCATAGCCACTTGCGAAAACCAACAAATTAAATTCATGTGAGTTTGACCAGCTTCGTTTTTCTGGTCCAGTCAATAAGTTAGTCCTGGGACAGTTTTCCGCAGGCAGGTCAGCAGTCGTGGAAGATGCGCTGCGCCTATATCTGGGCACGGCCGACGAATTGTTGCTGAAACGCCAAGAGGTCTTTCTCCTCGCCTGGAAATTAGTGCAGGAACGAATACGCTGGAAGAACAACTGGCATTGACCGCCGCTGCCCCACCTGCCCCGCAAACGCTCAATTGACCAGCGTGTTCCAAAATGCAAGTCGTTTCTGCGGCGCACACAGTTTGTGTGCGCCGCATTTTCATTCTATAAATGTTCGTTCGCCTAAAAACCGGCTCCCAGGTCGTGTGGGCAATTTCCGAGATCGCTGTCATTTTAACCGGCTTGGCATGATTCAAAGAAATGTCTGCGAAGATCTTGGAATGTCAACAAACGGATGGCCTCTGGCGTGCGAGCCTGCGCTCGCGTGGGGTGTTGAACAAAAAACCCAGTTTGAACCCGCAGTGCTCAAAGCATGGGCGGCGCTGGTCAGTTGCGTGGATGGCAAGGGCAAGCTAACGCATGTCCAACCGATCGGGACGGATTCAAAACGGTTTACTCCTGAATCCACGGAAGTATACGGCGTCGGAGCGTTCTTGCTCGCGGGCAGCGAGGTGTATCGGTTTTAAGCTTCCTCGGAACAGTTGAATTTCTAAATTGCATTCTTAAAGCGGGGCCGCTAGGGATGATTTGGTGGCAGATATTGCAGAACGCGCACCAGCCCGGCTAACCACGGCCGCGCACAAAGCCAATGCATTGAGCCACGTCGGTGACATTATTAGTCCAGTTGAATTCGTATTCGATGGAAGCATTGCCGACAAAATTCTGACGTTTTAGTTCCCTCAGAATTCCCGCCATGTTTGAAACGCCGGTGCCAAATGGCACATCGTGCGCTGTGGGCGACTTTTCGTTCAGGTCTTTGAGATGTGCACTTATGACATGACCTTTGAGGATTTTAAGGCAATTAATAGGGTCCAAACCGGATCTCACCCAGTGGCCAACATCGGCACATGAACCAACGCGTGAATCGCGATGGCTGACCACGCTCAGAACGTAATTTGGATCCCACATCTTATAGCTAGGATCTTTCAGTTTGCGTGGATGGTCGTGGAAACCGACGCAAACGTCGTATTCTTTTACAAGTTTCTCAATGGTGTCAATCGCATCTACCGATTCAGTGGTGATGC
>CAISEZ010000074.1 GCA_903884535.1 uncultured Verrucomicrobia subdivision 3 bacterium
GCAACTTTCCGTCAGCCCAGCGGTCGGATTTCGGCCTCGGTTGGGACAAACGTTACTGCTGTTCCCACGCCGATTTCTGAAAATTTCACCCATAAAAATTGCAGGTCCGAAAATTCACCCGTAGTTCAACAGACTGCTAACGGGTGTGTTTGAGTTTTCTGGCGGCAATCGTGACCAGTGCGAAGAAGCCGTCCGAGCTCGTGGCGGCATTTGTTGGCAACATCCCAATCACGACTTGGATTATCTGGTCATCGGAACTTTCGTGGAGGGCTCATGGGCACACGAAGGTTATGGGCGAAAAATAGAGAAAACACTGGAGTGCAAGCGAACCGGGGCCTACTGCAAAGTAGTTTCAGAAGCACACTGGCTTGACGCCCTTCAAAAAAACCCTGAATTACCCGAAGAAAAATGGGTGAAGCTTGGCAGCCAGTCCCAAAGCAACCAAACCATCCGGTTAAGAGATGAACTGGATGAAATGCGAAAACAACAAGCGACGCTTTTTCGGATTTTACAGGAAGACTTGCCAGCCGAGGTTCTCAGCAAAGTCATTGAACGGTTACGCAATTCAGGTTTTGGATTTGATTTCGCTTTCCAGCAACCCAACGGCATAAACAGCGTGTTTGCCGACAAGACGTTTGTGCTCACCGGCACGCTGCCGACGCTGACGCGCGAGGAAGTCACGGTAAAGATTGAAGCGCTTGGCGGCAAAGTGACCGGCAGTGTGAGCCAGAAAACGGATTTTGTGCTGGCCGGTGCCGAAGCCGGTTCCAAGCTCACCAAGGCGCAGGAACTGGGCGTGAAGATTTTGGACGAGGCGGAGTTTTTAAAAAGGTGCGGCGGCTAATTCTTTTGCACGCGATAAAAACGCGCCTTGTTCGTCGCGCTGACGTCCACGACGGGAAACGGATTGGTCGTCAGCGAGAATGAAAGCAGATTCAGCCAGTTGGTTGAAGCCAGGTTCGTCGAAACCAGCACGGTGTAGCTCACATTCGTCGCGCCGCTGACGGTGAAGCTGAACTGCGTGGCCGAAAGACGTTGCGGCGACGCGACGACCGGCGTGCCGATGGGATAAACCGTGAGGTTCAGCACGGCGTTCGTCGGTGGCACCGGCACGACATGCGGCGCGGTCAGATCTTCGTAGCCTTGCACGTCCAGACTGCCAGAATCATGCCCGCCGGTCAGGAACTGCACGTTCCATTGTCCCGCCGCGACCGCGAGCGTATAATTTCCCGAACCATCCGTCGTCGCGTCGAGCGACTGATAGTTGTTGCCGCCGATGAGGGCGTTGGCGTTGAGCTGGACGCCAATGATCGGATTGTTGGTGCTGCTCTGAACATGGCCGGAGATGGCCGCTGTTGCGGGCAGGGCGATGAAGTTTTGCAGGTTCAACTGGTTGGGAACATTGGTCGTGCTGTTGAACGTGTTCACGATGTAGCTGGCGATGGCGGTGTTTTTGGCGTCGTTCACATTGCAGTTCCAGTAGTTGGTGACGTCGCCCAAAACCACCACCGTGTAATAGCCGTTCTGGTCGCTGTAACCCTTCGCGGAAAAAGTGGAGCCTGAACCATTATCCGTGCCCGCGTCCACCTCCACATTCGCGAAGGGATTGTTGAAACTGTCCGTGATGCGTCCGTAGAAAAGCGCGTTGCCCTTCGGCAGGGCGATGTTGGCGTTGGTCACGCTGCCGCCGGTTGTGTCCACTTGAAACGTCGCCTCCGGCAGCACATAGGCACGGCGGGCGAGGCGCTCCTTGGTGGGCTGGATTTTCCAGAACGCCGGCGGGACGGCGGCGGAATAATTCCCGTTCGCGTCCGTGAACGCGACAGCAAACAGGGAGCCGGATTGCAGTTGCAGCAGCAGGCCGCCGATGCCGTTGCTGTTGGCCGCGTCAAACACACTGCCGGAAATCGTGTTCGTCCCGCCGCCGGTCAAAAACAAGTTGTTCGTCGCAGAAAATCCGTTGGTCAGCGTGAACGACGGCGCGGCATTCTGGTCGAGGTAACAATTGGGCGCCGACCCGATGAGCGCGTAACTGCCCGGCCGCAGCGCCAGCAGATAATGTCCGCTGGCATCCGCGATCGCCGAACCCGTCGGATTCTGCGCCTGCGTGTCCTGCGCCACGACGAACGCGTAAGGCAGCGGCACGCCGTTGCTGTAAATGACGCCGCTGATGGACTGATTCAAGGCCCCGTTGGTCACCGTGAACGACGCCGTCACCGGCGCGAACCGGCCCGTCGGGCTGGCGACGGCATAGACAAAATGGCCCGTCATGTTTTCAATCGCCAGGCTCGCCGCGAAATTCAACGTCGTCGTGATCGCGCCGGTCGTGGCGTTGCTGTCGAACGGCACGTTGAGATTCGTGACGCCGCTGATGACCATCGCGCCGCCGTCCTTGATCTTGAACTGTTCCATCAGCACCTCGCCGGCATCAATCGCGCCGTTCGCGTTCCCGTCAAACAGCGTTGCACCACCACCTGCTCCGTGTTCGTCAGGCCGGTGATGTTGAGCGTGATGACGCCGGGATACGTGTTGCTGACGACCGCCGGCGACACCGTGAGCGTGACGGCTTTGGCCGGCAATACTGACGCGATGGCGGTGAATACGACCAAGGTTTTAAGAAAATTTATTTTCATACAACTTCTTCTGAAAATCATACCCATATCCGTTCAAGCAAGACAGTCTAACATCATTGCCATATATACCAGACACTTTGTAACTGGCGAATTTCCGTCGCAGTGTTGTGGCAAAATCAACCGGTGGTTTCTTCCCGCAATTTTTTCAATGCGGCCAGGGCTGCGGCGCTCTCGGCGGCTTTTTTGCTCTTGCCTTGGCCACGCGCCAGCTCCACGCCGACGTGCAGCACGGCGCATTCAAAATCGCGGTCGTGATCGGCGCCGCTCGCCGCCACCAGCAGGTATTCCGGAGCCGTCGGCGATTTGGACTGCAACAGCTCTTGCAATTCGCCCTTCGGATTTTCGATGCCGGGCAATTCGCCCAGCTCGCCGAACTTGGCGCTGAATTCGCGCAAGATAAATTCGCGCGCGGCGTCAAAACCGCCGTCCAAAAAAATCGCGCCGAGCACCGACTCAAACGCATCCGCCAGCGTGGAGGCGCGCTCGCGTCCGCCGGTGTTTTCCTCGCCGCGGCTGATCACCAGGTGCGCGCCCAGATTCAGTGCGCGACCGTGCTCGGCCAGTGAACTAGCGTTCACTAGTTTGGCGCGCGACTTGGTCAGCGCGCCTTCGTCCGCCTCGGAAAAATTTTCGTAAAGTTCGCGCGTGAGCACGAGGCCCAGCACGGCGTCGCCGAGAAATTCCAGCCGCTGGTTGTGCGGTGTCGGCGTGTTTTGCTCATGCGCGACGGACGGATGGGTGAGCGCGAGCCGCAGCAGATTTTCGTCGCGGAACTGGTAGCCGAGGCGCAGTTGGAGTTCGGCGAGGGTGGACACGGAATTTTAATTTGCCGCAGCGGATTCGACCGGCGGCGCGGTTTCGGCATTTTCCTCCGCGACCAGCGCCGGCGTTTCCGTCGCTACCGGCGGCGGTGTCAAGCCGTGTTCCAGCAATTGCGCCACGTCGCGCTGGACTTGTTCCAACTGGTCGAGATGCAGATTCGGATCGGCAATCGTGAAGATGTCGCCGGTCTTCGGATGTTCGTAGACAAACACGCGCTGGCCGTCGCGCTTGATCTGGTCCTTCACTTTGAGAATGCGTTTGCGTTCGAGCATGACCGCGAGAATGTAGGCGGCGGGCGCGTAACGCGGCTCGTTTTGCTCGATGAGCTTGCGCAGCACCGTCTCGGCGGTTTCTTTTTGGATGGCGTCAACCGGTTGCGCGGGTGGCGTTTCGTAAATGCCGTGCCACTGCGAGATGAAACCGTCGCGGCTGCGCGGGTCGCCGGCTTGTTGCGCACACGGCTCGCAGATGTCCGAGCGGCGCAGTTCGTTTTTCTCTTCAAGCAAAATGGTGCGATACGGCTGTTTGTCGGCAAACGGCTGGGTGCACGTCTCGCAGGCGTGCGCGCGGGACTGAATGTTCCACTCGTTCATGGGCGGGGAGATTTAACCACGAATCACGCGATTGAACACGAAGAAAATGATCGCGACCGTCCGATCAGGTTGCAAAATCGAAGTCCGAGCAGCTCATGAAATAATGGCAGTGCGGACAGCGCAATTTGCATTTCTCGTTGATCAGCTCGTGCCCGCATTGCAGGCAAAACCGCCAGTGCTCGCCGGCGACGACTTGGTCAGCCAAAAGGCGACAGGCGTCACCTCGCAACTGGTCTGAAGTGTCCCGTTCCATCTGGGTCAGGCAAAAATAATTTTCGTCGTCGCCTCTTTTTCGTCCCAGCCACGCGTTGGCTCGGCGGTGACGGACGAAATGTCTTTGATGGAAATCTGCCGGCCCAGCGTTTTGGGCGATTTCACATCCACCTGCGACGGATCGCACGTCTGTTGCGAGACTTTCTGGTGCGGCGCGGGTTTGTAGCGCACGTAAAGAATCTTCGGCGTCTCCGGTGCGAAATACAGAATGCGCGACTTGTCTGGAATACACGAATAGGCCTTGTTCAAAATCGTGCCCCCAAATGTGAAGCGCTTTAGATAGCTTGCCTCGCGGTCGGTGTAGGCGCAGGTGAAAATCTTTTCGCGATCCGGAATGCCGCAGTAATACAATTCCTGGCCGACAAATAATTTCTCCGGCAGTTCGCTGACCTTGTAAGTGCCGTCCTTAAACACAAGCAATATCTTGTCGAACTTCGTGCATTCAACTTTGAATTCCTCGCCGGAAACTTTGTAACCCACGTAGCCGCTCTCGCGGTCGTAAGCCACTTTGAACGACTTGAACGCGACCGCTTTCACGTCCACTTCTTCGTGGCGCGCGGATTTTGTGGTGAGGCGCGGATAAATCGGCCGATATTTTTCAAGCAACACTTCGAGATGACCGATGGCGTATTTCGTGAGGCTCTTGAGATTTTTCTGCGTGTCGGCCAGATCCGCTTTGACCTGATCCATTTCCTCGCGATGTTTGTTGATATCAAACAGCGAAATGCGGCGGATGCGCACCTGCAATAATTTCTCCACGTCCGGATCAGCGATGTCGCGCACGAGCTGTTTCCTAAATGGAATAAAACCTTCATACACCGCCGCCGTCACCGCCTCGCCAGTCTTGCACTTCTCGATCAATTTATAGATGCGTTCTTCAATAAAGATCCGTTCCAGTGTGCGATAATGCAGTTCATCTTCGAGCTGCCTCTGCTTCAACTCCAGCTCACGCTTGAGCAGTTCGACGAGCTGCGCCGTGTTCTCCTGCAACACTTCGCTCACGGTCAATTCCACCGGCCGATTCTCTTTGATGACGATGATGCGGCTGCTGAGCGAGACTTCGCAATCGGTGAAGGCATACAGTGCATCCACCAATTTTTCCGCGTCCACGCCCTGCGGACACCTGATTTCGATCTCGACATCTTCCGACGTGAAATCGTTGATGGATTTCACCTTCAACTTACCTTTGCGCGTCGCGTCCTCAATCGAAGCGATGAGTGATTCCGTCGTGGTGCTCGGCGGAATTTCTTTGATGACGACCGTCGAATCATCCTTCGTTTTAATCTTGGCGCGGACTTTCACCGTGCCTTTGCCGTCCTGATAATCGCGCGCGTCCATCAGGCCGCCGGTCGGAAAATCCGGCAGACATTTGAACGGCTGCTTTTTTAAAATCGCGATCTGCGCTTCGAGCAGTTCCGGAAAATTATGCGGCAACAACCGCGCGCTCAAACCAACCGCGATGCCTTCCGCGCCGAGCATGAGCGAGAGCGGCAGTTTGCACGGCAACGTCACTGGCTCTTTGTTGCGGCCGTCGTAGCTCGGCACAAAATCCGTGATCGAGTCATTGAAAACTTCCGTGCGCGCGAGTTCAGTCAAACGACATTCGATATAACGCGGCGCGGCAGCGGGATCGCCCGTGTAGATGTTGCCATAATTTCCCTGACCTTCGATGAGATAACGCTTGTTGGCCAGCACCACCAGCGCGTCACCAATCGAAGCGTCGCCGTGCGGATGATATTTCATCGTGTCGCCCACTACGTTCGCGACCTTGATGAAACGCCCGTCGTCATTCTGATGCAACGACCACAGAATGCGCCGTTGCACCGGTTTCACGCCATCGGCCAGATGCGGAATCGCGCGGTCGCGGATGACGTAGCTCGCATATTCAAGAAAGCTCGTGTTGACGCGGCGATGCAGCGCCAGTTCCAGTTTTCCAGGAGCGAACGGCTTGTGCGCGACCACTTCCACCACCTCGGCGAGCACATGCGTTTCACCGGTTTCACTCGCGGGGGTGTTTTTGATTTCCGTAGTTTCCGGCCCGCCGGGTTGTGCGCCTTCAATCGGTAATTCAGGCTGGCCTGATTCTTTCTTTTTCTTGGCTGACATGATTTGAAATTAAGAGAACGGTTTTTGTCGGCTTAGTCTTCCACCGGCACCACCAGGTTTTCCATGATGTAGTCTTTGCGCTCCGGGGTGTTCTTGCCCATGTAGAAATTCAGGATGTTGGTCACGTCCGGCTTGGACGCGTGCTCAACTTTGTTCAGCCGCATTTCCTTGCCGATAAACTGGGCAAATTCTTTCGGGCTGATTTCACCGAGACCTTTGAAGCGAGTAATTTCCGGTTTGCCGCCGAGATTTTTCACCGCCGCGTCGCGTTCGGCTTCAGAGTAGCAATAAATCGTCTTCTCTTTATTGCGCACGCGGAACAGTGGTGTCTCTAGCACGAACAAATGTCCGTCGTGAACGAGCTGATCAAAGAAGCGGAAAAAGTAAGTGATCATCAGATTGCGGATGTGCAAGCCGTCCACGTCGGCGTCGGTGGCGAGAATAACCTTGTCGTAACGCAAGCTGTCGAGAGTATCTTCGACGTTCAGCGCCTGCATCAGATGATACATCTCGTCGTTCTTATACATTATGTCGCGCTTTAGGTCCCAAACGTTGAGCGGTTTGCCTTTCAGCACAAACACAGCCTGGTTATTCACGTCGCGGCAACTGGTGATAGACCCGGCCGCTGACTGGCCTTCGCAGATGAATACCATCGTGCCCTTGCCCTTTTCCTTCTTTTTGTCGAGATGGTTTTTACAATCTTTCAACTGCGGAATCCGCATCGTGATGGACTTGGCCCGTTCGCGCGCCAGCTTCTTCACGTCCTGAAGTTCCTTCCGCAACTGCCGCGTGTCTTCGGCCTTCGCCAGAATTTTTTCCGCAATGGCCTTGTTACGATTGAAGAAGTGTAACAATTCTTCACGCACATTGTTCACGAGTTCAGTGCGGATCTCGGTATTGCCTAATTTATTCTTGGTCTGCGATTCGAATACCGGGTCTTTCAACCGGATAGCCACCGCGCCGACCATCGCTTCGCGCACATCATCGCCTTCGTATTTGGCGTTGCCGTATTCGTTGACCGCCTTGAGCAGACCTTCGCGAAAGGCGCTCAAATGCGTGCCGCCATCGCTGGTGAACTGGCCGTTGACGAACGAAAAAAAAGTTTCGCCGTAACGACTATTGCTGTGCGTGAAACAAAATTCCAACGTCTTGCTGGTATAGTGCAGCGGCGGATAAAACGGTTCCGCACCGTCGGTTTCCAAGTCTTCCATCACCAGGTCCATCAGCCCGTGGCGCGACTGAAATATTTTCGGCTCGGTCAATTCCGGCGTTTTGAGTATCAATTTCAGCCCGGTGTTGAGATAGCTGTAATGGCGCAGCCGCCGCTCGATGTGTTCCAGCCGGAACTCGCTGTCCTTGAAAATTTCCGGGTCGCCCTCGAACTCGATGAGGGTGCCGTTCGGTTCCTTGGTTTTGCCGGCATCGTCCTTTTTTAATCTGCCTTGTTTGAAGGAAGCTTCGGCAAATTCACCATCGCGATGGCTGCGGACAAAGAAGTTTTTCGACAGCGCATTGACCGCCTTGGTGCCGACACCATTCAAACCGACACTGAACTGAAAAACTTCGTCATTATACTTGGCGCCGGTATTGATCTTGGAAACGCAGTCCACGACTTTGCCCAGCGGAATACCGCGACCATAATCGCGAACGGACACGCGATTGCCTTCGAGGTTGATGGCGACCTCTTTGCCATGGCCCATGATGTATTCATCAATCGCATTGTCCACCACCTCCTTGAGCAGGACATAGCAGCCGTCGTCGGGATTATTGCCGTTGCCGATGCGGCCGATATACATGCCAGTCCGCAGCCGGATATGCTCCAGCGAGGACAGCGTCTTGATCTTGCTCTCGTCGTAATTGTGCTTCGGATTTTCAGCCATAGAAATTTCGTGGCCGTGAAGATGAAACAAACCGCGCCGAATGCAAATGCGAAAATGCAAGAATAGTGAATCCTGCAAAACTTGTTTTTGGCTGCAGCCAACCAGAGCTGCCGTGATTTGCCTGTAAACACAGGTTTTCTGAGTGCTCCCAGAATGCCCATAAGGCAAGTTTTCTGCGGTCCGGGATAGTGTCGGTCTGGTCTCCAACTAATAACTGATGATGTCGGTTTGGATTCGGCTGAAGCAGCCGGCTGTGGCGGGAACCCACGAATAGAGCCGCCTTGTCTGGCCCGTTTTCGTTGGTCTGAGTGACGACTATAATAAAAGAATTCCTGATTTGTAGAACGGGATTCTGATGCCTCCGGTAGTGAGGAATATTAACTAAGCTATTGACTATTCCACGAAAAACCTCTATTAACTTGAACATGAGTTCAATTACTAGCCTATCCGTCCAACAACTCCGTCAAGCCGCTGGCTTGAAGGAAAAAATCCAGTCTCTGGAAAAACAGCTCGCCCAAATTTTGGGTGGAGCCGCCAAAGTGGCCGTGGCTGCCGCCGCCGCCGCGCCTAAAACCCGTTCCAAAATGAGCGCCGCCGCCCGGGCGAAAATTTCCGCCGCTTCCAAGGCCCGTTGGGCCAAGGTCCGGTCGGGCAAGCCCGCCGCGGTCAAAGTCGCCAAAGCGGCTAAAGTCGTGGTGAAAGCCGTGAAGCCCGTGACCAAGAAAAAATTCACGATGAGCGCCGCCGCCAAGGCCAAGATTTCCGCCGCCGCCAAGGCGCGCTGGGCCAAGATCAAGGCCGCCAAGAAAACGGCTTAAGTCTAACCCGCCGGAGATTCCGGCGGCCAGATTCATCCATCCGTTCTCTCTCACCGGAGAACGGATTTTTTTTGGACCGGTCACATTTCAAGTGGCCGGGAGTCCGGTTAAAGATAGGGGTATTTCAAAACTAGTTGTCATCGAGTTGCGCAAGATCTGCGCAGCTGATTTTTGCCGGTGCAGAATTTGCGCGGCTCGATTTTGCGGTTCATTGGGAAATGCGGGGTTTCGGATTGGCATGATGTTTGCGTGGCAATGTCTCGCACCAGGCAGATGACACGCGTGTGTCGTTCGCAAAAATAAACCAGACAAGCAAACAACAACTATCATGAAATTAAATCGCATTCTCACGCTGTGCGCAGTCGCGGCCGCTCTGACTTTGAGCGTCGGCAGTCTTTTTGCACAGGACAACGGCAACAACGGCGGCACCAATGGCGGCCAGGGCGGCGGTCAGAACCGCCGCAATCGTCAAGGCGGCGGCCCCGGTGGCAATTTTGATCCCGCGCAATTCCAACAGCGGATGGTGGACGGCGTTCGGGACCGTCTGAACTTCACCAATGACACGGAATGGGCAGCCGTTGAACCGCTGGTCACCAAAGTGGTTGCCGCGCGGATGGAGAGCATGGCTGGCGGTATGCGGGGTGTCATGGGCGGCCGCAATCGCGGCGGCGGTCAGGGCGGTCAGGGTGGTCCCGGCGGCGGCCGCGGCTTCGGTCCGGCCAATCCGGAAGGCGATGCCTTGCAGAAGGCGATTGATGACGACGCTCCCGCAGGGCAGATCAAGGATTTGCTCACCAAATATAAAGCCGCTCAAAAAGCCAAGCAGGCCAAGCTCGAATCCGCACAGGCGGATCTGAAAGCCGTGCTGACCACCAAGCAGGAAGCGCAAGCGGCGCTGCTCGGTTTGGTGAACTAACAATTCCGCAGGAGCCGGCTTGACCTCGTTCAAACCGGCTCCTGCAAATCAAATTTCCATGGCTGCCACCCCGGTTCAAGAATCCAAACTGTTGCTCGAACGCATGGTCGCGTCGCGGCAACTCTCGTCGCTCGATGCGGATGCGCTGGCCAAATTGCCGCTGCAATCCGAGGACGAAATTTTGCGCTGGCTGGCTGCTGAATACGGGCTGAATTATACAACGCTCGAAGATATAGATCCGGATCGGCAGTTACTTTCCCTTTTTCCCGCGCGCATTTTGCTCAAGGAAGAGTTGCTGCCCGTCCGCCGCGTCAACGGCCACGTCGAGGTCGCCACCAGCCGGCTCTTCGCCACGCAAGGTTTGGATGCGTTGAAAACGCTGACCGGGTTGAATCTCAAACCGGTGCTCGCGTCGAGCGAAGCGATCCAGCGCGAAATGAAAAAGCGCCTCGGCGTCGGTGCGGACACCATCGGCACGCTCGACGAAGAGAAAACCATCCAAGTGGTGGATGACAATGCCGAGGACCAAAACATTGACGGCGCAGAAGACGAGGCGTCCATCATTCGTTTCGTCAACCAGGTTTTGAAAGACGCGATTGAGTTGCGCGCCTCGGATATTCACCTCGAACCGTTCGAGGACGAATTCAAGATTCGTTACCGCATTGACGGCGAGCTGCAAGACACCGCGGTGCCGCCGCAGTTGAAACAGTTTCAACCGGCGATTGTTTCGCGCATCAAAATTTTAAGTCATCTCAACATCGCGGAAAAAAGGTTGCCGCAAGACGGTCGTATCAAAGTGCGCATCGAGTCCGCCGAAGTGGACATCCGCGTTTCCATCATTCCGATGTTGCACGGCGAAGCGGTGGTGATGCGTTTGCTGCGGCAGAATTCCACGCTGCGTGGCCTCACCCAAATCGGCTTGAACAAGCGCGAATTGGAATGCTTTCAGCGCGTGCTGAAGATGCCACACGGCATTATTTTGGTCACCGGCCCAACCGGTTCCGGCAAGACTTCGACACTTTACACAGCGCTCAACGAGATCAACGACTCGGTCCGAAAAATTATCACCGTTGAAGATCCCGTCGAGTATCAGCTCAAAGGCGTGAACCAAATCCAGGTCAACGAAAAGTCCGGGCTCACATTTGCGCGTGGGCTGCGTTCCATTTTGCGTCATGACCCGGATGTGATTCTCATCGGCGAAATCCGCGACGCCGAGACCGCGCAGATCGCGGTGCAGGCGTCGCTCACTGGTCACTTGGTTTTTTCCACGCTCCACACCAACGACGCGCCCGGCGCGCTCACGCGGCTCGTGGACATGGGTGTCGAGCCGTATCTCGTCGCCTCGTCGCTAGAAGCCGTGCTCGCGCAGCGCCTCGTCCGCGTGCTGTGTCCGCATTGCAA
Organism: uncultured Verrucomicrobia subdivision 3 bacterium; assembly: GCA_903884535.1. Classification (GTDB taxonomy): domain Bacteria; phylum Verrucomicrobiota; class Verrucomicrobiia; order Limisphaerales; family UBA11358; genus UBA11358. The sequence continues at coordinate 11,443 of CAISEZ010000074.1, forward strand.
AAAACCGGACACGTCCGCGACCGCGCAGGCGTTCAAGGCCAAGCTCGGCATTGATGCGAGCGTCACGCTGTTTCACACCACCGGCTGCCGCGAATGTCGCAACACCGGATTTTTCGGACGCCAGGCCATTTTCGAATGGATGGACACCGACGAGGAAATCCGCCAGTTGATTTTGAAAAACGCTTCCACCGATCAAATCCGCAAGGCCGCGCGCAAAGGCGGCATGCGCACGCTCGCCGAAGACGGCTGGCGCCTGGTCGCGCAAGGCATCACGACCGTCGAGGAAGTGTTGAGCGTCACGACGGCGAAAGAAGTCGAGAGCGCGACCAAGAGCGAAACGCCTGACAGTGCGGCGAGCATCGCGGTGGCGCGTTAATTCATCATGCCCACGTTTTCCTATCGCGCGCTGAAAGCCGACGGCAAAATTGCCGAGGGCGTGCTCGATGCCGCCGGTCGCCCGGACGCGCTGCGGCAGATGGAAACGCTCGGCTTGCGGCCGGTGAATCTGACCGAAAAACTTTCCGCCGTGTCGAAGAATGGTTCGGCTGCCGGAAATGCGGCGGGAAATATTTCTTTCAAGTTTGGCTCCAAAAAAGTTTCGGCGAAGGAACTGGAAACATTCACGCGGCTGTTGTCGAGCTTGCTGGCGGCGGGCGTGCCGTTGAGCCGCGCGCTGGTGATTTTGCAGAAGGAAGCCGCGTCGCCGGTGGCGCGCGAAAAATGGAAATCGGTTTACGACCAGGTCGTTGACGGCTTGTCGCTCGCGGACTCGATGGCGAAATCGCCGGAGACCTTTCCGCGCGTGTATGTCGCGATGGTCGAGGCGGGCGAGGCTGGCGGATTTCTCGACGTGGTGCTGGCGCAGATCGCGGAATTTCAATCGCGCGAAAAGGAGCTCAAATCGAAGGTGATGACGGCGATGCTCTATCCGTGCATTTTGCTCGTGCTCGCCATCGTCGTGCTGACGGTGTTGCTGGTGTTTTTCATCCCGAAATTTCAGCGCGTGTTCGCGAGCATTCACGGTTCGCTGCCGCTGATCACCCAGGTCATCATTGGCGCGAGTCATTTGCTGCGCTCCTACGGCTTGCTCGTCGGCGCGGGTGCGGTCGGGATTTTCTTTCTCGTGCGGACTTGGTTCAGTTCCGAAAAAGGCAAGCGCACCTGGGAAGGCATCGTTTTGAAATCGCCGCTCGTCGGCCCGCTGATTGCGCAATTCGCAATGGCGCGATTCTGCCGGATGCTCGGCACGCTGATCGGCGCGGGCGTGCCGCTGGTGCAGGGCTTGAACGTCGCGCGACGTTCCATCGGCAACCAGATTCTCGTGGACGCCGTGGCGCAATCCATCGAGCGCGTGCAGCAGGGCGGTCGGCTCGGCCAGAGCCTTTCGGACTGCCGGACGCTGTTTCCCGGCTCGGTGCTGGAAATGATTTCCGTGGCGGAAGAAAGCGGCAAGCTCGACGGCGAACTCGTCCGCATCGCCGTGGAAACCGAAACAGATCTCGACCGCAATCTGAAAACTGCCGTGGCGTTCGCCGAGCCGCTGATGCTGTTTTTAATCGCCGGCTTCATCGGCATCATTTTCATCGGCATGTTGCTGCCGGTGTTGTCCATGAGCGAATACATCAAATAATACTTTATGAAAATCGAAATCAAAAAAATCGCTATTCACAAAACCAAATTCCGCCGCGCCTTCACGCTCGTGGAAATGCTGCTGGTCGTGACCATCATCGGCATTCTCGCGGCGCTGGTTATTCCGCGCATCGTCGGCGTCAGCGATCGCTCGCGCGTCACCGCGGCCAATGCCGACATCAACGGCGGCATCAAGTCCGCGCTCGGCGCCTACGAGGTGGACAACGGCCGTTTCCCGAGCGGCCTCCAGGATTTGCTCGTCGCGCCCGGCAACGCGCGCAACTGGCACGGGCCGTATCTGGACAAGATTCCGGCCGATCCGTGGGGCCAGCCTTACATTTATTATTATCCCGGCAAGCACAGCGCGAATTCCTATGACCTGCTGTCCGTCGGACCGGACAGCAAGGAAGGCACGGATGACGACATTGTGAGCTGGGCGAAATAAATGAAAATTCGAATGACGAATGACGAAACTCGAAAACTGCGTTTGTCCGGCAGGGATTCGTCATTTGGATTTCGTCATTTGAATTTCCGGCGAGGGTTCACGCTGGTCGAGTTGATTTTGGTGCTCGCGCTGCTGGTGGTGATCACGTCCATCGCGGTGCCGTCGCTGTCGAATTTCGTGCGGGGCCGGGCGCTGGATTCCGAGGCGCGGCGGCTGGCGGCGCTGATGCACGCGGCGCAGAGCCGCGCGGTTTCGGAAGGCGCGCCGATGATGCTGTGGATTGATGAAAAGCAATCGGCCTACGGCATCGCCGCAGAAACCAGCGGCACGGCGGGCGACCCGAAGGCGGAAAATTTGACGCTCGATTCGATGCTGCAAATTGCGGTGATAAACGTCGGGACCACGGCAACGGCGACGTTTAATAATTTGCCGGCCATCAAATTTTTGGCCGACGGCACAGTGGACGAGAGCAGTCCGCAAACCGTCCAGTTGACGGATGCCGGCGGTTTTTCGCGGTGGCTGGTCGAAACGTCGGGACGGACCGGTTATGAAGTTCGCGACACGGAAAAATAAAAATTGCGCGGCGTTCACCCTGGCCGAAGTGCTGGCGGCGCTGCTGTTTCTCGCCATCGTCGTGCCGACGGCGGTGGAGGCGCTGCACATCGCGAGTCTTGCGGGCGAAGTGGCGGCCCGCAAAGGCGCAGCGGCGCGGGTGGCCGACCGGGTGTTGAACGAAAGTCTGGTGATGACGAATTGGAACAGCGGCACGCAGAACGGCACGGTGACGGAAAACGGCATTGAATACCGCTGGACGCGGTCGAGCGCGGGCTGGCCGGCGCAGTCGGCGCTTTCGATGGTGACGACGGTGGTGAAGTATTCGGCGCAGGGCAAAGAATATTCGGTCACGCTGAACACGCTGGCCAATCCGGCGACGCAGGTGACCGGCATGGGTTCGCAATAGTGAAAATCGCAATGAACAATACGAACGCGTTTACGCTGATCGAGATGATTCTCGCCATCGGCATCGCGTCCCTTGTGCTCATCGCGGTCAACGCGGTGCTGTTCACCGCACTGCATCTGCGGGACGCCACGGCGGACGTGGTGGACGCCGCCACGCCGCTGGACCAGACGACGACGTATTTGCGCCGCGATCTGGAGTGTCTGGTCACGACGACGAACGGCACGAGCAAAATTTTATCCGGCGGTTTCCGCGCCGGCGCCATCAGCAGCGCCGGCATCAGCGATCCGGTGGCCGTGGAAATGTTTACCGCAACCGGCGCGCTGGAAGCCAACGCGCCGTGGGGCGACATCCAACGCGTGACGTATGAATTGAAACGTTCCGCCGGCGGCACGTCGGCGACGGGTGAAGACCTGGTGCGCAGCGTGACGCGAAATTTATTGTCCAGCAGCGGCACACCGACCGTGACCGACCAATTGATGATGAGCGGCGTGGCGAGCGTGAAATTTTCCGGCTACGACGGCGCGCAATGGCAGGATGCCTGGGACACCACGTCGGCAACGTCGGTGAACACGAATCTGCCGCTGGCGGTGCGCGTGCAGATCCAGATGGCCGGCAACAATAATTTGAACGCGGACCCGATCCAGATCGTGGTGCCGATTGACGCGGTCGCGCGCACGAACGCCGTGCTGACGACCACCGGTGGCTGAAATGAAATTGAACCCGCACATTTTAGAACATGATGCCCGGCGCGAAAACGCCTCGGTGCTCATCATCGTGCTCTGGATTTGCGTCGGGCTGGTGAGCATCGCATTGTATTTTGCGAACTCGATGACCTACGAATTACAGGCCTCGGACAATCGCGTCAGCGGTCTCGCGGCGGACCAGGCCATCGAGGGCGCGGCGCGTTACGTCGGTTATGTGCTGCAAAATTTCGCGACCAACGGCGCGGTGCCGGATCCCACGCAATTTTCCGCAGCGGCCGTGGCGATGGGCGACGCGCACTTTTGGATCATCGGGCGCGATCCGGCGGCGGGCAATTCCACCGAGCCGTATTTCGGTTTGATTGACGAAGGTTCCAAAATCAATTTGAACACGGCGAACACCAACACGCTTTCCTATTTGCCGAACATGACGACGGATTTTGCGCAGGCCATTCTCGACTGGCGCGGCACGAACGGCCAGGTTTCGCTGAATTACACCTCGCTCGGTTATCTGCCGAAATATGCTCCGTTTGAAACCGTGGACGAACTGCGGCTGGTTTACGGCGCGGATGTGAATCTCCTGGCCGGCGAGGACCTCAACCGCAATGGCGTGCTGGACGCGAATGAAAAAGATCTGAACGCCAACGGCGAACTCGATCCCGGCTTATTTGAATATGTCACGGTTTACACGCGCGAACCAAATTTTCATTCCGATGGCACGACGCGGACCAACGTGGCCACGGCGCGGCAAAGCGACCTGACCGCCTTGTTCCGCACCGATGGCGTGAGCAGCCCGGATAGTTATGCCAGCCGCATTTATACGTATCTGCACCCGCGCAATCGGCCGGCGGTCGCGGTGAACGGCCTGTTTGATTTCGCCGTCGTGTGCCGCACCTTCGGGGCCATGAGCGCCGACGACTTCGCCAAAATTGTCGGCGACGTCAGCACCACCAACCTCACTTATCTGCGCGGACGCATCAACGTGAACACCGCGAATGAAGATGTGCTGACGGCGCTGTTTGAAAGCTTGAACAACGGCGACGAATCCAGCGCCAACGGCGCAGCGCAGCAGCTCATCAGCTACCGCCAGCAAAACCCAAACAGCCTCGGCTCGGTCGCGTGGGTTTACGACGCGCTTGGCAGCGGCAACTCGCTGATCGCGGCCTTGCGGCGCGGCGATTACATCACCACGCGGAGTTTTCAATTCACCGCCGACATTGCCGCCATTGGCGCTTATGGCCGCGGGTATCGCCGCGTGAAATTCATTTTCGACACCAGCGATGGTTATCCCAAAATTCTTTACCGCCAGGACCTCAGCCGGCTCGGCTGGGCCATCGGCGAAAAGGCGCGGCAAACCTGGCTCGCGAACAACACGCAATGAAATCTGATTTCCAATTCAAATTCGGCAAAACGAAAAAGCTGACGGCCGTGCTGGGTTTGGTACTCGACGGCAGCAAGCTCGACGGCGTGGTGCTCAAGCGCACGAACGGCGCGCTACAATTGCTCCAAAGTTTTTCCGTGACGCTGTCGCTCGATCCGCTGACCGCCGCGCCGGAACTGGTGGGCCGTGAAATCCGCAACCAGCTTGATGCCGCCGGCGTGCGCGAACGCGACTGCGCCGTGGCCGTGCCGCTGAAATGGGCGCTGACGGCGCACGCGGAATTGCCGCCGTTGCCGGACGCGGACACGGCAAGCCTGTTGCAGCTTGAAGCCGAGCGCGGTTTTCCGTGCGACCCGGCGACGCTGCGGATTTCCGATTCGCGCAGCGTGCTGACGGCGGACAAAAAAAATGTCCTGCTGGCCGGCATTCCGACGACGCAGCTCGCGGCGCTGGAACAAATTTTAATCGCGGCGAAATTAAAACCGGCCAGTTTTGCGCTGGCCATTTCGGCGCTGCAATCGCCGGCCGATGAAACCTCGAACGGCGTGCTGGCGTTTGCCATTGGCGAAAATCAGGTGTCGCTGCAAATCACGGCCGGCGGCGGCGTGGCGGCGCTGCGCGCGTTTGAAGGCGCGGTGGAAAATGAAAACGGCCGGCGCACGTTGCACGCGGACGTGGTGGCGCGCGAGACGCGCATCACGCTCGGCCAATTGCCGGCGGAACTGCGCGCGACGGTCAAGCGCATCCGCATTTTCGGTGCGCGCGAAGTGGCGACCCAGCTTGCGGACGAGCTGGAACTGCGTTTTGAGCCGCAGGGTTTCAGCGTTGAAGTGGTGACGGCTTATGCGCCTGACGAATTTGGCGTGACACTGCCGGTGGGCGCGACATTGTCAGCGGCGTTCAGTCTGGCGGCCCGCGCGCTGATCCCGCAAAAGCCGGCGTTTGAATTTCTGCCGCCGAAGCCGACGCTGCTGGAACTGCTCGCCAAGCGGTATTCCTCCGGTCGTCTGCGCACGGCGGGTTCGATCGTGGCGGTCGTGGTGCTGCTGATCGGCGGGCTATTTTTATTCCAGCAATTTCAATTGTGGCGGCTGAATTCGCAGTGGTCGAAAATGTCGGCGCGCGTCGGCGAACTGGAAAAAATCCAGGACAACATTCGCCAGTATCGGCCGTGGTATGACGACACGTTTCACAGTTTGACGATTTTGCATCAGCTCACGCTGGCGTTTCCCGAGACCGGCGTGGTGACGGCCAAGACGATTGATATCCGCGAGGACGGCTCGGTGAGCTGTTCCGGCAATGCGCAGGACAATCCGTCGCTGCTCGCGATGCAGGCCAAGCTCAACCGGACGCCGGGCGTTTCCGATCTGCACCTGACGCAGGTGCGCGGCAAGGCGCCGATGCAGTTCACGTTTGAATTCAAATATGGAGGTGCCAATGCAAATTAAAAACCGGCAGCAATTTCTTCTGATGCTGACCATCGCGGCGCTGGGGCTGTTCGTGGCAGTCAATTTTATTTTCGCGCCGCTGCAGGATTGGTGGTCGGCCCGCGCGACGCACCTCCGGCAGTTGCGCACCAAGGTTGCGGATGGAAATAATCTGCTCAAACGCGAGTCCGGCATCCGCAGCCACTGGGCGGACATGCAGGCGAACGCGCTGCCGGCGAACACGTCGTCGGCGGAGCAGCAGGTGCTCTCGGCCTTCACCTCGTGGTCGCGCTCCAGCGGCGCGGAAATCACAGGCATCATGCCGCAGTGGAAAAATGACGCGACGAATTATTCGACGCTCGACTGCCGCGTGGAAGCGGCGGGCGATCTCGGCGCGTTGAGCCAGTTTCTTTACTACGTCGAAAGAGGTCCGACGGCTTTGAAGATTGACTCGGTGGAATTGAGCGGCCACGACGCCACCGGACAGCAACTGACGCTGGCGCTGCAAATCAACGGCCTGGCGCTGTTAAACAAAAAATGAAATTGTCACATTCCAAAAAATTTCTGGTGCTCGCGCTCGCGCTGGCCAACGGTTTTTACGCCGCTGCTCAATCGAACGGGGCGTCGCCGGATTACGCGTCATTCAGCCGTGTCATCGCGGAACGCAATATTTTTGATCCGAACCGCTTTTCGCACACCCCGGGCACGGCCCGCACGTTTCGGCCACGCAGCCGGACCACGGTGAATTCAAATCCGGCCTTTTCGCTGGTCGGCACGATGAGCTACGAAAAGGGGCGGTTCGCTTTTTTCAGCGGGAACAATGAGGATTTGAAAAAAATCCTGGTGCTGGACGGGAGCATCGCCGGTTACACGGTGACGGAAATTACGCCGACGCAGGTGACGCTGCAGGCCGGCGACAAAAAAAATCTGACGCTGAAAATCGGCGATCTGATGCGGCAGGAAAGCGGACATTGGGGACTGGCGGGGCAGGGTGAAGTGCCCGCCGGGAACAGCGCGGCGGAACCGGCGACGGCGATGGCGGGCGATAGTTTGCCGGCTCCGGCCCTTTCGTCCGGCCCGGCGGCCGGCAACAGTGCAGCCGCAGAAATATTGAAACGACTCATGCAAAAACGGGAACAGGAATCCAAATGAAAACATCCATGAAATATTTTTTAGCGGCAATTTGTTTTGCCGGTCTCCTCGCCACCGCCCGCGCGCAAACGCCGCCGGACAATGGCAACGCCAACCCTGCGCCGGATCAGGTCGCTCCAGAAACACCGCCGGCCGCTTCCCCGCCGGAAGCTGGCGGCGCCCAGACCGCGGCACCCGATGCGGCACCATCGCCGGAAGCTTTGGCGGCCGCCGTCGCCGCCGTCGAGTCAGCCGCGGCCGCCAGCAAACCTGCCGAGTCCACGGCTATCCTGCCGACGGAGGCGCTCGGCTCGTCGCATGCCGCCGTGAATTCCGACTTCACGCCACCGCTGACGGGCACGAACGCGAACGCGCTGCTGATGAATTTCCGCAACGCGCCGCTGGACATGGTCCTGAATTATTTGAGCGACGCCGCGGGTTTCATCATCGTGCTCGACACGCAGGTGCGCGGCAATGTGAGCGTCATCAGCAGCCATCCGATGACGCAGGACGAGGCGGTGGATCTGCTGAATTCCGTTTTGAACAAAAATGGTTACGCCGCGATCCGCGACGGGCGGACGCTGACGATTGTGAACAAGGACGATGCGAAGACGCGCAACATCCCGGTGAAGGTGGAGAGCGATCCGAAAAAAATTCCCAAGAATGACGAGATCGTGACGCAGATCATTCCCATCCGGTTCGTCGAGGCGGAACAATTGACGAAGGATTTGTCGCCGTTCGTTTCGTCGCAGGCGACGATCGTGGCGAACTCGGCAGGCAATTCCATTGTCATCACGGACACGCAGTCGAACATCCGGCATCTGGCTGAAATCATCCAAGCGATTGACAATAGCGCCGAGGCGGAAACGGAAATCCGCGTGTTCCATCTGAAATACGCCAACCCGGCGGATGTGGCGACGGAACTGGGCAATATTTTTCCGAGCGGGTCTTCAGGCAACACCACGCAAGCGCCGACACGGTTTGGCGGCGGTTTTGGCGGTGGCGGTGGTGGCGGCGGTTTTCTGGCGCGGATGATGGGCGGTGGTGGTGGGCAGGCGGCTGCGGGTGGAAGTAGTTCCAATGACCGCATCAAAAAAGCGACGCAAGTGACAGCGGTGGCCGACGCGCGTATTCAATCGGTCATCGTCAGCGGGCCAAAAGATTTGATGGAGGAGATCGCGGGCATGATGAAAGACCTCGACGTGCCGTCAGCGCGCGACCAGAAAGTTTACGTGTTTCACATGAACAACGGCGATCCGCAGCAGGCGGCGCAGGTCTTGCAGACCATGTTCCAGAGCAGCAGCAGTTCGCGCAGTGGCAGCAGCAGTTCGTCCACCACCAGTCCGCTGATGCAGCGGGTGCAGAACAATTCGACCACCACGAGTTCCTCCAGCTCGGGCACTTCTGGCTTCGGCGGCAGCACCGGCGGCGGTGGTGGCGGTGGCGCCGGGAGGGCTTTTTAATCAACCGGCACCCGACCCTTGATTTAATATTTTTATGAAAACGCAAAATTTGAAAATTTGTTTCGGTCTCGCGGCGCTGGTGTTGTTTTGCACCGCACCGGCATTGTTCGCGCAGCAGCGGCCCGGCGGTGGTGGTGGTGGCGGCTTCGGCGGATTTGGTGGCTTCGGCGGATTTGGCGGTGGCGGCAATCGCGGCGGCGGCGGAAGTTCCAGCCAGACGAGTTACAACAACAACGGCACCGTCGGCAGCGCGAGCATCACCGTCAATCCCGAGACGCACGACATCGTGGTCATCGCCGACGAACAGACGAGCGAGCAGATCAGCAATGTGCTCGCCAATCTGGACGCGCCGATGCCGCAGGTATTGATTAAGGTCGTGTTCCTCGAAGTGCAGCACAATAATCAATGGGACCTTGGTGTGGAGGGCGATTACACGGGCCTGAATAAAAACTTTTCCGCGATCACCGGATACATGACCAATTATTCCGTGGCGACCGTGCCGGCGGCGGGAACCACGCCGCAAAGCACCACGATTATCCCCAGCAGCATCACGCCGATTCAGCAAAGCATCACGGCTGGAAATAATTTTAATCTGGCTTCGGCTGGCAATCCCCAGGGGCTTTACCAGTTTTTCGGCAGCGATTTCACGGCGACGTTGCGGGCGATTGCGCAGGCCGGCAAATCGCAGGTGCTGTCGCGGCCGTCCATACTGGCGCGTGATGGCCAGCTCGCGCAAATCGTCGTTGGCCAGGAAGTGTATCTGCCCAGCGGCGTGGCGTATGCCTCGGTCGGGACTTCCGGCACCACGATTCCGACAATCAACGGCACCTACCAGAACGTCGGTATCATTTTGAATGTGACGCCGTTCATCGGGGCCAACGGGCTGGTGGAAATGATTCTTCAGCCGCAGACCTCGGAACTTGACACGTCAACACCTGGACAGATCATCACCTACGGCAGCAGCCTGCTGGGATCTTCGCCGGTGTATGCGCCGAACATCAACATTCGTTCCGCGAACACCGTGGTCGTGACGCCGGATTCGCAGACGGTGGTCATCGGCGGCTTGATCTCGAACAGCAAATCGTCCAGCGACAGCAAGATTCCGCTGCTGGGCGATATTCCGGTGCTGGGTTATTTGTTCAAGTCCTCCGCCAATGCCAACCAGAAGACCGAGCTGCTCTTGTTCCTCACGCCGCACATTGTCCAGGCGCCGCGGCAACTTTCGGCCTTGGCCGTCAAGGAAACCGGCCAGTCGCAGCTCATCACCAATTCCATTTCCGAACAAGAGCTGGATCGTTTTCTCGAACGCGTGCCGGTGAAGAAGACAAAATAACGATTGGCTTTTCCACCGCCGACGGCCTAAATCCCACCACGCATGAAACCCGTCCGCCAAGGCCAATTGATCGCCACGCTGCTGGCCAGCGCCTGGCTGGTGGTGGTCGTGTGGCAGGTGGAGGAGCATTTGCGCGTGGTCGAGGCGGCCAAGTCCGACCTCCGCAACCGCGCGCATGAAATCGCCAGCACGCTGAGCGCGGTCACGCGGGCGCTCCGATTTCGCGGTGCCATTTTTCAGGAGCGGCTCGAGCCCGTGCTCAATGAGTTGGTCAGCAACCGGACCAATGCGCTCGTCAAAATCAGCGGTCTCACCGCCCTCGGCCTATTGAACACCGATGGCGATCCGGTCGTCACTGCGGGCAACACCAATTTGCTTTCTCGCGAAATCCTGGCCGAACGTGAGCGCTGGTCGGATAATTTTGTCACGTTTGTTTTGCCCGTTGAAGGTGCGAGCGTCAGCCCCGAAGGCGCGACCAATCCCACCGTCGTCATTCCGTCCTTCCCGCGCAACCTCACGAACGGCGGCGGGTCGCGCCCCCGCGATTTTGCCCGGCGCGAGCCGCGCGCGGACGAAACGAATGCCGTTGGATTTTCCGCCGCGAATTTTCCCCCGCCACCGACTAACGGTGAAATGACGCCGCCGCCCAATGACGGCAATCGTCCGCCCGACGGCGGTGACCGGCCGCGTGGCGGCAATCGCCGGCCGCCCTGGATGCGCGGCATGTCCGACGCCGACTTCAAGGCGCTCGTTGCCAAGCGCGAGTTGCATGGCCTCGTGCTCGCCATGTCCACCGACAATTACCGCGAAGTCTGCACGCACGATCTCTGGCTGCGCGGCGTCATCGCTTTTTTCGCCGGCATTTCCGCGCTCGGGGCCGGCCTGGCTATGCGCAACAATGCCCGCACCGGCGAACTCCAGCTCCGGCTCGTGCGCGCAGCGGAATTAAATTCGCACTTGAAGGAAATGAATCTCGCCGCCGCCGGCCTCGCGCATGAGACGCGCAATCCGCTCAACATCATCCGCGGCCTCGCGCAGATGATTTCGCGCCAGACCGCCGCGCCCGCTGAAGTTCGTGACCAATCCAAAACCATCGTGGACCAGACCGACAAGGTCACCGCGCAGCTCACCGAGTTCATTGATTATTCCCGGCCGCGCGAAGTCCGCCGCACCAATCTCAACCTCACCGCCGCCATCAACGAAGTCGTCCGCACCGTCAGTTTTGATCTGGGCGAAAAAAAATTGCGCGTCGAGACCGGCGGCGAACCGCTGACGATCCAGGCCGACGAACAACTGCTGCGGCAGGTGCTGTTCAATCTTTTATTCAACGCCATCCAGGCGGCGGACAGCGGCGGACAGATTCAATTCGTTTCCAAGCGCATCAGCGCCACCGAAGGCGCGCTCGAAATCCGCGACGACGGTCCCGGCGTCGCGCCGGAAAACCGGCAGGAAATTTTTAAACCGTATTTCACCACGCACCAAAAAGGCACCGGTCTCGGCCTCGCCGTCGTGCAGCAAATAATTTTAGCGCACGGCTGGGAGATTGAATGCGTCGGCAACGAGCCACGCGGTGCCGTCTTCCGCATCACGCATTTGAAAATCGCGGTTTAGGATCGCGCGGTTATGTCGGCACAACGCCACCCTTGATGCACGGTTTGAGTTGGGTATCCACCCGCAAGATGTGTTCCATGATCCACGTGCTGACCATCACGTGAAGTTTTTCAATGAATTCTCGGCGCAAGCCATTGGTCTGGCATTGATTTTTAAATTCATTAAAAAATGTCAGGAATTGGGCGTGCGCCAGTTTGTTTTTCCCGTGAACCGGACACTGAAACGATTCCATGCACTGATCTTCGACTTTGAAATGGCTCTTGGCGTAGAACTCCAGAAAATCCACCAGTTGTAACATGAAATGATATTCCGCCTGACTGGGACTGACGTTTGCCAACAACAGTTCCAGTTGATTGATGTTGTCAATCAAGGCCTGATGCTGATGATCAATATGACCGATTCCGGTGGCAAATTGTTCGGTCCATTGCAGCATGGTGAACTACTCTCCCACGGATGAAAGAATTGGGCACGCGCTTTCTTGCTAAATCCAAAGCAAAAATTGGTCACCCGAAGGGGCGTGGTCAAATTTACACGGGCGGCAGCCGCAGCGTGGCGTCCAGCGGCTGCACGTCCGGCAGTTCCTTGCCCGCCGTTATGCCGCTCAACTTCTGGATGCGTTCACCGCTCGGTTTAACCATGCGTTCGTAGCTGCCCACGGCGTCGTTGAACGCGCTGTTCGCCTTTTCCAATCCGCTGCGAATTTTTTCGAAATGTTCGGTGAATTTGACGACGCGCACAAAAAGTTCCTGCGCCGCCTCGGCGATTTTCTGCGCGTTCTCCGTCTGCGCGTGCTGTTGCCAGCTCACACTCACGGAACGCAGCAGCGCGATGAGCGACGCCGGCGTCGCCAGCAAAATTCTTTTTTCCGCCGCCCAAACAATCAAATCATGGTCGCCTTCCAGTGCCGCACTGAACAGCGATTCCGCCGGCACGAACAGCACGACGTAATCCAGTGCGTTCGGAAACTGGCGCGGATAATCGCGGTCGGCCAGCGCCTTGATGGTGCCCTTCAATTTGGCCGCGTGCGCCGCCAGCGCCTCGGCGCGTTTCACCGGCTCGGCGGATTCCAGCGCGTTGAGAAAATCAAAATCCGGCACCTTGGCATCCACGATGATGAACCGGTCGCCCGGCAGTTTCACCACCAAGTCGGGACGGTTTTCACCGGAAGAAGTTTGCTCCGTGAAATCGCAGTGTGCGCTCATGCCCGCCGCCTCGACGACGCGCCGCAGCGTCTCCTCGCCCCACTTGCCGCGCGCCTGATTCGAGTGCAGCACCAGCCGGAACTGCTGCGTTTCCTGCGCGAGCGATTGGTTGGATTGCGCGAGCGTTTCCAGATGTTTTTTTACTTCGCCCAGCGCGGACGACTGCGCCGCGCTGCTCGACTGCAAATTTTTCTGGTAGGTTTCCAACTGCTGTTTGAGCGGCTCAACCAAACCTTTGATGGCTTCCTGCCGCTGTGCCAGATCGCCCTTCGCCGTCTCCTGAAATTTTCCAAACGACTGTTCCGCCAGCCGCAGAAATTCCGGCGCGGATTGTTTCAGCGCGTCGGCGCTCAGCGCCTTGAACGTGTCGCGCAAATCCGCCAGCGCCTTTTCCTGCGCGGCTTTGGTGTCGCGCAAGGTTTGTTCGTGAAGCTGTTTTTGCTCGGCGAGGATTTTTTCGGCGGCCACTTGGTTGGCATAGGCGGAAGCAAAAGCGCTTTTGGTTTCCGTCAATTGTTCGCGGGCCAGCCCCAAATCTTTTTCCCGTTGCAGGACCTGCTGGCGCAATTCATTTTCCAAACGCGAATCCGTCGGCGCCGCCGCGCGGCCGCGGCCGAGCAGCCAGCCGATCAACAACCCCAGTCCGCCACCCAGGACGAACGCGATGGCAAGCTGAACGCCAAGCGGCATAATTCAAAAATGCGCCACGACTTCGATTTCCACCGTCGCGCCCTTGGGTAGCGCGGCGACTTGCACCGTGGAGCGCGCCGGGAAATTCTCCGTGAAATATTTTGCGTAAACTTCGTTCATGCCGGCGAAGTCCGCGAGGTTCGTCATGAACACGGTGCTTTTCACCACGTTGGCGAACGTGAGTTTCTGGTCGTCCAAAATTGCTTTGATGTTTTGCAACACGCGTTCGGTTTGCACCTTGATGTCGCCGGAAACGAGATTGCCCGTCGCCGGTTCAATCGGGATCTGGCCGGCACAAAAGAGGAGGTCGCCGGTGCGCACGGCATGATTATACGGGCCGAGAGCCGCCGGTGAATTTGCGGGTTTGATGATGCTTTTAGTGGCCATAGTTGGTTTAGGAATGCAAAACGAGTTTGTCGCTTTTCACTGGCAGCGTCAAGGTGGGGTGGCGGTTTCAGCTTGCTTCCGGTGAAGTTTAAGCATGCCTCAAGCGTCGCCGCCAATTTTCCAGGCCGCGTAAATCGCAATCACAAGCCCCAGCCCGCCGGTGAAATAAGTGGTGTTGGTGTTGAGGGTCAGGTGCGTCACCGCGATCATGCCGAACTTGCCCAGCACGGAACCGAGGATGCAACTCGCCGCCGCGATGCTCGAGAAAACCGGGCTGGGCGTGTCTTGACAGCCCAGCTTCACGGCGTAACCGCAAAGCGCGCCGACCAGCGGCGCGAAAATAAACGGCACATCCACGCCCATCAAATAAGAAAGCCCGGTCCAGATCAGTGCGCCCAGCAGCGCGGCGACAAAACCAAAACCGAGGCTGCGGATCAGCAGCATCTGGTCGGAATACACAACCACCGGTTTTTCCTTGCTCACCACAAGCTGGGTTTTGACGGGCACGCAGGTGGTGCCGCACTTCCGGCAGGAATGGATTATTCCTTCACTCGACGGCTTGGTGCTCACGCAGACCGGGCAGAACAACTCGTTGCATTTCCGGCACAGCCACTGGCCGCCGATTTTGGGATGAAATTTGCACGCGGTTTTCCCCGGTGGCGGTTCTGCAAAAACTTCCGGTGACGATGGCGCGGCGGTGGGTGGCGGCGCTGACGGCGCCGGCGGTGAACTGGAAATATTAATCCGGATGACTGGAGTCGGCGCAACGGTCGGCGCCCCCGCGGGAACATCGGCTTGAAAAACAATTTCCACCCCGCCCAGCCGCAGCGGTTGGCCTGGCTGCAAAATGCCTTCGCTTACCTGCGTTTGATTGACGAAGGTGCCATTGGTGGAATTCAAATCTTTGATCCGGACGGAAGCGCCCTCCACGATGACTTGCGCGTGATGCGTGGAGACGGAGGGATCCGCGATCTGGCAGTCGTTGGCCTCACCGCGGCCGATTCGGTTCGCTCCCGGTTTGAGTTCAAACTCGCGCGCCTGCGGCGTGCCGGAATGGATGATCAATTTGGCCATGACGGGATCGGGTTATGGACGCATGAAAGCGAGAATCGGCAAATTTGTCCATCCATTAAAATGGGGACAATTTTACACCGGCTTCGCAAAACTATACGAGCGGTAGGACAGCTCGCCGCTGACCAAAGCTCGGTGGATGCGCGAGCCTTGGGTGCCCGCAAAATCGCGGCCAAGCGAATTTAGAAATTTTGGCAGATGCCGCGCAATCAAAGCCTGCGAACGTTGTGAGTTGCTATTGAGGCCGCGCAGCACTTCGGGGTTGATATTTTTCTGGGACAATATTTTTAGCGACGCCGTGGCGATGGCCATTTCCCATTCGGCTTGCCGGTCGCAAAAACGAAAGTCGGCGTAAAGAAAATGCCCGCCGGGCCGCAGCACGCGGGCGACCTCGGCCAGAAATTTGGGAAAGTTCGGATAACAATGTGACGCCTCGACATTGATGACCGCGTCGAATGTATTCGCCTCAAACGGCAGATCCTCCGCGTCGCCTTGGATGAAATCCAAACGGGCGACGCGGTGCCGCTCCTGGCAAAAGCGGATGCCGGTTGAATTCAAATCCAGCGCGGTGTAGCTGGCCGGTTGGAGCGTGCGCGTGAGATAGCTCGCGCCGCCGCCGTGGCCGCAGCTCACTTCGAGAACTTTTTTCCCGCGCAAATCCATCTGAGTGGTGACGTGATGATAAAGCTGGATGCACGCGCGATGCGGCTCGTCGTCCGGCGCGAGCGGAATGGCCATCGGCGGGTTTTCTTCGTAAGCGTAATTCAGAAACAGCACTTCCTCACCGAGCAATCGGCGCGTCAGAAACGGATACCACCATTGCCAGATGGCTTTGCGGATGCGGTCGATGGAAAAAAGATGGTCGATGACGGGCACACGAAATATTTACGGCAAATGATGGCGGATGCCAGTCTTGTTTGGTGCGCCGTGGTTTTCATTCGCCCGCCTCGCGCCGGACTGCTAATCTCTGTGGCCAAATAAATGTCTGCTAATTCACATCACGGCGGCGGCGAAAAAGAGTCGCTCGCGGCGCAATTGAAGTCGGCGATGAAAACGCTGGAACTCGCCGCCGGCAATCGCGCCGTGCTCGCGCAACTCTCGGAGGAAGAGCGCACGCGACTGCTCACGGCGGCGCGGGAAATTTTTTCGCCCGACGTGAAATCGCGGCGGCGTTTGGTGAAGGAAAAAGCGCGGCTGCGCAAGGCGGAAAAAATTTCACGCGACCAGTCCAAGCTGCACGAAACCGGCATCCGCAAGTTGCGCCGGGAAAAAGTTTTCACCACGCCGAATGTGTTTCCGCCGGAGAATTTTATTCAGGAGGAAGTGACCGACAATCCCGACTTCCGCGAAGTCGTCGAGCCGCAGAACTGTTACATCTGCAAGAAAGATTACTCAACCATTCATCATTTTTACGACCAGCTGTGTCCGAAATGCGCCGAGCTCAATTGGCTCAAGCGCACCGAAACGGCGGATTTGCGCGGACGCGTGGCCCTGCTCACCGGCGGGCGCGTCAAAATCGGTTATCAAGCTGGAATTAAACTTTTGCGCGCCGGCGCCCAACTCATCGTCTGCACGCGCTTCCCGCGCGACTCGGCGGTGCGTTATTCGCAGGAACCAGATTTCAATGAGTGGAAAAATCGGCTCGAAATATTCGGACTCGATTTGCGGCACACGCCGAGCGTGGAGGCTTTTTGCAAGCATTTGCTCGCGACGCGCCATCGCCTTGATTTCATTATCAATAATGCGTGTCAGACCGTGCGCCGGCCGCCGGATTTTTACGCGCACATGATGGAGCGCGAAACGGGGTCATTGCATGACCTGCCACCAGAGGCGGCAAAACTCTTGGGCGCTTACGAAGGTTTGCGCGGCTACCACATCTTGCCGGAAGCCGGTGGACCGGCAGCCATTCAAAGAAATGTTTCGCCAGTTGCCGGCCTCACTCATGCCGCCGCACTCTCACAATTGCCGCTCCTTGCCGAGGAACTTGAAGCGCAGAAGGGTTTGTTTCCGCAGGGCCAGCTTGACCAGGATTTGCAGCAGGTGGATTTGCGCGACCGCAATTCGTGGCGTTTCCTCATGCACGAGGTGCCCACGGTGGAATTGCTCGAAGTGCAGCTCGTCAACGCCATCGCGCCGTTCATTCTCAACGCGCGGCTCAAGCCGCTCATGCTCCGAACGCCGGAGCGCGACAAGCACATCGTCAACGTCTCAGCCGTGGAAGGACAATTTTACCGGAAGTTCAAGACCACGCGGCATCCGCACACGAACATGGCCAAGGCTGCGCTCAACATGATGACACGCACGGCGGCGGCCGATTACCACGCCGACGGCATCCACATGAACGCCGTGGACACCGGCTGGGTGACGGACGAAGACCCCGCGCACATCGCCGAGCGCAAAGTGCAGGAGCATCGCTTTCATCCGCCGCTGGACATCGTGGACGGCGCGGCGCGCATCGTGGACCCGATCATCGCCGGCTTCAACACCGGCACGCACGTCTGGGGAAAATTTCTGAAGGACTACCGCGAGACGGATTGGTGAGGCGTGCCGCCTCGGCCAATTATTGGAAATAAATTATTCGTGGCCGCCGTGCTGACGAATCAAATTAGCTGTGTCTGTTTGTTTTCCCCAAACCGCCATGCCAAGAGGCGTCATGCTCTTCATTTTGGGAATAGTGATAACGGCATTAACTTCGGCCCCACTTGCCAAAAGCAATTTAACAACCTCTTTGTATCCCCGACCAGCCGCAAGATGCAAAGGCGTTACATCATATTTACCTTTAGCATTTGGATTGGCTTTACGACTCAGCAATAATTGCGATTCTTCCAGGTAGCCGTCAACAGCGGCTATGTGCAAGGCCGTCCAATCATTATATTTGTCTTTAGCTTCGATATCGGCATGGTTTTCAAGTAGCCATTCCACCACTTCTCTTTTTCTATACTTTATCGCGTTATGCAACGGGGTGTTGCCGTCATTGTCTGGGGCGTTAACATCGGCTTTGTAAGTTAACAGCAATTCGGCAATGTTTTTCCGACCATTCTTCGCTGCTCGATTCAAAGGTGTCCAACCGTTCGTATCTTTACTGGAAACTAAATCAGGATTGCCTTTCAATAGCGACGCAACTTTTTCTAGGTCACCTTTTGCTGCCGCATCGTGAATTTCTCCCGCATGGCCAAGTCTGCCGCCAATCGTGATTAAAAGCAGGACGCTGGCAATCAATGAAGTTTTGAAATAAGAACTGCGGTTCACGCCCTCGACTTTGCTCCCGTCCAAATCTTTTATCAAGCCAAAGGCGGCGGGCAGCCAGTGCCATCAAGAGTGGCATAACAGCCCCATGTCGCGCCGACCACGCTTTGATTTATGTCGCCAGTTGCTTTGCGTTGGCATTTTTCCAGCGGGGCGCTATTTTTTCAAGGTTGCAACTTCCCTTGATTCCAGCGCCACTGCGCCGCGCCGCGTTTACCGGTGTCGCGGTCGGCTGCTGGCTGGCAACGCTGACTGCGCCGGCGGCCACCGATTATCTGGTGGACGGCTGGGGCACGGAAAATAATCTGCCGAGCAGCACGGTCACGTCCGTGGCACAGACGCCGGACGGTTATCTGTGGGTGGGCACCTACGACGGGTTGGCGCGGTTTGACGGCGCGCGGTTTGTCACCAAAGATCCGGCGAACGAGCGGGCGTTGAGCCAGCCGCGCGTGCAGGATTTGTTTCTCGATGTGCAGGGCACGCTTTGGATCAACACGTTTCGCGGCGGGCTGACGTCGTATCGCAACGGCGTTTTCCACGAGGAACTGCCGGACCAGCCGACCTTTGATTTGCATACGACGCTGGTATTTTCCACGTCCAACTTGGTGGTGTTCGTGACGCAGTTCGGCGAAGTGTTGTCGCGCGATCCGGCCCAAACCGGAGCCGCGTGGAACCGGGTCAACGCGCCGCCGGACTCGCACCCGATTTTTCAATGCGCCGATGCCGCCGGCAAATTGTGGTTCCTGACGCACGACGGCCACATCCTGCAATTCGCCGCCGGCAAATACCAATTGCTGCCGGACGACGGCGGCCTGGCAGGCAGCCAGATTTATTCGCTGGTGGCGGATGTGCGTGGCCAGGTTCTCGCCGGCGCGGAAAATGAAATTGCCCGCTGGAACGGCAAACAGTTTGAAGCGATCACGCCCACCAACGGCGAGGCGGATGTGCAGCCGCAATTGTTGTTTCCGATGAAGTCCGGCGCAATCTGGGTTTTGGACGGCGACCGGCTCCGCAAAATGGTGGGCCGCGAATGGGTGGCTGAAGCCACCGCCTGGCGCGGGCTGCTGGGGCCGGCATCGAACCGCGCGATGGGCGCGCACGAGGATCGCGACGGCGGCTTGTGGTTCAATCATTACGGCAACGGACTGTTTCACATCACGCCGGACGGTCATTTCCAGCGGCTGACCTCGCAGGACAATCTGCCGAGCGACCGCGTGGGCGCGTGGTTTCAAAGCAGCGACGGCGGCGTCTGGGTGGGCGCGACGCACGGCGGCCTCGCACGGCTGCGCGACCGGCGTTTTCACGCGATCGGCGTGGCGGATGGTTTTCCCGCGCGGACGGCGGCGCTGTCGGTTTCGGAAGATGCGACCGGTGCGGTTTGGATCGGCACCGGCGGCGGCGGATTGTGCCGGTGGACGAATGGTGCCATGACCCATTACTCGGTGGGCGCGAGCGTCTCGGCCAATTTTATTTTTTCCATCGCGCCGCGGCCGGATGGCAGCGCGTGGTTGAGCGCGGGCGAGGGCGAAGATCTGTATCAATTTTACAACGGCGAAATTCAACGCGCCTCGTGGGTTGTGCATGGCATCAAGTGCATTTTGACCGACCACGCCGGCCGGGTCTGGATCGGCACCAAGTCGGGCATTGCGCAATGGGCCGGTGACCAGCGCTGGCTGCTTGGCACCAACAACGCCACCACCACGCCCTCGGTGCGCGCGCTGGTGGAAACGGCGGCGGGCGTCGTCTGGGCGGGCGCGGACGACGGCACGCTTTACCGCTGCGCGTCGAATCAGCTCACCGCGTTTCGCCCGAATGACGCAATGGCGGAGCAGCCGATTTATTCGCTGCTGGCGGACGGCGACAATACTTTGTGGGCCGGCACGTTTCGCGGCGGACTGCTGCGGTTCCGCAACGGCGTGTTCAGCCGCATCACGGCCAAACAGGGATTGCCGGTGGATGTAATCTGCCAAATGCTCGAAGACAAACACGGCCGGATCTGGCTCGGCACGCACCAGGGAATTTATTGCGTGGACAAATTTGCCCTGAACGCTTGCGCCGACGGCCGAACCAGCAAATTGGATTACATCACCTACGGCGTGCATGACGGAATGCCGGCACTGGAATGTTCCGACGGCTACCAGCCGGCGTGCTGGCGCGGCACCGACGGCCACTTCTGGTTCACCACGGTGCGCGGCCCGGTGTGGGTGAATCCGGACGAACTGACCGCGCCGGCCCCGCCGCCGAAAGTGGTCATCGAGGAGTTATCCGTGGACGGCGAATCGGCCGGCCTTTCCGCCAAAAAAATAATTATACCGCCGGGCCGCAAACAACTGGATTTCCAATTCACCGCGCTGAGCTTTGACGCCGGCGAAAAAGCCCGGTTCCGTTACCGCGTGGACGGTCTGGACAACGACTGGGTGGACATCGACACGCGGCGCACGCTGCAACTGCGCAATTTATTGCCGCGCGATTACCGCCTGCGGGTGATCGCGTGCAACAGTGAAGGCGTCTGGAACGAGACCGGCGTGAAACTGGATTTTACGGTGCAGCCGCATTTATACCAGACGTGGACGTTCAAAGTCATTGCGGGCGTGATTTTCATCGGTGGCATTTCGTTTGGTGCGCGGCGCGCAGCCACGCGGAAATACCGGCGCAAACTGGCGCTGCTCCAGCAACAGCACGCCATCGAACGCGACCGCGCCCGCATCGCGAAAGACATTCACGACGACGTCGGCGCGGGCCTGACGCAGATCACGCTGCTCACCGAACTCGCGCGGCGCGACCCGGCGCAGACCGGCGCAAACCTCAACCGCATCACGGATTCCGCGCGCAAACTGACCAAGGCCATGGATGAAATCGTCTGGGCCGTGGATCCGCAGCACGACACGTTTGACGGGCTGCTGGATTACATTTCGGCCTATGCGGAGGATTTTCTGCGCGTCGCCGGCATCCGGTTCCGCATGGACTTGCCGGCGCAGTTGCCGGCGGCGCGGGTGGATGCCGAGCTGCGCTACAATTTATTTTTGGCGTTGAAAGAAACCTTGAATAATCTCGTCAAACATTCCAAGGCCACGGAAGTCTGGCTGCGGCTGCGGCTGGAACCCAAAGCGTTCACCTTGATCATTGAGGACAACGGCCAGGGTTTGCCGGGCGTGGCTGGGCAGCGCGAACTGAACCTGGGCAAGGACCGGATCAGCTCCGGTTCCGGGCTGGCGAATCTGGAGAAACGGCTCGCCGCCGTCGGCGGGCATTGCAAAATCCACAGCGCCGCCGGCCGGGGCACGCGCGTGGAAATGTCCGTGGCCATTGATTACATGGCATCACCAGTTATGGCGATTGGCCGCGATGAATATGCGGAGTAGAGTGTGCTGATAACAACTTTGATTCGTCGCCCGCGATCCGCCGTGCTTTGAATTGAAAATATTAAAATAATTATTCGACGCATGAGCATTGCGGTTTCCATTGTTGAAGACGACGCGCAGGTGCGGGCGAGCCTGGTCAAGCTGATTGACAGCTCACCGGGGTTCCGCTGCGTGAGCCATCATGCCAGCGCGGAACTGGCGTTGCAGGAAATCCCCAAGTCCAAGTCCGAGGTGGTGTTGATGGACATCAACCTGCCCGGCATCAATGGCGTGGAATGCGTGCGCCGGCTGAAGCCGCAATTGCCGGCCACGCAGATCATCATGCTCACGGTGTATCAGAACACGGAGCACATTTTCAACGCGCTGGCGGCGGGCGCCACGGGTTACATGCTCAAGCAGACGCCGCCGGCGGAACTGCTCGCGGCCATCAAGGAAGTCCACGCCGGGGGCTCACCGATGAGCAGCCACATTGCGCGCAAAATCGTGTCGTCGTTCCAGCAGTTTTCGCCCGCGCCCACCGCCGAGGCGGAAAGTCTTTCGCCGCGCGAGGCCGAAGTCCTCGATCTCCTGGCCAAGGGATTTCTCTACAAGGAAATTGCCGAGTCCATGAAAATTTCCTACGCCACCGTCCACACCCACATCCGGCACGTTTACGAAAAACTGCACGTGCGCTCGCGCACGGAAGCGGTGGCCAAGCATCTGGGCCAGACGCAGCCGCGCCGGGGAATACCCACTGCGGTTTGAGTATCACCAGAACTGGCGATGGCAGCCTTTGAAGAACGTGTTATATTCAGAATCAATGCCCTTTGTTTCAACCCCAAACCTGTTTTGCCGTCAGTTTTGCTCGTTATAAGAAATCCCACACATCCATCCATGAAAACCCAATCCCTACAACTCGTCCCCCGGCGCGGCTTCACGTCGCTGGCCGCATTAATCACCGCCGTGGCCTTGACCGCCACGCTGAAAGTCCAGGCCGCCAGCCAGACGTGGACTAACTTACCGGTGGATGCCACTTGGACCAACGCCAATAATTGGGTTGCCAAGGGGGTGCCCGGTGGCTTTGTTTCCAACGGCAGCACGCAGAACGGCGATGTTGTCACGTTTAGCAATGCCTTGTCGGGAGGAATCGGCGGGGCTGCAAATCCAATTTGGGTGGACGTCAACACCAATACTTACCCGGCGTTTACGGTTATCACCAACCGTGAAGTGGGCGGATTTATTTTTGACTCAGCCAACTGTGGCGCCTATGTGATCGGGGCGCCGGGAGGCAATAATCTGGAGCTGACGGCGGCCTATAATAATACCACCATCGGAAAAAACATTTATGTGTCACCGACGGTGGTCAACCCGATCATCTTCAATGGCCCGGTTCATTTCCATTATGCCAGCAGTTCAAACGGCGGTTATCAGATGACCAATAACGCCGCCTCCTCGTTGGCAACGCTCTATTTCGCCGGATTATTCAATGATTCTGCCAGTTCCAGGACTCTGACATTGTTGCTCGCGGGATCCAACACGGGCACCAATACGATTGCCAGCTTTAGTGACAACGCCGGAGCCAACGGGTCAGTGCACCTCCAGAAATTCGGCCCGGGTCGGTGGGTGTTGTCTGGTGCCAATGATTTTCCTCAAAAAACCAGCGCCGGCGACGGGGTTCCGGCAAATATCTTAATCAGCGAGGGCACGCTTGAAGTTCAAGATCCCGGTTCACTGGGTTTGATTACGGTTGCCAACTTGGTGGTCACCAATACCGGAATATTGCAGATTGACGGGGTAAACTTGAACAACAACGGTATTTCGCTCAGAAATGGTGGCACCATCCTGATGAACGGCAGCGGCACACTCAATAACGTGACCATGGGCAATCAAGCGGCCACGAGCGTTACCTTGGCCACGAAGAATCCCGGCGACGTGCTGACTGCCAACGCCATCACCGGCGGCGCTTCGGACGGTGTCTTCCACATTGCCGGTCCTGGAACGATTGTGTTCGCGGGCGACAATTCACCCACCACCAACAGCACCTGGTCGTTTGATGCCGGAACAAACCAGTTGAACAACGCCAACGCACTGGGGGCCACACCGAGAAATCTCACCTTTGGTGCTAGCAGCACCGGCGTCCTGATGCTGAACGGCAATAGCCTCACGGCCTTGGCCCTCACTTCCAATCCCACAGCGGGCACGCCCGTGGTTCTCAACGCCAATGTCACCCCGGCGACCTTGACGGTCAGCAATGCGACGGCGAATGTTTTCGCCGGCACGCTGACGGATGGCGCGGGCGGCGGTGCCTTGTCGTTGACCAAGGTTGGTGCGGGCACGTTGACGTTGTCCGGCGCCAGCACCTACACCGGCACGACTACCGTCAGTGTTGGCACGTTGAACGTGACCGGCTCGCTCGGCAACAGCGCCGTCTCCGTGGCTTCGGCCGCGACGTTGGCGGGTGCCGGCACGGTCGCCTCGATCACGAATTTTAGCGGCGGCATTTTGGATCCGGGCAACAACGGGGTGGCCGGGAAACTCACCACCGGCTCGCTGACGTTGAATGCCGGTTCCATCAACAGTTTTGAATTCGACACCGCGCCCACCAACGATCAGGTGATTGTCACCATCTCCGGCGGGCTTACCATCAACGGCGGTGCCATCAGCCTGTATCAAACCAACGGCACTCCCTTTGCCGCCGTGGGCACCTACAAGCTTATTCAATACAGCGGTGTCATTGGCGGCACCGGCACGGGCAGCCTGTCCATCGGCAATCCGCAGGCAGGCTTTGCCTATGCGTTTGGCGCGGCGGGTGGTTATGTGACGGTGGCAATCACCACCTCGGGTGTGAACGCCACGTGGAATGTGGACGCCGATGGTAACTGGTCCCCGGGTTCATGGACCGGCGGCACCGCACCACATGCGGCCGGTGACTCTGCGACCTTGGGCGTTGGCACGTCGCTGCGCACGGTCAATTTGAATGTGGCCGAAACCGTCGGTGGCCTCACTTTCACCAACAGCAATTCCTTCGTCGTCTCCGGCGGCAACACTTTGACGGTGGACAATAAAGGCGCGGGCGCGCCGATCACCGTTTCGGCCGGAACGGCCAATGCAATTCAAACACCGGTGTCTTTGAATGACAATCTCACGGCGACGGTGGCCAGTGGCAAGTCTTTGGCGGTTTCGGGCAATATTTCTTCCACCAGCACGGCGAAAACCTTGGCGGTCAACGTCGCGGGAACCCTGTCCTTGTCGGGCAACAATTCATACGGCCCGGCTGCCCTCACCGTGGGCACCACCCTGACCGGCGGCGGCACTTTGAAAGTGGGCAACAACAACGCGCTCAGCACGGGCGATGTGGATATGACCGGCAGCAGCACCTTGCAATCCGGCGCGGCGGGATTGAGCCTGGCGAATAATTTCACCATTGAATCGCTGGTGAATGCCACCGTGGATAATAACGGCAACGATCTCACGCTGGGCGGTGTCATCAGTGGCGCGGGTAACCTCGTGAAGAATGGCGCAGGCAAGCTGACGTTGGGCACGGCCAATACCTACGCCGGCGCCACCACCGTCAATGGTGGGGTGTTGTCCATTTCATTGGACGGCAGTTTGGGAACCGCCCCCGGTTCCGAGACGGCGAACAGCGTTGTCTTAAATGGCGGCACTTTGCTCGGGGTCGGCGCGCTTTCCTTATCCTCCGCGCGCGACATCGGCATCGGTTCCATTGCCGGCTCCGTTGGCACCAACGCGCTCATTGATGCGACCAGCGGCGGGACTTTTTATATCAATGGCGTCATCGCCTCCGCCGGTAATTCGGGTGTGAACGGCTTGATCGTGAACAGCGGTGCCGGCAACACTGGCACGGTGGTCTTGGGCGGCGCGAACACCTTCAACGGCCCGACGTATATCGCCCAAGGCGCACTGCAGGTGGCGAACTCGCTGGCGCTGCAAAACAGCTCCTTGGACTACACCAACGGCACGCTCCTCTTTGATGGCGGCACGAGCACCGCCACCATTGGCGATTTGATGGGCACGCAGAATCTGGCTTTGACCAATCTCAATGGCAACGGCGTTGCGCTTACCCTTGGCGGCGATAATGCCACCATGAACTATCCGGCCAATTTTTCGGATGCTGGCGCGGCTTCGATTGGCTCATTGACCAAGAATGGCACTGGCACCCTGACGCTAGGCGGCACCAACACCATGGGCGGTTCCGTAAGCGTGGGCACCGGCTCGGGCGTTAGCACGATTGTGATTCCGACCGGCGGCTCATTGACCTGCGGTCCGATTCTCCCACAGACCGGCGGCTATTTCGTGGTGGCTGGCGGCACCGTGAAATCCACCAACCTGACCAGTGTCAGCCAGGGCACTGGCCGGGGTATTTTTGTCAGCAATGGTGTGGCGAGCTTTGATAGCATGCGCAGCCAGTCATCGAGCAGCGGTGGTGGTCTGGATGGCGCGGAAATCCTGGTCGGTGGTGGTGTCTTGAACGCTGGCGACATCGCCCTGCGCCGCACCGCCAATTCGGTTACGGTTGCCGACCCGAACAGCGGCTTGGTGGTCACCAACGGCCAGGCTAACGTGGGAACCCTCGAACTGGGAACCTTGAATTCCAGCGCCACCGTTTTGGTCACGGGTGGCGGCTTGCTGGTGACCAACGTTGTGACGGTCGGCATTCAAACCGCTACTGGCTCTGGGGGCCGCGGCGGTATCATCGGTGTGGCCGGTGGCACATTTACCGTGCTCGACACCGCCACTGGATTGTTGATGGTGTCAGACGCGGGTGGCGCCACCTTCGGTCAGGTCGGCAATCTGCTCCTGACCGGCGGCACTACTACACTCGGCAAGTTGACCTTTGGCAATGACGCGGCCGTGCCGGCTGGATCTTCGTCCACCATCACCGTCAACGCGAATGCTTCGCTCTACATCGGTGCCGGCGGCATCGTGAAGAACGCTACTGACGCCAACATGGCGACTACGTTTAATGTGAACGGCGGCACCCTTGGCGCGGCGGCTGACCTGGACATCCCCACCGGCACCAATGCCTTCTTCAACGTCAATAGCAACGGCACAGCCCAGCCTATCATCCGCGCGGCGGATGCGGCCGGAACGGCGCACGACATCTTGTTAGGCGGCGCGATTGGCGGTAACGGCACGCTGACCAAGACTGGCCTCGGCACGCTCACCTTGACCAACGGCAACTTCTTTACCGGCGGCGTCAGCTTAAATGCGGGCACGCTGAATATCAACGGTAGCTGGGCCTTGGGCGGTGCCCTTTACGGTGGTCTGACGTTCAACGGTGGCACGCTCCAGTTTGCGCCGGCATTCGCTGGCAACGGGCCGGGCGACTTCAGCGAGAACACCGCCGCCACGCCGGTTGCACAGCCGGTCACCTTCGCCAACAACGCGACCATTGATGTCAACGGCAACACCGTTGCCTGCGCCTATGGCATCGGCAACGGCGGCAATGGTGCGTTGATTGTGCAGAGCACTACGCCCGGCGGCATATTGAATCTGCAGGGAGCTAATAACTACAACGGCAACACGACCGTCAGCAGCGGCACCTTGGAACTGGCTCAGGCCACAATTCATGCGAGTTCAACCGTCACGGTGGCCACGGGAGCGGTCTTGCAGTTGGATTTCGCGGGTGCGAACACGGTGAACACGGTTGTTTTGGGCGGCGTCACTTATACCGCGTCTGGCACTTACAACAACGCCAACCACGCGCCGTTCATCACCGGCACCGGCTCCCTGGTGATTCCGTCCACCCTTCCCAGTTATGGGACGAACCTCAGCTACACTGTCAGCGGCAGCACGCTTGCCATTTCCTGGCCGGCCACGCACTTGGGTTGGGAACTGGCGGCGCAGACCAACACGTTAAGCACGGGTCTGGGCAATAATTGGGTGACCAATACCGGCACGGCTGGCGTGACCTCGACCAACTTGACGATCAACCCGGCCAACGGCGCGGTGTTCTACAAGCTGGTGCATCCGTAAGCGACTCCTTCCAAAACCGGCACGCGAAATTTTCGCGCGCCGGTTTTTTTGCGCCCCGATCCCGCCAGCAGATTATCGAACCCGAAAACCGAAGTTGAAAGGTGAAGCCGGGCCAAACGACGGTAGGGCAGGCTTTCCAGGTCTAGAAAGCCTGGCCCACATTTTTGGCGATGGCTGCCGGAGGGATGGCCATCTCACCAGAACTGGCGATGGCGGACCGCCCCAATTTGTGGAAAGATAGAGTCAGAAACACCCCGCAAACAAAGCATATTATTTATGAAAATTGAAAAACGAAATGCGTTCACCTTGATTGAACTGCTGGTGGTCATCGCCATCATCGCCATTTTGGCGGCCATGCTGCTGCCCGCCTTGGCTTCGGCCAAAGAGCGCGCCAAGCGGACGCAATGCGTTAACAATCTCAAGCAGCTTTTCCTAGCCAGCACCATTTACGCCGCGGACAGCGATGATTTATTTCCGCCGTGGGGAGCCAAGGGGGATGCTAATCACCCCCTGAACGTCATTGACCTGTCGAATTATATTCGCTGGATTATCAATGCCGGGAATAACGGCCTCAGTGGGCAGCCTGTTCCGCAAAACTCCTCTACCTTCGTAGCCCAAGGCGACTCTTGCGAAAACATGGGTTACCTTTACCCTGCCAAGCTGGTGGGGGACGGGCGCATTTTCTTTTGCCCCAGCTTTCCAATCAACTCATTGATTGGTTTCAACCAGTATAACGCGGCCGGAGGAATTAGTTTTGCGCAACCGTTGGTCAATGGCTCCGCGAGTATCCGGGCCGGTTACACCTATAATCCGGTCATTGATACCACCATCTCTAATCCTAATGGAAAAACTTCACCCACATACGGCTTGCGTTTGTTTCAGAAGGCAAACCAAATCCGCTACCGCAGCTTCTTCATGCTGGATTACATTGACAGCCAGATGAATAACGCTGGATATTTTGCCCACCAAAGATCTAAGGGCTGGAACGGTGTCTATACCGACGGGGCCGTTTCGTGGTGCAAACCAGATGCCACTACCTATGGCAAGATAGCTGTCGGTGGTTATCCCAAAGACATTTGGGAATTGAATCAGAGCCTCATTCCGATTTTAGATGCCAATGCTCATTGAAACTATTTAAAATCAAAACCCGCCCTGCCAACAGGTCGGGTTTTTTAGTGTTCACACCGCCTTGCGATGCCGCCAGCGGTCAATCGCCACCGCCGCGATGATGATGCCGCCGATGACCATTTCCTGCACCCACTTCGGCCAGCCCATCTGTTGCCCGCCCGTGTAGAGAATAGTGATGGTCAGCGCGCCGATGATGGTGCCGAGGATTGAACCCTCGCCGCCCGTGAAGCTCGCGCCGCCGATGATCACCGCCGCGATGACGAATAATTCATACATCACCGCCGTCGTCGGCTGCCCGATGCCGCCGATGTAGGAAAATTGCATCAGCCCCGCCACGCCGCAAAAAAATCCGCACGCGGTGTAGATGAAAAGTTTCGTGCGCCCGACGGACACGCCGCACAACCGCGCGGTTTCCTCATTCGAGCCGACGGCAAAAATGTGCCGTCCCAATCGGGTGTAGCGCAGCAAAAACGACGCGACCAAAACGCCGCCAATTAAAATCCATACGCCAATTGGCAAAATCCACCACGGACGATGCAAGCTGGAAAGCGTCGGGTCCATGAGATTATTGATCCACGTTTCATTCGGCGGATAAATGTCGCGCTCATGCCCGATGCCTTTCGCGAGGCCACGAATCATGCCCATCGTGCCGAGCGTGACGATGAACGGCATCAGGCGCAGGCCAACAATCATCATGCCATTGGCAAGGCCGGCGAGCGTCGCCGCCAATGTGCCTGCGATGACGGCCACCATCGGCGCGAGTGCGGGATGCAATTCCGTGAACGGATGTGGCTGACCATCCGCGCCGAGAATATTTTTATTCAGCACGGTTGCCACGACGACGACCGACAAGGCAATCAACGAACCTGCCGACAAATCAATGCCCGCGCCGATGATGACCATCGTCATGCCGAGGCCCGCCGTGGCATACACGCAACTCTGGCGCAAAATGTTTTCCAGGTTGCGCAGCGTGTAGAACTTGCCGCCATCCACGAGCAGCGCAAAGAATGCGAACACGATGATGAGCGCGAGAAAGCGCCCGAGCAGGTTCGCCCATTTTGGATTCAGCAGCGGGGACTTGTTTTCAGTTTTTTCACTCATTTTTCAAATTTTATTTTTATCCGCAAACCATCTGGCTTGTCGTTGCCCCCACAAAGCTCCAGAGGACTGGAGCACTCCAAGACGCTGCGCGTTTTTCATTACGCATTGTTCCGCGCGGAGCGTCTTGGACTGCGGCAGCCCTCTGCCGCTTTTCCCGACGGATTCACGATGTTATTCTTCCTGTCCAATTGCCGCCGAGAGCAATTGTCTTTCATCCCACTCGCTGCGTTTGCGCGCCTCGCCGAGTTTGCCGCGCGACATCACGGCGATGCGGTCGCACACGCCGAGCAGTTCGGGAATGTAGCTGCTGATCATCAGCACCGCTTTGCCGCGCGCGGCGAGTGCGTCAATCAACTGGTAAATCTGCGCCTTCGAGCCGACATCAATGCCGCGTGTCGGTTCGTCCAGCAACAGCACGTCCACGTCCGCGTGCAGCAGGCGCGCAATGGCGACCTTCTGCTGGTTGCCGCCGCTCAAGCCGCTGATGCGCTGCTCCGGCCCCTGGCACTTGATGGGAATTTTTTCAATCCACGGCTTACATGCCGCGCGTTGTCGCGCTGGCATTACTAAACCCAACGGACCAAGTCCTTCGAGTCGCGCGAGAGTCATGTTATCTGCGATGCTCAAGCCGAGCGCGAGCCCCTCGGTCTTGCGATCTTCGCTTACGAGGCCGACACGTTGCGACCAGCGTTTGGCGGGCGAAGCCACTCCGTCAAACGTGCCGACGCGGATTTCGCCGTTCGTCACGCGGTTCAAACCAAAAATGGCGCGCATCAATTCCGTTCTGCCTGCGCCGACCAATCCAGAAATTCCCAGCACCTCGCCACGGCGTAATTGCAGCGACGCCGATTTCGGTTTCGTGATGCCGCTCAAATCTTTCACTTCCAAAATCACTTCGCCGGGAATTCGAGCCGAGCGCGGATAGAGTTCATCCACATTGCGACCGACCATCAGCGCGATGATCTTTTCGTTCGGCGTTTCCGTTGTCACGCCGCTGCCGACCGTTTCGCCGTCGCGCAACACCGTGAAGCGGTCGCACACGGCGCGGACTTCTTCGAGGAAATGCGAGATATAGACGATGGAAATATTTTTCGCCTTGAGCCGGCGGATGAGCGCAAAAAGTTTTTCAATGTCCTTGGCCGTGAGCGAACTCGTCGGCTCGTCCAGCACCAGCACGCGGCAGTCGAGCGCCACGGCGCGGGCGATCTCCACCAACTGCTGCTGCGCGATGGCGAGGCGGCGCACCTGCGTTTCGGGCGCGATGTCCGCGAGGCCGACTTCCGCCAGCGCGGCGGCGGCGCGACGTTTCATCTCCGGCCAGTTCATCAACGGCCCGCGCGACGGCTCGATGCCGAGCAAAATATTTTCCATCACGGACAGATGCGGCGCGAGCGCGAGTTCCTGATAAATCATCGCCACGCCGGACTTGCGCGCGTGGAGCGGATTGCCGGGAACGTAAGCCGCGCCGTCGAGAAACATCTGGCCCTCGTCCGGCGGAATCGCGCCGGACAAAATTTTCATCAACGTGGATTTGCCCGCGCCATTCTCGCCGACGAGTGCCATGACTTCGCCGGGCGCGACGGACAGCTCCACGCCGCGCAACGCCTTCGTCGCGCCGAAGCTCCGGCGCACGCCGCGCATTTCGAGTCGGGGGGAATTGGTCATGGCGAATTATTGGAACGCTTAACTCCTGTCAACTTTGTCATCCTATGGTTGTATGTGTCATAAGCCCGCTGCCACTCAAGCTCTGAAATGTCTGCAAGTTCAATCGGTGAAGCTGCGTTTGCGAACCGCTTCTCTAGAAAATCCCACCCATCAAACGGGCTGGTGGTTTGAGATTTTACCTCGGCCATCAAATCTATGCCAAGTTGAGTAAAGCCATAGCGTCTCTCTTGCCGATGTATCAAGCCTTCCTGAGTTAGCCAACCAATGGCTGCCTGTAAATCTGTATGTGATGGAATGTCTTTGTTAAGGGCATCTGCTGCAGAGATAATTTTATCCAAAGATGCGGGAGAATTTCGGCCATAAACATCAAGTGCCAAAAATATCCAAGCATATATTGTCGCGTGTCTCATGCGAACGAAGCCTAAAAACAAACCAGCGTTCGATTACAACCCCACCAGCTTCCGCACTTCGGGATCGTTCGCGAGTTTGTCCTTCGTCACCAGCACGGTGCCGGTGTCCACCATCTTCGGGACTTCCTGTTTCTTCACGACCTTGTAAAGCGTTTCGACGGCGAGGTAGCCCATCTTCTCCGGGTTCTGCGCCACGAGCGCGTCAATCTTGCCGGCCTGCACGCTCTCCACGAGTTTCTTGGAGGTGTCGAAGCCGACGAATTTCACGTTCACCTTCACGCCGCCTTTGCGCAAATCATCCAGCGCCGATTCCACGCCGATGGTGGAATACAGGTTCGCCGCGAAAATGCCGTCGAGGTCGAGCGCGCCGTCCTTCACGAATTTTTCCAGCGTATTGACGGCGGCGTTTTTGCAGCCTTCAATCGTGCCGGTGTCGGGATACGGATCGGCGGCGACGGTGTAGCCGGCGGCCTTCGCGGTCTCGATGAATCCCGCCGAGCGCGCCTCGGTGCTGCCAGTGCCTTGCACAAATCTCATGCACATGACCTTCGCGCCTTTTTTGTCGCCGATGAGCCGGACGAGTTCGGTGCCGCCGATGACGCCGCCATTGTGGTTGTCGGTTGCGATGAAACTGGACTGCGCGGTGCCGTCCACGCCGGAATCAAAAATGACGACGGGAATCCCCGCCGCAACGGTGTTCTCAACTTCCTTGCGCGAAGCTTTTTGGTTCAACGGCGCGAGCGCGATGCCTTGCACGCCGAGGTTGACCATGTTCTCGATGATTTTATTTTGCTCGGCAATTTCCGTTTCGGTGACGGTGCCTTCCCATTTGAGCGTGACGCCCAAATCCTTCGCCGCGTGCTGCGCGCCGCGCTGGACCGTTTCCCAATACTCGCCGCCGGTGCTTTTGGGAATGCACGCCAGCGTGAGCGTGTCGGCGGCGTGCAATTGCCCTGCGGCGAATCCGGCGCAAGCCGCCAGCGTGAGGGCGAGAAAAGTATTTGCTTTCATATTGGTTTTGGTGGGATTTGAAAAAAGCGATTGGTTGGCGTGTTCGGCTAGAATTTGCAAAACCATCGCCGATTCTGCAATCAAAACCCGCGCCCACAAACGCATCATCAGTTTTGGCGACAAACTTCCCTTTCCAAAAGTCGTCCGGTTGTTGTCTAATTTCCCCATGCAATCCCATCGCACCTGCCGCGCCCTTCTGGCCGCGCTGCTGGCCATTTTTTCCGCGCTGAATTTTTCCGCCCGTGCCGATGACGCGCTCGCCTGGCCGCCGATCACGGCGCAGACCAAACCGTGGGCCTGGTGGTGGTGGCACGGCAGCGCGGTGGACGCGACGAACATCGCGCACGAATTGCAGCGCTTCCACGACGCCGGTTTGGGCGGCGTGCAAATCACTTCGATTTACGGCACAAAAGGCGCAGAAGCTCGTGATATTCCTTATCTGTCGCCGACGTGGCTGACGATGATGGGCTGCACGGTGGACGACGCGAAGCAACTCGGCATGGGCGTGACGATGACGCTCGGCAGCGGCTGGTGTTTTGGCGGACCAACCGTCAGCGATCAGGATGCGAATGCGAGCGTGGTGGTGAAGACTTATTCTGTCGTGGCCGGTCAAAAAGTGAACGGCAAATTTAATCGCGATGCCACGCAAGCGCTCGTTGCTTTTTCGCCGGACGGAAAATCGGTTGAACTTACTGATAAAATTTCCGCCAGCGGCGAACTGGATTGGATTGTGCCAAACGATTCGACCAACTGGACCATTTACGCCATCTCGCAGAAGGCCTCCGGCCAGAAGGTCAAACGCCCCGCGCCCGGCGGCGAAGGCTGGATGCTGAACCCGGCGTATCCGCTGGCGATGACCAACTGGCTGACGTGGTTTGACAAAGCGCTCGCCAATTATTCCGGCTCCAAACCGGAGGCCGTGTTTCAGGATTCTTACGAATACCGCACCGACTGGTCGCCGGATTTTTTCGCGCAGTTCGAAAAACGGCGCGGCTACAAATTGCAGACCGAGCTGCCCGCGCTTTTTGGCAACGCGGCGGACGACCATGCCGCGCGCGTGAAATACGATTATCGCCTGACGCTTTCCGACATCATGGTGCAGCAGTCCGAGCCGGCGTGGATTGACTGGGCGCACAAGAATGGTTTCAGCGCGATTTACCAGGCGCACGGCACGCCCGGCAACTGGCTCGATCTTTACGGCGACGCCGACATGCCGGAGACCGAGATGTTCCACAACGACCGCAGCATTTTGATTTCCAAATTCGCGTCTTCTGCCGCGCACACGCAAGGGCGTCCGCTCACCGGCGCCGAGACCGGCACCTGGCTCAAGGAACATTTCACCGAGACGCTCGCCGACGTGAAATATATCGCCGACGACATGTTTCTTGCCGGCGTGAACCGCATTTTTTACCACGGCACCTGCTATTCGCCGGACGACGCGGCGTGGCCGGGCTGGCTGTTTTACGCCTCGACGGAAATGAATCCGCGCAATTCCATCTGGCACGACGTGTCGGCGGTCAACGCCTACATCGCGCGCTGCCAGTCCATTTTGCAATTCGGCCAGCCCGATAACGACATTTTGCTCTACTGGCCGGTCGCGGATTTCTGGAGCCAGCCCGAGGGGATGCTGCAACCGATGGCCGTCGGCAAAACGGAATGGTTTGAAAACCAGCCCATCGGCAAAACCGCGCATGAGTTGTGGAACAAAGGTTATCAATTCGATTACGTTTCGGATGAGCAATTAAAAACAGCGAAAGCTGTGAATGGATATATTCGCTTACCCGGTGGAAAATATCGAATTATCTATGTCCCGGAGTGCAAATATATTGATTTGGAAACCTTCAAACAGCTTCTGTCACTGGCCGAAAAAGGAGCTACTGTAGTTTTTGTGAATGATTTGCCTAAAGGAATATCCGGAGCAAAGGACATAGAAAAGAAACAAAAAGAGTTTGCTCAATTGAAATCCAAAATTGTATTTCAGAAGACGTTTGAGGGCGGATTTGGTATGCGAACTGGCGACTTTTTAAGAACGGGGAAATATGGAAATGGAGAAATTCGATGCACGGACTATTTTGATACCACCTGTTTTGCTGGAAGTGGCTTGTCATACGTTAAGCGCGCTTACTTTGGTGAATGGAAAGGGTGGAACTATTTCATCGTAAATCGAGGTAAGGCAGAATTCGATAACACTGTTTGTCTCGACGGTGATTACGGTGAGTCGGCCGTAATTCTCGACCCGATGACTGGAAAATCCGGTTTAGTAAAGAGAGAGACTACTGGATTTCATTTGCAACTCGCCGCCGGCGAGTCGGTTATTTTGCGCACTTTTCGGACACCAAGCAGCAGCGACGTGGAACCTTTCAGACCCAAAGGCCCGGCGTGGACTTACTGGCAAACCAATTACCAGCCGGCGGCCATCAGCGGCGATTGGAAAATAAAATTCCTCGAAGGCGGCCCGACGCTGCCGGCGGATTTTCAAACCGCCAAGCTCGCTTCGTGGACGACGTTTCCGGACACGAACACGCAAGCCTTCGCCGGCACCGCGAAATACGAAACCACGTTTGATGCGCCGGATTCAGCTGGCAAGCATTTTGAAATCAATCTTGGCGATGTGCGCCAGAGCGCGCGGGTGCGCGTGAACGGCAAGGATTACGGCACGCTCATCACGCCGCCGTTCCGCGTGGTCGTGGACAATCTCAAACCCACCGGCAACACGCTCGAAGTGGAAGTCACCAGCGTCGCCGCCAATCGCATCCGCGACCTGGACCGGCGCGGCGTGAACTGGAAAATTTTCAAGGACATCAACATCGTCAACGTGAACTACAAGCCGTTCAACGCCGCCGACTGGCCGCTCACCGACTGCGGCCTGCTCGGCCCGGTGACGCTGACGCCAGTGACGGCGAAATGATTTAACACCCGCGTCTCGCAGGTGGTTTCGGGTATCCCGCCCGAAACCGAGAGGCAGGTGTTGCCACATTAAATCACCGGCGGGCAGGCCCCTTTTATCAAGGTGAAGTGCAGAGGTTGAGGGCTGACGGGGAACTGGTTCCGGGCTAATCTAATACATCTCCACTGTGAAAATCTTTACCATTCGCCCGCCGGCTTTACGTTTTGTGCCTCGCCCCGTTATTTGGACGGTGGTCGGCTTCATTTCCACGGTTGCAATTTTTGCGCAACAACTCGCCTTTCCCGGCGCGGAAGGTTTCGGCAAATTCGCCACCGGTGCGCGCGGCGGCACAGTTTATCACGTCACGAACACGAACGATTCCGGTGCCGGCTCGTTTCGCGACGCGGTGAGTGTGTCCGGGCGGACCGTGGTTTTTGACATCGGTGGCATCATAGATTATCAGGCGCCGCGTTATGCGCCCAAGTCCAACATCACCATCGCCGGTCAGACCGCGCCGGGTGATGGCGTGACGATTTACGGCAACGGCCTTTCGTTCTCCGGTTCGCAAAACATGATCTGCCGCTTCATCCGCGTTCGGGAAGGAATCAACGGCGACAGCGGCACGGACGCCATCGGCATCGCCAATGGCCACGACATGATTTTCGACCACTTGAGCGATTCGTGGGGTCGGGACGAAACTTTTTCGTGCAACGGGGCGGGGTTGATCACGAACATCACGATTCAGAGCTGCATCATCGCGCAAGGGTTGCAGACGCACTCGGCGGGCGGCCTGATTCAGACCGATGGCGGCGTGAGCATTCTGCGCTGCCTCT
Organism: uncultured Verrucomicrobia subdivision 3 bacterium; assembly: GCA_903884535.1. GTDB lineage: Bacteria > Verrucomicrobiota > Verrucomicrobiia > Limisphaerales > UBA11358 > UBA11358. Next base: position 48,494 of record CAISEZ010000074.1, read on the forward strand.
ACATTGACAACGACACGCGCAATCCGAAGGTGAAGTTCAAAAACGAATTCGTGAACAACGTCGTCGCGAACTGGGAGACCATCGGCTACAACATGGGCGGCGATTCCGCCGGCGATTCCGCCGGCGATTCCTACGCGAACGCCTTCAATAATTATTTCATCAAAGGCCCGAACAGCAGCTCGTCCGCGTTTGGCGGCGGCAATTCGAATTTTCACATTTACGCCACGAATAACTGGGTGGACGGAAATCACGACGGCGTGCTGAACGGCAGTGAGTGGGCGATCGCCAACTATGGCCCGTTGGATTTGCAGGCTGTGCCGTTCGATTATCCGATCACGAACGCCATGCCGCCGCTCACCGCGCTCAAGTTTGCGATCAGCGACGTCGGCACGTCGCAGCGCCGCGACAGCGTGGACGAACGGTTGATCACCGAAGTTTTGTCCGGCGGCGTGCTCGGCGAAACCATCAGCAGCGAATACGCCGCGCCGATGAGCGGGCCGGGAATCATTCGCAACGGTCCGACGCCGCTGGACACCGACCAGGACGGCATGCCCGATTTTTGGGAAAATGGGACCGGCTCAAATCCCAATGTTGCGAACAACATTGATCCCAGCCCCAGCGGCAGCGGTTACACCCGGCTCGAAGATTATCTCAACTGGCTCGCCGAACCGCATGGCATCGCGCTGACCACCAATGTGGACGTTGAACTGCGGCAGTTCACGCGCGGTTTCACGAATTATA
>CAISEZ010000075.1 GCA_903884535.1 uncultured Verrucomicrobia subdivision 3 bacterium
CACGCCGCCGAAGTCCAGCGAGACGGCGAACAACCCATTGCTCACGCCCGTGGCGGCGTTGGTCAACGCGCCGAACACCGAGCCGTTCGTGGCGGCATTATAGAGCGTGAACTGCAAGTCAAAGTTGCCATTGGCGGGAGCGCCACTGACATTCAGCCGGCCGTTATAAGTGAACGCGGTGCCTTGGGCGTTGGCAGTTGAGAGTGGAGAGTTGAGGGTGGAGAGAGCGAGCAAAACAGCTGCGCATTGAAACAATTTTTTCATAAGCAACGGGAATTGATTTGCTAACCCTGACTGATTAAGAACAAATCTCTCACAACTGCTCCACATTGGTCAATGGCAAAACCACAGGCAAACTTGCGGTCTGATTTGACAGAGCAAAACACGGCTTTCCCTAGCGGTGGGGGCAGGCGACGGGGCAGCGTAGCACTACCCTGCGGAAGAATTGCTCACAGTTTCAACCGGAAGAACAAATTCCCGGTGGGTGGCGTGATGGTGACGGAGTTTGTGCCGTTGGCGGGAGAGATGGCGTAGCCGCTCGTTGCCCAGCTATTGTCCGGCGCGAGGTTCGCGCTTTGCTGCAAGGTGAAAGTGTTCGTGGCCGGATCGGCCCAGATAATTTTCACGCTGTTCGCACCGTTGGGAACGATGAGGAGGTTCGGCACGCCGGGCATCTGGACGACGTTGATCATGGCCCAGTAACCGCCGGTCACGGAATAACCTCCCCCGCTCATCGCGCCGCTGGCATCCGGCTGGCCGATGGTGCCGCTGACTTGATAAGTGCCGCCGGTGCTGGTGCCGCCGCCGCCGGCGATCTTATACCAGTCAATTGAGTAGCTTTGCGCAGAAGCTGCGGATGAGCTCAACACGAGAATGGCAGCGATTAGGATAAGATATTTTTTCATAGTCAGATTGTTTATTGGATGCGTATCACGGTCATCGAAACGCTGGGGCGTGAAGTGCCGCCGCCATTGTTGGCAATAAGATTGTTGTTGGTGCTGCTGCCGTTGAACTGAAGTTTCAAAATACTGCCAGCGTTGAAGCTGCCAATGAAACTGCGCGACACGGGCAACGTCTGGTTCGCCGTGTTCGGCTCGACCGCCAACTGGCTGCCTTGGAAAGCCACGCCGTTGAGCATCGCCCGCAGCAGCATGGTGCTGGCGGCGGTGTTCGTAATCTGCGTCTCGGCGGTGTATTGCACAAGGTAAAGCCCGGACTGGCTGTTGGTGAACTTGGCGTTGCCGGCAGTGTGTGTCCAGCCGCTGATCTGTGCGTCGGTGTTGAAGGTGATATCCTGATAGCTGCCTGCCGTAGTCGTCGCTTGTGTGGTGGTGTCGTAGGTGAAAAGATAATTCATGGTGGTGGACGAGTTGAGATTGGTCAGTCCGCCGCCGTCGCCGGCGAAAATGGAATTGGTAACGAACGCATTTGTGATACTGATACCGGAAACGACGTTGGTGGCGAGTGCTGCGTTGCCGCCATTCAGATTGGTTGCCGCCTGCCAGGTCGCCGCGCTCAACTGTGCGCTGGTGAGGCCGCTCAACTGCGCCAGCGGCACCGTGCCGGTTGTCAGTTGCGAGGCACTCAGGCTCGTCAACCCGCCACCGTTGCCGGTGAAATTCGTCGCGGTGATGCTGGCGGCTCTGAAGCTGCCGGTCGCGTCGCGTTTCACAATCGTGCCGGCGGTGTTCGCGTTCGTCGCGGCGTTGGCCGCGCTTGCGCCGCCGGCCACGCTGGCGGCGCTTTGACCGCCCACACTGGCAACCACCGTTGCGCCTTCCGTCCCGGTCACATCGCCGACAAGACCACCGGTGAAAGCTCCAGCGGTCACGGCGGACAGGGCAGTCGTGGCGGACACCGCCGTGGCGGCACTGCCGCTGATGTTGATGGCCGCCGTGCCCGCGTTGAAGTTCGTCGGGTTCAAGCCCGTCAACCCGCCGCCGTTCCCATGAAAACCTGCGACGGTGGACAGCCCCAAAAGGGTGTTTAACAGCACCGTCAGTGTGCCATCCGTTTGATTCGCGCAGGCCAGATCCACTGTGCCATCGCCGTTCACATCCACTGCAACAATTGAATTTGGACCGTTGCCGACGGTCGGCGTAGCCGCCAGCGCAAATCCACCGCTGCCGTTGTTGGTGAACACCGAGAGGGTGTTGCCCGTATAATTGGCGCAGGCCAGATCCAACTTGCCGTCACCGTTCAGGTCTGCCGCCGTGACAAAATCAGGAAGACCACCCGCGGTCAATGTAGCACTCGTTCCGAAGTTGCCGGCGCCATCATTGGTCAGCACCAAGAGGTTGCCGCCGACGGTGGCGCAAATCAAATCAACCTTGCCATCGCCATTGACATCCGCCGCCGTCAACCACTGCGGCAGGCTGCTCGTGTTCAAAGTTGAATGCAGCGCATAATTGCCGCCGCCCGTGCCGAACAGCACCGTCACCGTGTTCGACCCGTAATCCGCGCTGACCAAATCCATGACCGAATCCCCGTTCACATCCGCCACCGCGACGGATTGTGGGCCACCGCCGACGGTAGGCGATGAAGCCAGCACAAAGCCGCCGCTGCCGTCATTGGTCAGCACCGTTAGCGTGTTGGTGCCGGAATTCGCAACGACCAGATCCACTTTGCCATCGCCGTTGAGGTCTGCTGCCATGATCGAATAAGGCTGGCGGCCCACGTTGTTGATCCCGAAGGCAACGGTGAAGCCGCCGCTGCCGTTGTTCGTCAAAACGGTGAGCGAGTTGTTATTAAAACCCGCAGTGATTAAATCCATACTGCCGTCGCCGTTGACATCCGCCGCCGCGACGGAAATCGGGGCAATGCCAAAATGCATCGAAACGGCCTGCACAAAAACACCGCTGCCATTGTTGGTCATCACCGTCAGCCGTTTCGATGTATAATCCGCTGTGATCAAGTCCAGCTTGCCGTCGCCATTGACATCCGCCGCCACGAGCGAATGCGGATCGTTGTCAACGACCGGGGTGGAGGCGTTGGTGAAGCCGAAGGTGCCGGGGGTGGTCAACAAATTCACGGTCACGGCACCCGCCGGGACGGCGGCGAGCAGGTTTATATTGGTGAGGCCGCCGGCATTTCCAAAAAAGTTGCCGCTGATGGTCCCGCCGGAAAAATTTCCCGAGGCATCGCGCTTCACGATGGTGTTGGCCGTATTGGCGCTCGTTGCCGCGTTGGCTGCGCTTGCGCCGCCCGCTACATTCGCTGCACTCTGACCACCGACACTGGCAACCACCGTCGCTCCCTGCGGCCCAGTCACATCGCCAGCCAGCGGGCCGGAAAAATTGCCGGCGGTCGTCGCCGTCGTCGCGTTGTCCGCCGCGGCCGCGTTCACCGCCTGAACCGCATACGGCGTGGAGTTGATCTGCTGGCGCGGCGTCAAAACGCTGAATGTCCCGACCCCGTTCGTCCGCACGGCAATCTCCAGCCAGCGGTTTGCGCCGGGAAATTGATTGCCAAAATCCAGCGTCACCGTGAACAGCCCGTTGCTCACAGCCGTGGTGGTATTCGTCACAAGAACGCCCTGCTGCGCGCCGCTGGTCAGCGCGTCGTAAACGGCAAATCGCAGATCGTAAGTGCCGCTGGCGGGATTCGCCCCGTCATTCAATCGGCCTTGGTAAGTAAACGCTGTGCCTTGGGCGGAGGCCGTCGAGAGGCGGGTGTTGAAAATTGAGAGCAACAGAAAAACGACGGCAAGCCGGACTAGTGTTTTCATAAGTTTTCAGAATCGGTTTTGTGCTTCTGACTGATGAATGATTTACCCTCCCAAAACTTCGCAACCGCGTCAAAGAAAAACCGCCGGAACCAGGGTTGGTGCCGGCGGCTAAAGAAAGGGCAACTGCAATTACGGCGCGGTGATCTCGAAAATTTTCCCCGACTGCATCAGCGAGTAGATTTCCCCGTCGGCGTCTTCTGCGAAACTGTCAATGTTGTCGGTCTGTTGCAGCAGGGTGCCGTGCGCGGTGACTTTTTTCGCGTCGTAGTCGTAGCGGAAACCCCAATAGGTGCCGAGGTTGTAGTCGCCGTAAATGTAAATGCCGGTGAGCGCGGGAAACTGTTTGCCGCGATAAACGTATCCGCCGATGATGCACAGGCCGAGGCTGTGGTCGGGATACAGGCCTTTCGCCTGCAGATTGGTTTTGTGGGTGTATTCGATGACCGGCTCAATATATTTCGCGCCTTCGGGGCCGGGCTTGAAATGATGCGCGCCTTCGCGGACGTTCCAGCCGTAGTTGCCACCCTTCACGCCGAGATCCACTTCCTCCCACAAATCCTGGCCCACATCGCCGATCCAGAGCGCGCCGTTCAACCGGTCGAAACTGTAGCGCCACGGGTTGCGCAGGCCGTAGGCGAAGATTTCCTTGCGCGCGCCGCGTTCGCCCATGTTCGGCTCATGCACAAACGGATTATCCTTGGGAATGCCGTATTCCAGATGGCGCGAGCGGTCGCCAAAGGCGTTGTCGGTTTTTGAATTCACATCGAGCCGCAACATTTTCGCGAGCAAGGTGGCGACGTTCTGGCCGCTGTTGAACGGGTCGTCCGCCGCGCCGCCGTCGCCGAGGCCGAGGTAAAGATAGCCGTCCGGGCCGAAGCTCAGCTGGCCGCCCTTGTGGTTGCCGAAGGGCTGCGGGACCTGCAGCAGGATGCGTTCGGATTTCAAATCCGCCTTGTCCGCGTCGGCGGCGGACACTTTGAATTCGCTGATGACCGTGCGGATGGGAAAATTCAGCGGCTGCGTATGCTGCTCGGCGGGATTGCGCTGGTTGTAATACACGTAAAACAATTGGTTCGTCGCGAAGCCGGGATGGAACGCGAGGCTCAGCAGGCCGCATTCGTTTTCGCCGCCGGCCTTGGGATCGCGTTCTTCGATGTTGAAAAATTCTTTCGCGTCGCCGCCGTCCGAGCCTTTTTTGACGACGAGAATTTTTCCGGTTTGATAAACCACAAAAAACCGGTGCGAACCGTCCGGCGCTTCGCTCATCCAGACCGGGCGCTCATCGGCGAGCTTGGGGAAAACCTGCTGGAGCGCAATCTTCGGCAGCGGCTGCGCGAAACCGGCGGTGGTCAGGCAGAGCAGGGCGGCGGTCAGAAATTTTTTCATGGGCGCCAAACAAAGCGGAATCAGGCCGGCTTGTAAAGGGAACAATTAAGGCTTCACCGGATTTTTTCCGGCCAGGATTTTTTTGATGGTGTCACTCAATTCCGAAAGCGCGAACGGCTTGGTGAGGCAATGGCACTGCTCCTGTTCCAGAAAACGCTGGAGCGGTTCGTTGATGATGTCGCCGGTGACGAACACCATGGGCGGCCGGGCCGCCGGATTTTGCGCGCGGAGCTGGTCGTAAATCTGGCGGCCATTGAGCCCGGGCATTTTCATGTCGCAGAAAATCACGTCGAATTTTTTCTCGCGCGCGGTGCGCAAGGCGGTTTCGCCATTGTTGGCGGTAACCACTTCATAACCGTGCCGCGTCAATTCCTCGCGCATCAGCTCCAGCAGCATTTCCTCGTCGTCCACCACAAGGATGGTCCTGCCCGCGCCCTCGGCCGGATTGGCCGGGATGACACCAGTGTCGGCGGCGTGCAATTCCGCGCCGGTCGCATCCCCAGTCGCGGGGAGTTCGATGGTGAAAATCGCTCCCTGTCCCGGCGGGCTGCTGGTCACAATGTTACCGCCATGCTCCTTGATGAGGCCGTAACAAAGGCTCAAACCGAGGCCGGTGCCCTGGCCGACTTCCTTGGTGGTGAAAAACGGGTTGAATATTTTCTTCAGGTTTTCTGGCGAGATACCGGGTCCGCTGTCCTGGATGATGATTTCAATTTTCGCGTCAGCGGCTTTGGTGGTGACGGTGATGGTGCCGGCAGGTTGGTGGGCCTGGATGGCCTGGCGCGCATTGTTAATGATGTTCAGCACCACCTGTTGAAGCTGGTGCCCGTCCGCCAGGACCAGCGGCAGCCGGGGGGCGAACTGTTTCACCACCTTCACGTTGCTGGTGCGCAGTTGATACGCGATCATTTCCAGCACGTCGTCGATGAGCGGATTGATCAAAACCAGTTTGCGTTCGGGCTGATGCCGGCGCGCGAAACTCAACAGCGACTGGACGATTCGCTGGCAGCGCTGCGCGGATTTGAAAATCAAATCCAGATGGCGGCGGTATTTTTCGTCCACCTGGGCGTTGCGCAGCAATTCGGAAAACCCCATGACCGCCGCCAGCGGATTGTTCAGTTCGTGCGCCACGCCCGCGACAAATTCGCCAACGGCGGAAAGTTTTTCGCTTTGGATCAACTGCGCCTGCGTGCTCTTGAGCGTCTCGACGGTCTGTTTTAATTCCGTCTGCGCCTGGTCAATGTTGCCGGTCATCCGGTTGAAGGCGCGGGCCAGTTCACCAAACTCATCGCCGGTGCGGACGGGCACCGCGCGCGAAAAATCGCCGCGGCCGACAGCCTCGGCGCTGGCACGCAATTCGTGCAGCGGCAGAGTCGCCCGGTGGACGAATCCCCAGACGATCACCGAGCCGAGGACGATGCCGATGAGGCTGGCGAGGAGCAGCGATTTCTGCGTGGCCAGCACGTTGGCCGATGGCTCGTAGGAACTGAACAGCAAATAACCGAACGACGCATCACCTTTGAGCGAGGGGAAATGTCGGCTGGCGCAAAAATAATGGTGAGTGCCCACCGTGGTTCGTTGCACCTTTTCACCGTCCGCCTGGGTGGCGAACTGTTGGCAGATTTCTGTGAGCGCCGCATTGTCAGCACCGGTGGGCAGGGTGGAGAGGATGATGCGACCGTCGGCGACCAGGGCGATGGGGTTGCTCGTCAGGTTGGTGTATTCCTCCGTGAGGTTGGTTGTAATTTCCTCGCCGAATGTCAGCACGCCGAACTGGATGTGTTCGGGACTGTAAGCAGGAATGGAACTGAGGTTGTAAAGTTTGCCGGCCACCAGCGCGATGTCGGTGGAGGCGGCCATGGGATCGCCGTCCGGTGACAAGGTATGCTTCACGCACAGGGCGCTGGCGGCGACAAACGCCGTCGCCGGAATGGCTGCGGCATTTGTTCCAAGCTGAATCATCGGCTCCGCCGCGTCCGCCGGCTTTTCGTCGTTGGGGGAAAACAGGACAAAGCCCACACCGGTATGCACCACGCCCTCATCGCCCAACATCAACTTCAGTTGGTTGGTGGTGGTCACGAAATCCCGTTTTTGAAAAGCCGAAACGTAGTGCGGTTCGTTGGCCAGACTTTGAAAACGCGCCTGCAATTCGGCCTGCCGGCGGATTTGCGGGTCCCGGAAAAGTTTGTCGTAAGTTTTCAGGGCGCTGCGGGCGTCGGCCTCCACCTGCTGCTGGATGCGATAATCCACAAACCAGACCGCCATCGCCAGCATCACCACCATCACCGCGATCATCGGCGCGAGCACCTTCGTGCGGAAATTGACGGGAGGAAACATGCGGCGCATCCGGCTCAACGTTTCGGCAGGTTTTTGATGGTCAGCGTGAAGTCCGCCCGCACCGCGCCCTCCGCCGGGACGATGATTTCGCGTTCGTCCGCCGGCAGGCGCTCATGCCACGCTTTCAATTTATAGGTGCCCGGCGGAACATTCGTGAGGGTGAAATGGCCGCTCTCATCCGTTGTGGCGAAATACGGATTCGGCAGCACCAGCACGATGCAGTGCATGTTGGCGTGGATGGAGCAATACACATCCACGCGACCGGCCTTGTCGAAAACCACGTTCTTGTCCGGCGGATTGCCCTTGTAAAGATCGAGGTCAAATTGCGCCGCGTCCGAATCCGAAAACACGTTGTGATAAATGTCGTCATTGTTCGGCCATTCCACCTTGGTGCCCGCCATCACCGGCAAAACGTGCGGGGAAAATATCGCGCCTTTTTGCGCAACTTTCAAAGTGGACACCTGCAACACATTGGTCGGCGCAACGAGGTTGGTGACGGTGAGGCCGTCGATGTAAACCACGAAGTCGTGCATCGCCGCGTAATCCACGCGCTCGGCGAATTTGTATTTCCGATTCGCGTAGGCGCCGTCGGCTGCGGTTCCAGCGTCTGCCCCGGCTTTGCCTTCGGCGTGAACTGTGCCGGTGATGACGCCGCCCAGGGCGACGGATTGCGCGAAGGCCAGCGTGGCGATGAGGAACAATTTCCGCATGGCTAGAATTTGAACACCGCCTCCGTCCCCAGAAAATTTTCGTTGCCGCGCGAGTTGCCGCCGACCGTTTTACCCTGTTCAAAACTGTATTCTGTTTTGAGGGCCAGCCGGTCGCTGAAACGGTAGCCCAGGCCGAGGCTTAACCGCCAGAGTTCCGTGGTCAGCACGTTGTTGAAATAATCATTAAAATTGCCGAAGCCCACGAGCGGGTAGCCGTTGTCGGCGAAAATCTGGCTGAACCGCGCCGCCACAAAAAATTTCTTCGGCAGGTTTTGTTCCGCCTCCACCGAGTAATAAAAAATATCGCGGGCATCGTTGGCGGTCGGGTCATCGTCGCCGTAGCGCACATAGCCGCCGTTCGCGCTGACGTGGCCGCTTTTCCAGCGTGCAGTCAAGTCGCCCTCCACGGCGGCGGCATGAAATTTTACCGCCGCCGGCCCGAGGGCGCGGAACCAGCCGTTGCCGAACCAGGTCGCCGAAGTGTATTCGTGGGGCGAATCCACATCGCCGGTGCGCATCCCGCTCACGCTGAAATGCCAGTGTGCGTTGGGATCAAAACTCACGCGGGCGGTCACCGATTTGTCGCCGTCAAAATCCTGCACGCCCATGCCGCCGCCGTTTTGCACCGCGAGGACGTAGCTGAATTTTCCCAGCGCGCCATAAAACTCCACGCCCGGATCAATGCCCCAGAAATCCGCCAGCGAATGCGAGATGAGCGGGTTTTCCATCGCGTAACGATTTTGATATTCCTCGCCGAACGGAATGTTCAGCCGGCCGGCGCGCACGTTCCACTGGCTGTCCTTGCCCCACAGTTGCGAGGCATCCTGAAAATCCAGATACAGCTCGCCGAGCTGCGTGCTCAAGCCGTTGTTTTCGCGCGTGGCCAGGTCAATGTCGCTGAAAAAATAAACCTCGTTCCAGATGGGCGCTTCGAGGAACAGCCGCGCATCGTCCACGCGGAAATCCGAGTGCGGCGCAAAGCCGTCCGGGCCGGTGTTGAAAAAAGCCACGCCGCCTTCCGCGCTCAAATTGACTTTGCCCAGATTGAATCCGCCCTGGGTCGGCGCGGCGTTTTCCCCGGATGAATTTTCCTTCGCGGCGCTGGAGGTTTCCAGTTCCGAAACTTTTTGGGTGAGGGCGTCCAGCACGCTGCCTTGCTTCTGCACCTGCTGCTGCAACAGTGCATTCTGCTCGCGCAGCAGCCGCACTTCATCGGCCAGTTTTGCGTCGTCGGCGTGCCCCGTCAGCGCGGTGGCCAGGAAAACGGTGAGGACGGCGAAACATGGCGGAAACCACGGCGCATTTTTGGAGTCACGGCCTTTTGGATTGTTTAAAGGATTTCGCATCGCGACGTCGGGGAAACTCTTACTGTATTTTCCGGCCAAACGGAAAGGAAATTGTTTGGCACTCCGCGCTTTCGTCCGCCGCCGGTTGTGCTAGAGTGCGGCACACGAACTTTTGAAATCACTCATCCAGACCCGCGACACGCGTTCCATCCGTGTCTTCCTTGTCGGCGTGGAACTCAAATCCCGCACCGCCGCCGACGTCAGCGAATCGCTCGCCGAGCTGGAAGAGCTCGCCACGACCGCCGGCACGCAAATCATCGGCGAAGGCGTGCAGAAACTGGCCGTGCCCGTGGCCGCCACCTACATCGGGCCGGGCAAGGCGGAGGAATTCGCCAAGCTGTGCAAGGAAAGCGACGTGGACACGATTATCTTCGACGACGAACTGTCGCCGGCGCAGACGCGCAACCTGGAGAAAATTTTCGGCTGCAAAATCATGGACCGCACCGCGCTGATTTTGGAAATCTTCGGCCAGCGGGCGCGGACGCGCGAAGGCAAATTGCAGATCGAGCACGCGCAGCTGAAATATCTGCTGCCGCGCCTGACGCGGTTCTGGTCGCACTTGTCGCGCCAGCGCGGTTCCACCGGCTCCATCGGCGGCGAAGGCGAATCGCAGCTCGAGGCCGACCGCCGGAAAATTTCCGAACGCATCGAAAAAATTGACAGCGAGCTGGACAAAGTCCGTTCGCAGCGCGAGACGCAGCGCGCCGGCCGCCAGCGGAGCCAGTGGCCGCTCGCCTCGATTGTCGGCTACACCAACGCCGGCAAATCCACGCTGCTCAACCAGCTCACCGGCGCGACCGTGCTGGCGGAGGATAAATTATTCGCCACGCTCGACCCGACGACGCGGCGGCTGAGATTGCCGACCAAGCAAAACGTGCTGCTCACCGACACCGTGGGCTTCATCAAAAAACTGCCGCACGGTTTGGTGGAGGCGTTCAAGGCCACGCTGGAAGAAGTGGTGCAAGCGGATCTGCTGCTGCACGTCGTGGACATCAGCCATCCGCAGGCGGAGGAACAGATCGCGGCGGTGAACGTGGTGCTGGCCGAAATCGGCGCGGCGGAAAAGCCGGTGCTGATGGTGTTCAACAAAATGGACCGGCTGACCGGTGGCCTCGCGCCGCATCTGCGCGAGAAATATCCGCACGCGGTTTCCATTTCCGCGAAAACGGGCGAGGGGATGGCGCCGCTGCTGGCGGAACTGGGCACGCAGCTCCGGCCGGTGCGCGACTTTCTGGATTTGCGGGTGCCGCAGGAAAAGGCCGCCGTCATTGCGCGATTGCACGCGGTGGGGCAGGTGGTGTCGAGCCGTTACACCGGCAAAAACGCGCGGTTCAAGGTGCAGATACCGCCGCATCTGCACGCGGAGTTCGCGGCGTTCGTGGTGGAGTAAAAAATGTTTCGCGCGAAGGATGCGAAGTGGGCGAAGGAGCTTTGCAGCCTATTAATATGTTAGCAACGTCATACCCACTTCATGGTTTTTAAATCTTCAAACTGGCCACCGCAGGAACAATCCCACTGAGAATCTTCGGTCTTTGTTTTCTCACACTTCGGGCAAACTACTGTTTTCCGGGGTGACGGGGAACGATAGAAAAAATAGCCGAATAAGATGCCTAAACCAACCGCTAACGGCAACCGAGATGGAATCTCCTCCAATGGCACGCGGTTCGAAGCATAGTGAATAGACCAACCTCTGCCGCGGAAAAATGTAACGAACGCGCAAACAGTAACGCCAATAGCGATGGCTCCGTAACGACGGAAACGTCTGGCTTGGTCTTTGGCTGTCAAAATCTCGTCGGCTGTGCGTTTCACCCACATCGTCAGATGCCCCAATATTTAAGTTGGCCGCAGTTTTTTTGGCCTATCCTTTTTCATGAATTTGAGGTTGCGCTGGACGTAAGGTGTTATCAAGCATATTTTTTGGGCGAAAATGATAGGCGATTTATTCCAAGCAAAGGCTGCAAACGTGCCGCAGGAAAAGGCCGCCGTCATTGCGCGCTTGCACGCGGTGGGGCAGGTGGTGGCGAGCCGTTACACCGGCAAAAACGCGCGCTTCAAGGTGCGGATACCGCCGCATCTGCACGCGGAATTCGCGGCGTTTGTGGTGGCGTGAAAAATGTGTCGCGCGAAGGATGCGAAGTGGGCGAAGGAGCTTTGCAGCCGGTCAGGCATCAGGCATCACGGTCATGGTCAAACTCAAGTCTCTGCCGCCGGACGGTTCATCGCCGACACCACAGCGACCAGTAGAAGAATTGCGACTGGAATCTTGAAGATGATCCACAAGTCAGAAATCCCCGCAAAAAACGCCGCGTAAAACACGCTGCCGATAATCGCCGCCGGAAGACGAATCCAGCGAGCAGCAATTCCTAAAGCGATGTAGATAACTGCGCTGAACGTGAAGAGCCAATAAATCTGTCCGCCAGAAAGAAGCCAAGCGATGCCTGCGATGAAAATCTGAATGGCTGCGACGCCAAACAGCGCTGATACCGTGACGTTTTTGTCTTTTCGAATGATGCTCACAGCGTGTCGTGATGACTAACAATTGTTAGACCCAAGGTTTTGTGGCCTATGCTTGTTCATAAATTCGAGGTTGCGCCGGGCTTAAAAAGTTGTCCAGTTAAATTGACCCGGATGGCGGACGATTTCGTTCCAACAGCAGCGGGCAAAGGTTCGCCGGCGGGTGCCGTCCGCGGGCGGGTCAGGTTTTTGGCATCGCCAGAAATTGTTTGGCCAAAACCAATCTCCGGCTTGCGTTGCGGCGATAATCGGCGTTAAATCTTTTCCGCAACCAACGAAGGGTTTTTTATATGTCATCACGCACCGGACGCCAAACGCACAACACCAGCAAAGTTCTCTGTGTCATCATGGGCGGCGGACAGGGCACGCGCCTGTTTCCGCTCACCAAAGACCGCGCCAAGCCGGCCGTGCCGCTCGCCGGCAAATACCGGCTGGTGGACATCCCGATCTCGAACTGCATCAACTCCGGCTACCGCCGCATTTATGTTTTGACGCAGTTCAATTCCACCTCGCTGCACGGCCACATTTCGCGGACGTATAAATTCGACCAGTTCACCAGCGGCTTCGTGGAAATCCTCGCGGCGCAGCAGACGTTCACCAACAATTCCTGGTATGAAGGCACGGCGGACGCGGTGCGCAAAAACCTGATTCATTTTCTCAACCACGATTTCGACTACCTGATCATCCTGAGCGGCGACCAATTGTATCGCATGGATTTCCGGCCGGTCATCGCGCAGCACATCGAGACCGGCGCGGGCATCACGGTGGCGACCATCCCAGTGGGCCGCGCGGAGGCGAAATCGCTCGGCATCATGCAGACGGACGAAAATCATCGCATCACGCGCTTCGTGGAAAAGCCCAAGGACGACGCGGTGCTGGATTCGCTCATGCTGACGCCGGAGTTGAAGGTGAAACATGAAGTCGAGGCGCCGGGCGATTCGTTTCTCGCGTCGATGGGCATTTACGTTTTCAACCGCGAACTCATCCGCGAGCTGCTCGACAATCCGCTGTCGGATTTCGGCAAGCACATCATCCCGCACGCCATCCAAAACCACCCGGTGTATTCCTACGTTTATCAGGGCTACTGGGAGGACATCGGCACGATCCGGTCTTTCTTTGACGCGAATCTGGATCTCGTTTCGGAGCTGCCGCGCTTCAATTTTTTCGACATGAGCGCGCCGATTTTTTCCCGGCCGCGTTATCTGCCCGGCTCGAAGATCAACAGCGCGCAAATTGACCACGCGCTCGTCACCGACGGCTGCATCATCAACGGCGCAAAAATTTCCCACAGCATCGTTGGCCTGCGGACGTTTGTCGGCGGCGGCACGGAGCTGAACCGGGTGATTATCCTCGGCAGCGATTATTACGAGTCGGCGGAATCGGTGATTAAAAACGAAAGCGCCGGCAAACCGCGCGTGGGCATCGGCGCGAACTGCCGGATCGAGAACGCGATCATTGATAAAAATGCGCGCATCGGCAACAACGTGACGATTTCGCCCGCCGGCAAGGCGGAGAATCTCGACCACGAAAATTATTTCATCCGCGACGGCATCGTGGTCATCCCGAAAGATGCGGTCATCCCGCACGGCGCGGTGATTTGAACACCGCGGTCAGGAAAATTTCTTCCGCAGCGTTTCGGCGATTTGAATAAACGCCTTGCCCGCCGCGTGATTCGGCGCGGAAACCATAATTGGCATACCGCGGTCGCCGCCTTCGCGGATGGCGGTGAAGATCGGGATTTCGCCGAGGAACGGCACGTCCTGGCGCGCGGCCTCTTCTTGGCCGCCGCCGTGACCGAAAATTTCGACGCGCTCGCCGTTCGGCGCGGTGAAGTAGCTCATGTTTTCCACGATGCCCAGAATCGGCACGTTCACTTTGCGGAACATCGCGATGCCTTTGCGCACGACGCCGAGTGACGCTTCCTGCGGCGTGCTGATGATGACGCCGCCGTCGAGCGGCACCGCCTGGCAAAGCGAAAGCTGCGCGTCGCCGGTGCCCGGCGGCAAATCCACCAGCAGAAAATCCAAATCGCCCCACTCGACCGCCATCAAAAACTGGTTGATGGTTTTGGTGATCATCGGCCCGCGCCAGATCACCGGTTCGTCGTCGTTGAGCAAAAGCCCGATGCTCATCACCTTCACGCCGTGGTTGGACGGCGGCACGAGCCGTTCGGCGGCGTTGACGGTCGGGCGTTCGTGAACACCCATCATCAGCGGGATGCTCGGCCCGTAAATGTCGCAATCCAACAAACCAACTTTCGCACCGAGGTGCGCGAGTGCACAAGCGAGGTTTGCCGAGCACGTGGATTTGCCGACGCCGCCCTTGCCGCTCGCGATGGCAAGGACGCGTTTCACGCCGGGCACTTGGGTTTGATTCGAAAAAGTCTTGCCGGTAGCGGCCTGGCCGGCGGTCGGCTGGCGCACCTCGACGTGAACGTGATTCACGCCGGGCAACGCTTTTAGAATCCGTTCGCTCTCGGCTTTAATTTGCAGCGCGGCTTCGGGATTTGGCGAGGTAAATTGCATGACCACGCTGACCGCGCCGCTGGCGGCGGAAATTTCTTTGACGAGGCCGAATGAAATAATGTCGCGCGAAAAGCCCGGATACTTGACGGCTTTGAGCGCATTTTGAATGGCTTCCTGTGACAACATGGCGGATAGGTTGCCAGTCGCGCGGTTGAAGGCAAAATCATTTCGCGAACCAACCGTTTTTCGCCGCCGTTTTCAATTGCGCAAAACCCGCCGGCATGGGAGATTGTTCCCTTAATTTTGAATTAGACTGATTCTAAACATGACGCAAAAAGCAAACAACGGGACGGAACTGCTGGTCGGGAAATTTTCACAGTTTGAAGCCGCCGCGCCGACGTCGAACTGGCTGTCGCCGCTGCGCCAGGCCGGCCTGGCTGGTTTTGCCGCACTCGGTTTTCCCAAATTGAGCGACGAAGACTGGCGTTTCACCAATGTCGCGCCCATCGCCAATCTGCCGTTTACGCTCGCCGGCGAAGCCGTGGTCAATGGCGCGGAAACCAAACTGATTGATGAATCCGCCTTCGCCAAGCTGACCGGCCACCGGCTCGTGTTCGTGAACGGATTTTTCTGCGCGAAACTTTCCAGCATCAAGCCGGTTGCCGGCGGTGCCCGCATCGAAAGCCTGGCGGCCGCGCTGACCCAGGATTCGGCGCTCATCGAAAAACATCTTGGCCAATATGCACACACGGCGAACAACACGTTTGCCGCGCTGAATCAGGCGTTTTTCACCGACGGTGCGTTTATCTTCGTGCCCAAAGGCGTCGAAGTCGCCGAGCCGGTGCAGTTGATTTACATTTCGTCCGCGAAACAAACCGGCGAAACGATTTTGCCGCGCAACCTGGTCATCGCCGAGGCGAACAGCAAGCTGACCGTGGTGGAAAGTTATATCAGCACGGGCAATGTCGCGTATTTTACGAATGCGGTGACGGAAATTTTTGCGGGCGATAACGCCAGAGTTGAGCACGTCAAGCTTCAGGACGAGGCGGCGAAGGCATTTCACATCGCCACGATCGCCGGTGAATTTGGCCGCGCGAGCAATGTGACGGTCCACTCGTTCGCGCTGGGGGCAAAACTGTCGCGCACCAACATCCGCACCAAACTCGCGGGCGAAGGTCTGGAGTGCATCCTCAACGGACTTTATCTGACGAAGGATGAACAGCTCGCCGACCATCACATGATTGTCGAGCACGCGCAGCCGCATTGCGCCAGCCATGAATATTTCAACGGGATTCTGGATGACAAATCCAAGGGCGTGTTTCACGGCCGCATTTATGTTCATCCGATCGCGCAGAAAACGGACGCGAAGCAGACGAACAAGAATCTGTTGTTGTCCGATGACGCAACGGCGGACACCAAGCCGCAGTTGGAAATTTATGCCGACGACGTGAAATGCACGCACGGCGCGACCATCGGTCAGTTGAATGCCGAGAGCATTTTTTATCTGCGCACGCGCGGCATCGGCACGGACATGGCGCGGCAGATGTTGATCCACGCCTTTGCCGGCGAGATCATCGAGCGCATTAAATGCGAGCCGGCCCGCGAAGTGGTGGACAAATTGGTGTGGGATCGCCTCGAGGCGAATCCGCATTTGTTGGGAAAATAATTTTTAAGGCGCGAGGCGCGTGGCTTTGGGCGCGAGGAAAACAGCTCTGCCTCAAGCCCACCGCCCCAAGCCTAAAGCCTGTGAGCAAAGCGATCATGTTCGACGACATCAACGATCTTTATCAGCAGGTCATCCTGGACCACTGCAAGAAGCCGCGCAATTTCCACGAGATGCCGGCGGCGACCTGCTCGGCACAAGGGCACAATCCGTTGTGCGGCGATAATCTGAAGCTGTTTCTCACGCTGGACGGCGACGTGATCAAGGACGCGAGTTTCGTCGGCTCGGGCTGCTGTATCTCGAAAGCTTCGGCGTCGTTGCTGACGGACAATATCAAGGGCAAGACGAAGGCCGAGGCGGAAAAAACCTTTGAGCAGGTGCGCGACATGATCACGACCGGCGTGGTCAATGGCGATGTCGGCAAGCTCGCCGTGTTCGCGGGCGTCCACAAATATCCGGCGCGCGTGAAGTGCGCGATTCTTTCCTGGCACGCCTTGATCGGCGCGCTGAAAGGTGAAGCGAAACCGGTCAGCACGGAAAATGAACAGACCTGATTTGATTTCAACCGCAACAACGACGAGACTGTTTCCATTATGAGTTCCGAACAAAAAATTCTGACACGCGATGTCGAAGCCTCGGTGGTTCCCATCGGCACGAAGGTCACGCTCCAAAAAGGCGAGACTGCGCACATCACGCAATCGCTCGGCGGCACTTACACCGTCATCGTGAACGGCAATATGTTCCGCATTGAGTCGAAGGACGCCGACGCGCTGGGCATTGAAGTGAAGCCGGCTGCCACCGCCACGGCCACGCCGAGCGGGCCGCTCACGCAGGAAGAGCTGGAAAAGAAAGTCTGGGAATCGCTCAAGACCTGTTACGACCCGGAAATTCCCGTCAACATCGTGGACCTCGGCTTGATTTATGATTGTCACCTGACGCTGATCGGCGCGGACAATTACAAGGCCGATGTGAAAATGACCTTGACCGCGCCCGGCTGCGGCATGGGGCCGGTGCTCGCGCAGGATGTGCAAAACAAACTCATCTCGCTGGAGCCAATCGACGAAGCAAACGTCGAACTCGTCTGGGATCCGCCGTGGAACCAGAGCATGATGACCGAGGCGGCCAAGCTGCAACTCGGACTGCTTTAAGCCACAGATTGACACAGATGAAACACAGATGGGGAAATTCATCGAAATTATTTGGTTTAGTTTTTATTCGTGCTGATCTGTGTTTCATCTGTGGCTGAAAATTTCCCATGAGTAAAACCGTTGATTGGTCTGCACTGCGGAAGGACTTCCCGATTCTCGATCAGAAAGTCCACGGCAAGCCGCTGGTTTATTTCGACAACGCCGCCACGTCGCAGAAGCCGCGCGCGGTGATCGATGCGCTGGTGCATTATTATGAACGCGACAACGCCAATGTGCATCGCGGCATCCACGAGTTAAGCAACCG
Organism: uncultured Verrucomicrobia subdivision 3 bacterium; assembly: GCA_903884535.1. GTDB lineage: Bacteria > Verrucomicrobiota > Verrucomicrobiia > Limisphaerales > UBA11358 > UBA11358. The sequence goes on from CAISEZ010000075.1 coordinate 17,601, forward strand.
CGCGACGAATCATTTTGAGGCGGCGCGCACGCGCGCGGCCAAGTTCATCAACGCCAAGAGCGCGGACGAAATCATTTTCACCCGCGGCACGACCGAAGGCATCAATCTCGTTGCGGCAACCTGGGGCGCGAAAAATCTCAAAGCTGGCGATGTGATTTTGCTCACCGAATTGGAGCATCACAGCAATCTCGTTCCGTGGCAGATGCTCGCGCAAAAAACGGGCGCCAAAATTTCTTACATTCCGGTCACCGGCGACGAAGGTGTTTTGGATTTGTCCAAGCTGGATTCGCTGCTCACCTCGCAGGTGAAGTTGCTCTCGATGGTTCACATCTCAAACTCGATGGGCACGGTGAATCCCGTCGAGGAAATTTGTGCGCGGGCGAAAAAGCTCGGCATCACGACGCTCGTGGATGGCGCGCAAAGCGCCGGGCATCTGCCGGTGGACGTGCAGGCCATCGGCTGCGATTTTTTTGCCTTCAGCGGCCACAAGATTTGCGGGCCGACCGGCATCGGCGTGTTGTGGGGCCGGCAGGAAATTCTCGATGCCATGCCGCCGTATCAGGGCGGTGGCGAAATGATTTTGACCGTCGGCTACGACAAGACGGAATTCAAGGCCGCGCCGCACCGGTTCGAGGCCGGCACGCCGGACATTTCCGGTCCGATCGGTTTGCACGCTGCGATGGATTATCTCGACGCCATCGGCCGCGAAAATATCTGGAAGCATGATCAGGAATTGGCGAATTATGCTTATGAAAAACTCGCCGCGCTTAAAAATATTCGCCTCTTCGGCCCCAAACAAAATCGCGCCGGGCTGGTGAGCTTCTTATTGAAAGATGTTCACGCGCACGACGTGGTGACGCTGGCGGACCAGGCGGGCGTGGCGTTGCGCGGCGGCCATCACTGCACGCAACCGCTCATGCACAAGCTCGGCGTGGAATCCACGGCCCGCGCGAGTTTTTATTTTTACAACACCAAGGCTGAAGTGGATGTCTTTGTGGACGTGGTAAAAGAAATTCAGAAATTTTTTGGCGGATGAACTCCGTTTAATAATTTCGTTTTTGTCGGAAAAACCCAAGCAAGCCAGTCAGCTTTTCCCGGTTGGAACGTCCACGCGTTGGATGGTGCCGCCCAGCAAATACAGCACGCCAACGCCTACGGGCACCAGCGCCGCGCCCAGCAAAAACACCGGCACATAGCTGATCTTGCTCAACGTCGGTATCAACCAAGTGCTGAAGACCAGCACGCCCAAAACGGCGCTCATGCCGCCAATGCCCGCCACGGTGCCGACGGATTTTCCGGAGAAATAATCGCTCGGCAGGGTTTGGATATTGTTGATCATCACCTGAAATCCGCAAAGCACCAGCGCCATGGCCAGCACGGCGAGCCACGGTTGCGCGGCGAACGCGGCCATGATGAAACCGGGAATTGTGAGAACGCCCCCAATCATGACGGCGCGTTTGCGGGCGCGATCCACCGTCCAGCCCTGACGAATTTTGTGACCGGAATACCAGCCGCCCGCGAGGCTGCCAATCGCCGCACCAAGATACGGCACCCAGGCGAACATCCCAATGTGTTTGACGTCGAAACCAAACCGGTCGGCCAAATAAATCGGGAGCCAGTTCACGAACAGCCACCAGATCGGGTCGAGAAAAAAGCGGGCGGCGACAATGGCCCATGTTTGCCGGTAACGCAGGGCGGCGCACCACGACAGGGCGGGTGAAGCTTGGGCGGCCGATCCGGTTGAAGTTCCGTCCAAAATGTAATCGCGTTCTTCAGCAGAAATCCACGGATGTTTTTCCGGCGTGGACCGGGCGAGCAACCACCATGGGATGATCCAGATAAATCCCAGTCCGCCGATGACCACAAAGGTCGCGCGCCAGCCGAATGCCAGAAACAGCCACGCAATCAACGGTGCCGAGATGACCGCGCCGAGCGAGGCCCCGGCGTTGAAAATGCCTTGCGCGAAGGCGCGTTCGTGGCGCGGAAACCATTCAGCCACGGCCTTGGTGGCGCCCGGCCAGTTACCGGCTTCGCTGAATCCCAGCAGGCCGCGCACGGCGGAAAGGTTCATCATGCTGCGCGCCAGTCCGTGGGCCATGCAGGCGGTTGACCAGACGGCAATTGTCACGACGAAGCCCAGCCGCGTGCCGATGCGGTCAAAAAAACGGCCGGACACCGCCTGTCCGAGGGCATAGCACACCATGAAGGTGGCGATGATGGAAGCGTAGGCGTCTTTGGAAAGATTAGTGTCCTTGGAAATCGCCGGCCACATCACCGCCAGCGAGGCGCGGTCAATGTAATTGATAATGGTCGCCAGGCCGATGAGGCCGATGATCAGCCAACGAAGATTGAAGCGCCGGCCCGAGCGGTTCGCGGGATGTGGTGCGGGCGCGCTCATTAAATTGGAAAAACGGTCAGGTTGCCGGAATAAAATCTTCGCGCATGGGCGTGAAGAAATCGATCAGGACGGAATCTTCATGCGCCTCGACGCCGTGAATGACGTCCGCCGAGATGTAATAAAAATCGCCGGCGCGCAGCATTTTCGTTTCGGCTCCGATATGCACGGTCAAGGAGCCGGACTCGATGTAGGTGATTTGTAGGTGCGGATGATGATGCAACGCACCGACTGCGCCGCGCTTAAATTCGGCATAGACCGCCATAAGTTGATCGCCATACGCCATCACCTTGCGGCGCACGCCGCCGCCTTTGTCTTCCCAGTCAATTTTTTGGAACTCGATGAAGAGCTGCTCTTTTTGGACGAACATAAATGAGGGGTTTAATTTTTGACGAGCGACGCGTTGCCTTCCCAAGTGAAAGTTTCGTCGCCAGCGTTAACACTGTGTTTGGCGGCAGACGTTGAAGTGCTGTTCGCGATCATCAGCGTCCATTCCAACTTTTTTTTGCCGGTGATGCGCACGACGGTTCCATCGGCGGTAGATGCCAGCACTTGCACGGCGCGGATGTTCGGTTCACCGCCGGAAGTGGATTCGCGCATGCCGTCCCAATGACCGTGCGGCTCGATCGCGGTGGCGAAGACGTGCGAATTGCCCTCTTGGCGAAGCATGAACGCCGGTTCGTTGCGCAGATTGAATTCCGGATCGTTCGCGCCAATGCGCGTGAACAGCACTTTAGTGGAATCATCAGCGGCCGTCGTGATGGTGTAATAAAGCCCGCCAGACAACCAGGTGAACGCGACCGGCCCGGCGGCCTGCCCCTCGGCTTCGACCCACAAATGTTGGTAGCCGTCGTGGTCGCCGAGCGGATGCCGCTCGTTGACGTGCGCCGTCAATTTAAGATTTACATCCATGAATTGCCCTTGGAAATAAAATGGATAATCGTAGCGATGCGGTTGTTCCGATGTTAAACGAAAAACATCCACGACCACGGGATGTTCGAGGCGTGCGTCGCGGATCATCGCGATCGTGCGTTGCATCGCCACGCCGGGAACGGCCGTGGTGTCGGTCGCACTCATGATTTGAAAATCCGGATCGTGCGCGTCAAAAAATTGCCGGTCGGAATGTTTGGTGTTGGCCGTGGCAAACTTGCCGAGATAATCGGAATGCTCGTCCACCGTGACCGTGTTGTGCGCGATCGTTTGCCGGGCGAACGTGTCGTTTTCCTTGAGGTAGCGGCCGCCGTATTTTTGCTCGATATTCACGAAGCGCGCCGAGCCGTAGTCCGGAAGGATTTCGTGGCCTTGATCGTAATAAAGCAGCGCCAGTTTGTCGTAATGACCGTGGTCCATGCCAAAGGATGTGTATTTCATCAGCGCGAGCGAGTCGTTCACGTCCGCGCCGGAACGCAAAATTCCCAAGCCGCCGCCCGAACCTTGTGGTCCGTCGGTGAACTCAATGCTCGCAAACGGAAACGCCGGCGTTTGCTGCGTGGCGGCAAGCGCTCTGGCCACCGCCAATCCGGACGCATCCAGCGAAACATGGTCTTGGAGACGTGCCACGGAAAGCAACGCCGGGTCCCGCTCATATTGCGAGTAAGTGTGATCCAGCGCAAAGACTGTGCCCGCGTTGCCAAGCGTCATTTCCTTCATGGCATCGTTGATGGAAAAATACGCGCCGTTGTAAGTCTGTTGCAAAAGGGCATTGAGCGCCTTGTGGAGCAGGGCATCCCGCCGTTCAAATATTTTCAGTTCGGGCTGGTTGTTCTGGATGACATTCGCAAAAAGAAAAAATGGAATCAGCGCGTAGCGGGCGTAATAAGGCCCTTCGCAATAATATCCATCAGGCGAAAAAAGCTCGTCCAGTTGACGCAGATAGCCACTTTTGCCGTCCATCTTCGAACCATACAGCGCCTGACGCACCATGGTTTCATCGCCCATGGCATAACCAATCATGCCGACGGCGGTGACCGCCCAGGTGCCGTGGTTATGAATTTTGTCAAACTCCCGTTGGCAGTCTTCGGTGATGAATTTGACCATCGGCCGGAAAATATTTTGCTCGAACCGGCTGCGCTCAGCCGGTGTCAGCGAATCGTAAATGCAGTCGTAAGCCTGGCTGACGCGAGACAGCCACACGCATTCGTTGAGCGGCTGCCAGAACAAGCGGCCCGGGGTGATGCCTTTCGATGCCGGATGTTTCCCCAGTTTGGGATAAAGGTCGGCATAACGTTTGAGTAAATCTTTTACGAATTCGGCATAACGTTTGTCGCCGGTGATCTGGAAAAGAAAACCCGCCGTCTGCAGATCGCTGCCGTTTTTTTCATGCCGCTGCGCCGTGACGCCGGAAGCATCCAGCGGCACGGGCACACCCGCCGGCGCGACGAGGGCGTGCTCGACTTGCGCCTTGGCTTCGCTGAATGCGGCGTCAAACAACGGCGCCCGGCCAAGATTTGCGCGAATCGTGACCACCTCCGACGGCGTCAACATCAGACACGGATGTTGCCATGCATTGGTGGCGGCGGCGCATGAAAAGGCAAACACACCAATGCCCAGAGCGAAGCACAGCACTTTTTTCATCAGCGCCATCATTTAATTTCAGGCAAAGAAAATTCCGCCGTTGATTTCCACCGACTCGCCGTTGATGAACGACGACTGCGACGACGCAAGGAACGCGGCGAGGTTGGCCACCTCTTCCGCCGTGCCTTCGCGGCCGAGCGGCGTCATGCCGGCCACGCGTTGACGGACTTCCGGTTTGGTGAAGGTGTCGTGAAATTTCGTCGCGATCATACCGGGCGAAACGGTGTTCACGCGGATGCGCCGCGGCGCGAGTTCTTTTGCCAGTGCTCGCGAATAGTTGGCGACGCCGGCTTTCGCGGCCGCGTAGGCGCTCGCGCCGGGCCCGCCGCCATCGCGCCCCGCCTGCGAGGAGAAATTCACGATGGCTCCGCCATCCGGCATGTGCGGTAGCACGGCCTTGGTGACGAGAAAAACGCTCTTGAGATTCAGATCCATCACGGCGTCCCAATGCGCTTCGTCCATTTCCAGAATCGTTTTGCGGGCGATCAACCCGCCGGCGACGTTGACGAGAATATCAATTTTTCCGCCAAATTTCTCCGTGGCGGTTTGAACCATTTTGGCAATGTCGGCAGCCACGAGCACGTCGCCTTGCACCGCGATGGCCTGGCCGTTTTTGGCGGCGATTTGGCGGAGTGTTTCGTTCGCGTCCTCGGCCGTGGAACGGTAGTTGACGACAACAGCCGCGCCCATTTCCGCGAGTCGCACGGAAACCGCCCGGCCGATGTCGCGGGCGCCGCCGGTGACGAGGGCAACTTTTTGTGATAATTCGCTCATAGATTGGAAAAGTCGGTGGTGCAAAATGCTTATCAGTAACCTTGGTTTGATGCAATGATTGAAAAATCAGGGAAAAGCAGTTCCGGCAATTCGATTGGTTTTTTGTGAAGGCGCAAATAGACAGATGCCATTTCTGTGGCAAGATTATCCCGGCATGACCAACGAAACCATCCATCCACAATCGCCAATGAGCGCCGTGCTGGAAATTTTTCCCGGCGCGCAGCGGGCGCTGTTCCGGCGGTATCACATTGGCGGATGCAGCAGTTGCGGTTTTCAGCCGACGGAAACGCTGGCGGAAGTTTGCGCGCGCAACGGCAATCTGGCTGTGGCCGAGGTGCTGGCGCATATCCGGTCCAGCCACGAGCAAGATGCGCAGGTTTTGATTTCACCCAAGGAACTCGCCGAACTGCTGCAAAACGACAAATCCGTGAAGATGGTGGACGTGCGTTCACGCGAGGAATTCGAGGCGGTGAACATCGCCGGTTCGGTTTTGCTCTCGCAGCCGGTGATGCAGCAGCTCATGGCCACCGGTTCGAACACCAATCCGATCGTCGTGATTGATCATGCGGGCAAAAATGGTCTGGATGCGGCGGCGTATTTTATGGGCCACGGTTTGCAGAATATTCGTTGTCTGCGCGGCGGTATCGATGCCTGGGCGCAGGAAGTAGAATCAACCATGCGACGGTATAAACTGGGTTGAAAATCCTGCGGCCGGATTTTCTGGTTCGTAAATTTCAAAGTCATTTGCAAAAATGGCCAAAGTCATCGGGGCCGACTATTGTTAATATTCAAAGACGCATGAAATCTCCTTTTACTAAATGCCGGTTAATTATTTTGCGCCGGGCTTTCACGTTGATTGAACTGCTGGTGGTCATTGCCATCATCGCGATTCTGGCGGCGATGTTGTTGCCGGCGTTGAGCAAGGCCAAGGAGCGGGCGATGCGGACTTCCTGCATGAACAATACCCGGCAAATCGGGATTGCCACCATGATGTATGTCGGTGAAAACAAGGACGCCCTGCCGCAGGAGGCGGCGGCCTCCATCAGTGGTGACTGGCCGCACGACATGACCAAGGTGCTGGTGGATCAGTTTGTCAACGCCGGGCTGCCGAACCGGAAGGTGTTTTATTGCGCGGGCACGCTTGCGATCATCAACGGCAACGAGACGAACTGGTGGGATTTCACCGCGACTCGGCGGGTTTTGGGTTATGGGTTCTTCAATAAGCGCATTCCCACCGACACCCGGTCGGGCATCAACGGTTGTTTTTTCATCGGCAAAACCACGGCCACCAACCGGCCATCCGAGACCGCCTGGGTGGTGGATGAAACGATGTCGCTGACCCAGACCGCTCCCTACAATTTCGTGATTCCCAGCGCCAACGTCCCCGCCGGTTATGGCGGCGCCTACCGTCCAGCGCATCGCGATGGGAACAATCCGTCTGGCGGTAATCTGCTTTATCTGGATGGCCATACGAGTTGGAGCCAGTTCGGGGCGATGCTGCCCCGCTACCAGCCCACCAGCAGCAGCCAGCCTTGGTATTTTTATTGAACGGTCAACGCTCCGGCTACCGGTGGGTTTAGAAATGCAAACGGTTTCTCGGAAAGCCGCGGAACGGCTCACACGTTGAACTTGAAGAGCAGCACGTCGCCGTCTTTGACGACGTAATCCTTGCCTTCCATCCGATACAAACCTTTTTCGCGCGCGGCGGCGACGGAGCCGCATTTCACCAAATCGTCGTAGGCCACGGTTTCCGCCTTGATGAAACCGCGTTCGAAATCCGAGTGAATGACGCCGGCCGCTTTCGGCGCGGTGTCGCCGACGTGAATGGTCCACGCGCGGACTTCTTTTTCACCGGCGGTGAAATAGGTTCGCAGACCGAGCAGATGATACGTCGCGCGGATCAACACGCCGACACCGGATTCGGTGACGCCGAGTTCCTTCAAAAAATCTTTCGACTCTTCGATGGACAGATCAATCAAATCACTTTCAATCTGTGCGCTGATGACCACGGCTTCGCAGGCGAGATGCGTTTTCACATATTCGCGCACCTTGAGCACATACGGATTTGTGTCAGCGGTGGCCAAGTCGGTTTCCTTTACGTTGCAGGCGAAAATCGTCGGCTTGTCGGTGAGCAGAAAAAACGGTTTGGCGATGGCGCGCTCTTCCGGCGTGAGCGCGACGGTGAGCGCGGGCTTGCCGGCGTCGAGCGCGGGTTGGAGTTTTTTTAGCACGGCTTCGTCGGCAAGCGCCACCTTATCGCCGCGTTTGGCGTCCTTGGCCACTTTCTCCAGCCGTTTGGTCACGGCTTCGAGATCGCACAACACGAGTTCAGTGTTGATGACTTCGATGTCGCGCACGGGATCCACGCTGCCGGTGACGTGGTGAATGTCGGCATCGTCGAAGCAGCGCACGACCTGCACGATGGCGTCCACTTCGCGGATGTGCGTGAGGAATTTGTTGCCCAAACCTTCACCTTGCGACGCGCCTTTGACGAGACCGGCGATGTCCACAAATTCAATCGCCGCCGGAATGACGACGCTGGTCTTCGCGATGTTTTGCAGGACATACATGCGGTCGTCGGGCACGGTGACGATGCCGACATTCGGGTCAATGGTGCAGAACGGATAGTTCGCGGCCTCGGCCTTGCGCGTGCGGGTGACGGCATTAAAGAGGGTTGATTTGCCCACGTTGGGGAGTCCGACGATTCCAGCTTTTAGCATAAATTAGATTTTGTGTTTGGCGAGGTCCCAGGCGATTTTCGCGCCTTCAAAAATCGCGGTGGCAATCAGGCACAACCCCGACAGGTGCTGCAGGCGCAACATGGTTTTTTCGCCAAATTTTCCGTGGCCGCGCGAGACGCCAAAACTCAGGATCAAAAACCACAATGTCGTGCCGGTGCAAACGCCGGTGACGCAGGCGACCTTCGCGGCTAGCGTGTCGTCCACCCAGTCGTGCGCCATCAGCATGGCGGACAGCACCACCCAGGCGACGAGCACGCCAAGGTTGCCCAGCACCCGGACAAAGCCGATCATGAAGGCGGAGTGCGGATGTAATTTTTGCTCGAGGCGCGCCTCTAGCTTTTCCGAAGCGTTGTCCAGTTTGGTCGGCACCTTGACGGTTTGGGCGAGCAGAAATTTGAAGCCGAGGAACAGCAGAAACACAAAGCTGAAAACCTGCATCAGGGCTTTCACAAACCGGATGTGGTTGATGAACGTGGAAAAACCGGTGAACGAAATCGCGCAGTAAATCGTGTCCATCACCGCCGCGCCGAGGCCGATGAGGATGGCCCAGCGAAAGCCGCGTTGCGCGCCTTCGTTGAGGATGGTGAGGTTGATCGGCCCGACGGGAATCGAGGCGAACAGCAGCGCGCAAAGGAACCCCGCGAGCGCGGCCAGAATAACTGGGTGGGTCTCGGCCATGTCAGTTCGCCGCCCCCGGTTCGTCGTCGTCCTCTTCTTCGATTTCCTTCCGCCAGGCACGCGAAATGTGCGGGCGCACAAAACCATAGAGCAAGTAGGCAGTGAAGAATACCGGCAGGACGTAATACAAAATCTTTTCTTTCAGAATCAACAGGCAGCCGACGAACAGGGCCGCGATAACCAACTTCAAAAATGTCGTGGTCGAGCGCAGCCCAAGTGACTTGAAACTCGGATAGCGCACTTCGCTCACCATCATCGCGGACAGGAATACCAGCACCACCGGCAGCAGATAGCCCCAATGGCCGAGGTCTTTTTCTTTTGCCTGGAGGTTGATGATGAACAGAGTCAGCGAGGCCACCAGGCCGGCGGCGGAGGGAATGGGGAAACCGAGAAAATCCTTGCCCGCGCCGGGCAGGTTCATGGCCGAGAGACAATTGAACCGCGCCAATCGGAACGCGCCGCAGATCAGATAAATCGAGGCGATGAACCAGCCAAGTTCGGTATATTCTTCGGGCAGCGCATTGTGCAGCACCACGCGATGCACCAAAAACGCCGGCGCGATGCCGAAGGAAACCAAGTCGGCCAGCGAATCGAACTCGCGGCCGAAGGGGCTCTCGTGTCCGCCCATGCGCGCGACGCGACCATCAAATAAATCGAAGATGCACGCGAGCAAAATGGCCGCGAGTGCAAACTGGATCGGATACCAGTTGACGTGGCCGTGTTCGTCGGGCACGAGGTTGGCCTCGACGATTTTGGTCAGCGCCACGAAACCGCAGAACAAATTCCCCGCCGTCAGCAGGTTTGGCAGAAAATAAATTTTCAACTTCTCACCCTCGACTGGGGCGGATGGTTTGATTTCAGGATTCGCGGCCATGCGGTTTATTCAAAAGCGGCGAGGATGGATTGCCCGCCGACCACGCGGTCGCCGAGTTTTACTTTGATCTTCGCATTTTTTGGCAGATAGACGTTCACGCGGGAACCGAATTGGATAAGGCTGATGCGTTCGCCGCGCTGAATGACGTCATTGGTATCAATCCACGGCACGATGCGTCGCGCGATCAAACCGGCGATCAAGCGCATGCCGATTTTTTCACCGCGCGGATCGGTGGCTTCGATGCCGATGAGCACGTTTTCATTGAAGTCGGCACAGTCGGCGCGCATCGCATTGAGATACTGGCCGGGTTTGTGTTTGAAATACGCGACCCGGCCGGTGACCGGCGCGTTCTGCACGTGCACATCGAACACCGAAAGAAAAATCGAGATGCGCTGGCACTCGCCGCCCATGAAGTTCGGCTCAGTGGTGGTGTCAATCGTGTCCACCTTGCCGTGGCCGGGGGCGATGACGAGGTTCGCGCCGGCGGGCATGGCGGGATCCGGATCGCGGAAAAAATAAAAGGTGAAGATGACGAACAGCACCCACAGCACCAGCAGCGTGCTCGCCAGCGCGAGCACAATCGAGCCGATGAACTTGGCGACGAACGCGACGACGATCAGCACCAGCACGGCGACGCCCGACCACAAAATGAGGCTGAGCGCGGACGCCGAGGCTTTTCCAGAGTTTTTCACCCGGACAAAATAAATTTTTTCGGCCGCACTTGCAATTCGGCATTTTGGGTGCAACTTGGAACCCGTCGCACTTGGCGACGCAACCAAAAATCAAAAAACAATTATTATGTCATTACACACACCTGATCTCACGCAGTTCCCGCCGCGCAGTCCGCGCGTGCGGCTCGGCGGTTTTGCCATTCTTCCGCGCATGTTGGACAAAGGCCGCGCCACGCTGACCGGCAAGAACGGTGAGTATCATTATGCCTGTCCGCTCGACATGGGCTTCCTCGACTTCGTGGGCATTGATCCCGAGGCCTTGAAAAAGGAAATTGCCAAGAGCGACACGGAAGTGCTGGCCTGGATCACGGCGAATGCGAAACACAAGCGGACGATGCCCGAAATCATCGCCTGGACGAACTGGCAGGAACACCGCGCGCCCGACAACACCGACGGCCGCGAATACCTGAATGGCATTCACAAGGCCGGCGCCCCCAACCGCGAGGACATCGCGACGTGGTTCGACGTGCTGGACATGGACGACTTCGTGAGCTACGGCGGCAAGGCGTAATTTGTCCGGTAGGGCTGTGTTGCTGCACAGCCCAAATCATTCGGGGCGGCGCAGCAGCGCCGCCCTACCAAATTAAAAAAGGCGCGAAGATTTTTCTTTGCGCCTTTTTTGTTTTCAGGAATTTCGCGAGAAACCATTGTTTTCAATACAAAGGACTCGTTTTTTAGCTGCTATTAATGGCTGCTATTAATGCGGTTGACAAATCCCCCCCCTGAATTAGGGTTGCGCGGAAAGGGCTGCCTTATGAAAACAAACTTGTTCAGGGTCGGGATTCAATTCGCAATTTTCCTCTGTCTCTTAACCACTCGCCCGGCAGGCGCGGTCGGCTACAACCTCACGCTCGGTGCCCAGGGTTCCGGAACCGTGACGCCGGACAACGTAAATAATCCGCATCCACCCGGCGTCGTCATCACGATCACGGCGGCGGCCAATGCGGGCTGGTATTTCGCCAACTGGTCGGGCGACACCAACGGCTCGGTGAATCCGCTCGCGGTGACGATGAATTCAAATCTGTCCATCACCGGAAATTTTCTCGCCTTCCCCACTTACGCGCTCACCCTCGTCACCAACGGTCAGGGCACCATCGCGCTGAGTCCCACCGGCGGCATTTACCTCAGCAATACCGTCGTCACCGCGACGGCCACGCCGGCGACGGGCTGGGTGTTCTCGGGTTGGTCGGGCGGCACGAACACCAGCGCCAATCCGGTGGCGCTCACGGTGCAGACGAATGTGGGGCTGACCGGCACCTTCGCGCAGTTGCCCGCGTTCGACGCACAACCGATCAGTGTGACCAACAAATCCGGCAGCACGGTGAATTATTCCGCGCATGCCGTGGGCAATGCGCCGCTGCGCTACCAATGGTTTTTCAGCGGCGGTTCGCTGACGACGGCGGCGACCAACACCACGCTCGCGCTGACCAATGTGGCTTCCGGTCAGGCGGGCAATTACTGGATCGTCGCCACCAACAGCTACGGCAGCGCGACCAGCCAGGTGGCTTCGCTCACGCTCACCAACGGTTCCACCAACGCGGTCAATTCGCCGGACGAGGCGAGCCTGCGCGCCGCCATCAAGATCGGCGGCTGGGTCAGCCTGGGATTCAACGGCACAGTCACCATCACGAACACCATCAACATCACCAACAATGTGATTCTGGACGGGAGCGCGGTCGCGGCGACGATCAGCGGCGGCAACGCGGTGCGCCTGTTCACCGTCGCGTCGGGAGTGACATTCGCGCTGACCAATGTCACGCTGGCCAACGGCAGTTGCATTGTCACCAGCGGCACGCCGGGCACGGCGGCCGATGCCGGGGCGATTTATAACAACGGCGGCACGGTAATGTTGGTTGGTTGCACGCTGACAAATAACAGCGCGCAATCGCTGATTTTTGGCGGACTGGCGCGCGGCGGAGTCATCTTCAATAACGGCGGCAGCGTGTCATTGTTCCAATCGGCGATTTCGAATAACGCGGCGATTGGCGGCGGCCCGAATAGTCTGGTGGCTTATGTGACCGTTGGAACCAGCTTGGGCGGCGCGTTCTTCAACACCAATGGTTCGATGCTGATCAGCGGCTGCAATGTCAGCAGCAATTTGTCCAAAAGTGTTTGTGAAACGGACGGGTATTATTATGGCACCGGTCTGGCCATGGGCGGCGGCATATTTCAAGCCTCCGGCACAATGACGATTGCCGGCAGTATTGTATCAATGAATCAGGCTTTGGGTGGGATTGGCGTTTTTTCTTCCGCGGGGAGTGCCAGCCCTGCTTATGGCGGAGCGTGTGCCACCATCGGTAGCCTGACCATTGACCACAGTCAGTTTGTGGCGAATACCGCGAAAGGCGGCGACCACGGCTATCATAACTCCGGTGCTTCGGGATTTGGCGGCGCGGTCTATTCGACGGCCGCGATGTTTGCCAGCGACAGTTCATTCTTTGGCAATCAAACCTTCTCTGGCAGCTCGTCAGATCCACACGCGGTCGGATTGATCAATAGCTACGGGGGCGGGATTTATAATGCCGGCACGGCCGTGTTGAGCCGCTGTCTGGTCTGCTCTAATTATGTTCAAGGCGGAATGCTCATTCCTTATGCCTTTGGGGTCGCCACCAGCTTTGATGGCTTGGGCGGCGGCATATTCAACGTGTCGCAAATGAGTGCCACCAACTGCACCATCGCGTTGAACTCCGCCGTCGGAGGCAGCTTTCCAGCTGGCAATGGAGTATGCACCAGTGGGAATGCCTTGGGCGGCGGCGTGTTCAATAATACCAACGCGACATTCATTGGCATGAACCTCACCATCGCCAGCAACAGTTGCCTCTCGCCCACTGGTGTGAACTTGACCAACAGCCTCGCGGCCGGCTGCCAGACGGCCAACACCAGCGGCACGCTGCGCCTGCATAATTCCCTGCTCGCCTACGGCGGCATCAACGGCAACGCCTACGGCTCCATCACCGATGACGGCTATAACATTTGCTCCGATGCCACTGGTCATCTGTTAAGCGGCGCGAGCTACAACAACACCGATCCGCAGGTTGCGCCGGTCGCCAATTACGGCGGACCGACTCTGAGCATGGCCTTGCTGCCAACCAGTCCGGCGATTGATTTTGGCGACAGCGCCGGCCTGCCCAGCGCTGACCAGCGCGGATACGCCCGCCCGTTCGGTGCCGGTCCGGACATGGGCGCTTTTGAATATGGCGCGGAACCGCCTGCCATGATCGGACTGATGATCGGTGCGGGCAATGTGCAGCTTTCTTACACCAGTTGGACGCCGGGATCATATCGCCTGCAAGCCTCGACCAATCTAACCACCTGGACGGACCTAATCACCAACGGCCCGTTTGCGAATCCGACCTACCAAAGCCAGACCATCGGCATGCAGGGATTCAGCCACCGTTATTTCCGCCTGCTCGTGCAATGACGTCTGGAATTTGATTTGTCAGCCGGACTGCGAGACAAAAAATAAGGCGCGAAGATTTCTCTTCGCGCCTTTTAATTTGTTTTGCGGATCAAGCGGTCGCGACCGGGGCGGCTTCCATTTTCCACGCCTCGATCTTCTCGATGCGCTGGTGGCGCTTCTGGCCGTGCAGTTCGTATTCCACTTCGTCGCCGACCTTGTGGTTCAGCATCGCCATCGCGATGGGCGTGAGGTAGCTGATGACGCCGTTGTCAGGATCGGAATCCCACGCGCCAAGAATCGTGAACGTCTCGGCCTGTTTCGAAATGAGGTCGGTGGCGTGGACAATCGTGCCGGGGCCGACAACTTCGGTGCTGGCGTTGGTGAAATCCTGGCCGCGCGCCCGGAGCAGCGCCGCTTCGAGATCTTCCTTCTGGCGCATGAGAATTTTCTGCGTCTCCTTGGCGGCCTTGTATTCGTGGTTCTCGCGCAAATCGCCGTAGCTGCGGGCGATGGCGATTTCCTTGGAGTTCGCCGGAATTTTTTTCTGCACGATGTCCTGATATTCGAGGCGGCGGCGTTCGAGGCTGGTCCACGAGACGAGCAGACCGGTTTCCTGCTTGGTCTGTTCGCCGGTGATGAGCGACTGCACGGCGGGATGCGCCTTGACGAGCCGGGCGAGGAGCGAGCGCTTGTCCATGTCGTCGAACACGGGCGAAAATTGCAGCGCGCGGGTCAAATCCTTGACGACTTCGATGTCGGCGGTGGCGGTGAGTTCCACGATCAACGCCTGGTCTTCCAAAATAAAATCGCGCAAACGGTTCGAGCGTTTTTCGTTGAACTGGTCGCGTTCCATCGCGGTGAGCATGGCGCGGAACACTTCCGGGCCGAGGATGTCCACAAAATCTTCCGTGCGCTCGCGGCTGAACCAGAGCAGAAGTTCCGTGCTGGCCGAATGCTGGTTGATGAGTTTGGCGAGCGATTCCTTGAGTTCGGCGAGCTTGCCGTTTTCGATGAGCAGGTTCGCGATTTCGCGGGCCAGCTTGGCGGAAACATAATTGATCGCGCTGCGCAGCACTTCCACCCAGCGGTCGGGATTCGTCTTCTTGAACGATTCCAACGCGCGGTGATGCTTCGCGGACGGGATCAGTTCCAGCAACGGGCCGAAACGGATGCCATCCTGCGACCACACCTGCGCGTCGGTGACTTCATCGGCGGCCGGCACGCCGGTGGCGGCGCGCAGTTCGTCGCGTGAAAAAATCGCTTCCAAAGCCACGGCCGGCTGGTTGCGCTGATGCGCGGCAATGTCGGTGTTCAGCGCGGTGATGACTTCATTCGCCGTCGCCGCCTTGTCCTTCAAATCGGAAACGCTCTTGATGATTTCGCCCACGACGAGGATGCGCGCCTTCAAACCTTTGGCTGCGCGGAATTCGGTGAGCAGACGTTCCTGCACGGACGTTTCCTGCGACTGAAAAACGACCGGCTCGGTTTTCTTGGTCGGCACGATGAAATGGCCGTCTTTTTTCATCTCGCGCTTGGCGGTTTCCCACCATTTTTTGTAATCCTCGGTGATGACATCCGGCGTCAGCACGGATTGAATTTGATCCGCCGTCGCCTTGCCGCCAAAGCTGTTCAAGACCATTTTGATCAAATCCAGATGATGCGCCGCGAGATGGCGCACGGCGTTGAGGTCGGTGGATTTGCGTGCGAGGATGTGATCCTTCGGCACCGGCTTGAGCGATTCAGCGCAGAACGACAAATCCATCGGATGTCCCGGCTTGCCCGGAAAATCAATGGTGAAGCGGGCGAACACCGTATCCACGGTCTTGATTCGTCCGAATCCCCAGCTTTTGTGCGTGCAGCAACCGGCTTCCGCCAGATGGGTCAATGGTTCAACATGTCGTCCCTCGATTTTGCCCGAGGCGGCTAGTTTTTCGAATTCAGCTTTCATAAATTAAAAATCAGACTCGCGTTCCGGAACGCGCCAGCCATCATTAAAGTTGTTGCACGCACAAAATCCAAGACAAATTGCGGCGCGCGTTTTATCGCAGCGCGGAACCAGCGGCGAATTCACCGAAAATCTGCTCGAAATCGCGCTCGCCACCGCGCGGCTTTCGCCGGCCGATCGCGGCCTTTGCCAGGAACTCGTCTATGGCGTTGTCCGCTGGCAAGCCACGCTCGACCGGCTCATCGCCCGCAAAACCAATTCCGGCCGCGAGCCGCGGCCCGCGCTCATGAATCTCCTGCGGCTGGGCCTTTACCAGATTTTCTGGCTCGACCGCATTCCGCCGCACGCGGCCGTGAATGAGATGGTGGAACTCGCCAAGCTCAGCGGCTATGTTTCGCAAGCCGGCTTGATCAACGCGATTCTGCGCGGCTACCTGCGCGAATTTGAATCGGTAAAAAAAATTCTCGCCGACATGAAAGTCTCCCAGCCCGCGCTCGGTTGGTCGCAGCCCGACTGGCTCGTGGAGCGCTGGCGGAAAAATTACGGTGACGAAAAAACGCGAGCGCTGCTCGAATGGAACAACACGCCGCCGAAAACCTTCGCCCGCGTCAACACGCTCAAGACCGACGCCGGCAAGCTCGTGGAACGCTGGCGCGAGGAAAACGTGGAATACGATTTTATCACGCGCGACTGGACCGGTGAGAATCTGGCGTTTGAACTGAAGTCGCATCCGCCGCTGAATTCGCTCGGCAGTTTTCGCGACGGCTGGTTTTACATTCAAGATCCGAGCACGCTGCTCGCGGTGCGCGAGCTCGGCGCGCAACCCGGCGAAACCATTTTGGATTTGTGCGCGGCTCCTGGAGGCAAGGCGATGTTCATCGCTCAGCACATGGATAATCACGGCCGCCTCGTCGCGCACGACGCCTTTGCCGACCGGTTGAAGTTGATTCAAGAAAACTGTAAGCGTCTCTCCGTGACGTGCGCCGAAGTCACCTCAACCTTCAACTTTCAACCTGCAACCTTCAACCGCATTTTAGTGGATGCGCCGTGTTCCAACTCCGGCGTGATGCGGCGCCGCGTGGATTTGCGCTGGCTGATTCAACCGCACGAAATTGAGCGCCTGCGCGGGACGCAACTGACCTTGCTCAAGCAGGCCGCCACCGTTTTGAAGCCCGGCGGCGTGCTGGTTTACAGCACGTGCAGCCTGGAGCCGGAGGAAAATTCGCAACTGGTGAAACAATTTTTAAGCGAGTGCCCTAACTTCAAACTGGAAACTGAACGTCAATTACTGCCGTTTGCGGACAACGTGGACGGCGCGTATGTGGCGCGTTTGAAACTTTCAAACTGAATTAATTTATGGAACTGAATCTCGAAACCGATTACGCCGACCGCGCTTATCCGATTCTCGCCAGCCTCGTCACGCCGCGCCCGATCGCCCTC
The DNA here is from genome assembly GCA_903884535.1 of uncultured Verrucomicrobia subdivision 3 bacterium. Classification (GTDB taxonomy): domain Bacteria; phylum Verrucomicrobiota; class Verrucomicrobiia; order Limisphaerales; family UBA11358; genus UBA11358. The sequence continues at coordinate 35,153 of CAISEZ010000075.1, forward strand.
GTCACGACCATCAACGACGCCGGGCAGGTGAATGCCGCGCCATTTAGTTTCTTCAATCTCATGGGCGCGAATCCGCCCATCTGCGCGTTTGCGCCCGGCGACCGCGACAACGGCACGCCCAAAGATACCGCGCTCAATATTCGCTCCGGTCACGAATTTGTCGTCAACCTCGTGGATGAAGCCATCGCCGAAGCGATGAATCAATGCGCCGCCTCGCTGCCGTTTGGCGAAAGTGAACTGACCCGTGCCGGTCTGACCGCCGCACCGTCGTCCGTCGTGAAACCGCCGCGCATCGCCGAAGCGCCCGCGAGTTTGGAGTGCGTCGAGTGGGGCACCTTGCAAATCGGCGGCAATCGGATGGTCATTGGGCTCATCAAACGCATCCACATCCGCGACGAATATTTTGATGTGGAAAAGAAACGCGTGCGGCCGGAAAAATTTCTGACCATCGGCCGCATGGCTTCACCGGATTGGTATTGCAAGACGGGCGATCGTTTCGAGATGAAACGGCCCCACTGATTAGAGCCACTGGCTCCAGAAATTCTCAAAGCTTTGCCGCTCACGCGCAAGGCGCAGACCGTTTTCATCGTGCCAGCAAACCGCCGCGTGACCGTGCGAAAAGCGGATTTCCCACGGCAGGTGATACGCACCGGCATCCAGCCAGATCAAGTGGTCGCCCGCGCGCAAGGAACGAGGCAGTGGAATCCGCGCGAGTTGGTCGAAGGCCATGCACGTCGGGCCGCAGACGGCGGTGAGCACTTCCGCGCCGCTGCGTTCCGCCAGTGGAATCAACGCGTGCTGTTCCCACGTCGCCATCATTGCATTCATGGTGCGGCCGCCGTCGCAGATGAGCTGGCGCAAACCGCGCCGCTCCTTCACGTCGAGAATTTTCACCACGAGCACACCGCCGCTGGCGCTGACGAACCGCCCGTTCTCCAGCCAGAGTTCGCGCAGGCCGGGAAATAATTTTGCCGACTGCCGCAGCATTTGCGCGAACGCATCCAGGCCGAATTGCCCGTCGAGAATTTTACCGCTGCGCGTCAATATTTGCGGCACCGGCACGCCGCCGCCGATGTCGAGGTTGAGTGGGTTGAATTTTGCAGCACGACAAATCTCTGCAGCCTCGGCGATGGCGCGTTCGAATATTTGCGCAGACGAAAGGTTCGAGCGCAGATGAAAGTGGATCGTTTCAATTCGCGCTTTGGCGTTGAGCAATTGTTTCAGCGCGGTCACCGCCTCGTCGGGCGCAAAACCGAACTGCGTCGGGAACTGTGGGTTGTCCGGATCGAACTCTTCGCTCGTCAAAATGCGGAGGCCAAGTCGCCAGTTCAGTTTTTCGGCGAACGGCAACAAGCCGGCGAGTTCCGCCGGGGAATCGAAGTTGAGGCTGAGACCTTGTAGCGAGGATTCAAACTTGCCTGGGTTTCCCGCGTCCCCCTCATCCGGCCTTCGGCCACCTTCTCCCCCACGGGGGAGAAGGCCGGGATGAGGGGGCGCTTCGCAAAGCTGCGGCAGCCAGTGATGTTTGGCCAGGCCGTTGACGAGAATGTTTTCCGGTGTGAATCCTTCGGCCAACGCGGTGCGCAGTTCGAATTCGCTCACGACTTCCACCGGCCGACCCTGCGCGCGCCACCAGTTCAGCAACGGCCGCAACGGTTGCGTTTTGAAGGAAAGCCAATGTTGGAAGGAAGTTTTTAGTGTTGGATTTTTAGTTTTTAATTGGAAGCCGGCGGCAACGAACGCGGCGTCGAGTTCGGCGATCCGTTCCGCGATGGGTTCATTGGAAAAAACGTAAAAGGGTGTGGGCGCCGAAAGCGAAAGCGCCTCGCGAACGAGGCGCTTCCAGAATTGGATGGTTTCCGGCGCGTGGCCGAAATCAAGCGAAGCCGGCGTCTTCATGCTTGCCAGTCCGGCTCGGACCTCACATGCCCATGATCTGATAGCCGCAATCGACGTAAAGCACCTGGCCGGTGATGGCCGCTGCGCCGTCGCTGGCGAGGAACGTGCCGGTGGCACCCAGCTCGTCGTTGGTGACGTTGCGTTTGAGCGGCGAGCGCTGTTCGTAAATCTTAATCATTTCGCCGAAGCCGCTGATGCCGCGCGCGGCCAGCGTGTTGACCGGTCCGGCGCTGATGCAGTTCACGCGGATTTTCTTCACGCCCAAATCATACGCGAGATAACGCGTGCTAGCTTCGAGCGAGGCTTTGGCCACGCCCATGACGTTATAGTGCGGCACCACTTTTTCCGCGCCGTAATAACTCATCGCAATGATGCTGCCGCCATCGGGCATCAATGGGGCTGCGCCGCGCGCGAGCGCCACGAGCGAGTAGGCGCTGATGTCATGCGCGATGCGATAGGCTTCGCGGCTGGTGTTCACAAAATGACCTTCGAGCGCATCCTTTGGCGCAAAGGCGACGGAGTGCAGCAACAAATCCAGTTTGCCGAATTTCTCGCCGACGGCTTTGAACACGTTGTCGATATCCGCGTCCTTGGTCACGTCGCAGGGCAGGATCAAGGTGTCCGCGCCAAACGTGCCGGCGAGTTCCTCGACATTTTCCTTCACGCGTTCACCTTGATAGGTGAAGGCGAGTTTCGCGCCGGCCTTGGCCCAAGCCTGCGCGATGGACCACGCAATGGAGCGTTTGTTGGCGACCCCGAAGACGATTCCAGTTTTTCCTGCGAGTAATGACATAACGTTAGTTGATTTGATCGCGGCAAGGTTAAATCGTTTTGCCCGTTCGGCGCAAAGGAAATTCAACGGCCATTTTTCGGTGAGGCGAGCATCCCCGCAAACCGAGTCAAAATTGTTCGCGGCTCCCGCGGACGCTCCTCCCGCCAAAATTCGCAGCCTCGACGTGCGGGCGGAATATAATTATTCTGCGGCGAATGGACACCAATCAAATTGCCGACGGCCTGATCCAGTATCTGATGCTGGTGGGGCTGCTGACGTTTCACGAATTCGGCCATGCGTGGACCGCGTGGAAATGTGGCGACGATACCGCGCGCCTGCAGGGCCGAGTCTCGTTGAATCCGGTCGTCCACATGGACCTGATCGGCACGGTGGTCCTGCCGCTGATGATGATTTTTCTCTCGCCGGGCATCAGCCGCTTCATGATCGGCTGGGCGAAGCCGGTGCCGGTGAATCCTTACAATCTTAACCAGCCGCGCCGCGACGACATCCTGGTGACGCTGGCCGGGCCGGTGATGAATCTGATTCTGGCGGTCCTGCTCGTGGCGCTGGCGCGGGTGGGCATCTTGTTTCATTCTGCTGCGATACCAGAATTGTGCGTGCAGGCGGCGGCGTTGAGCCTGCTGCTGTGCTTCTTCAACTTGATTCCGATTCCGCCGCTGGACGGTTCCCAGGTGATGCGCGTGGTGACGAACATGAGCTACGAAACCTACGCCGGCCTTGCCCGTTACGGCTTCATCGCAGTGATCATCGTCCTGCAAATTCCGGCGGTGCGTTACACCTTGAGTGCGGCGACCTACGGCACGCTGGGATTGCTGCTGCGGATTTTCGGCGTGAATTGAGGCCGCAGAAAAGGCTCGCGTGCCGGCGGCGAATCGCTGAAATTGCCGCGCGTGAATTCTGATGCCGTGCCCCCCGCTCCTGCGCCCGGAAAGTCGGACGCGGAATTTGAACTGCCGCTGGCCGGCTTCACCGGCACGCCGGAGGAGAAGGACCGGCAATGGTTTGAGCAATGTTATCGCGGTGATTCGCAGCGCCAGCTCACCGTCCGCGCCGTCGTCATGGGCGGCATCCTCGGGATGTTCATGGCGATTTCCAACCTTTACACCACGCTGAAAATCGGCTGGAGCTTCGGCGTGTCCATCACCGCGTGCGTCATCTCCTTCGTCGTGTGGAACACGATTTGCAGATTGCTGGGCGGAAAAATTTCGCGGATGAGCGTGCTGGAAAACAACTGCATGCAGTCCACCGCCACCGCCGCCGGTTCCTCCACCGGCGCCACGATGGGCACCGCGATCGGCGCGCTGCTGCTCATCACCGGCGTCCAGCAGCCGTGGCCGGTGGCGGCCGGGTTTGCTTTTTTCACCGCGCTACTCGGCGTGTTTCTCGCCATCCCGATGAAGCGGCAGATGATCAACCACGAACAGTTGCGTTTTCCGTCCGGCATCGCGACGGCGGAAACACTCCGCAGTCTTTATTCCAAAACCGGCGAATCGTTGAAGCAGGCGCACTCGCTGCTCATCGCTTTGGGCGCGGGGGCGCTCATCGGCTTGCTGCATACTTACGCCACGCTGATTGAACAACTGAAATTGAAAAACCGTCTACCGCATTGGCTGGAATGGTTTTCCAACAAAATCTTCCTGCCGGACACGTGGGACTTCACCGGCTTCCTTAATCCCCTCGCGCGCGGACAAATGGCCGGCCTCGGTTTCGAGCCGAGCGTCATGCTCATCGGCGCGGGGATGATCACCGGCTTGCGCGTGTCGCTCTCGATGTTCGCCGGCTCAGCCCTCTTGTATTACGTCGTCGCGCCGCAACTGCTCGCGCTCGACGCCACCAACGCCGGCCTGTTGGGCTGGATGCCGTCCTTCAAAGTCAGTCCCGAAGGCAACTTCAATCCCGCGCGCTGGGCGTTGTGGGGCGGCACGTCGCTGATGGTTTTTGCCAGCCTCACGCAAGTGGCGTTGAACTGGCGGACGGTCGCGCGCTCGTTCATGATTTTCAACAAGGAGGAACGCACCGCCACGCAGACCGCTGCCGAGGCCGTCGAGGTGCCGAACTCATGGCTGGTCATCGGCCTCATCCCGGTCACCATTGGGCTGGTCATCGTGCAATACTTCGCTTTTCACATTGCCATCGGGCTGGGGCTGATTTCCGTCGCGCTGTCCTTTGTGTTGTGCCTCGTGTGCTGCCGCGTGACGGGCGACACCGATCAGGGTCCCGTCGGCGCGATGGGCAAGGTGACGCAACTGCTCTACGCCGTGCTGCCCGGCGCTTCCGGCGTCATCACCACGAATCTCATGGCCGCCGGCACCACGGCGGCGGCGGCGAACGCCTCGGCGGATTTGCTCACCGATTTGAAAAGCGGCTATCTGCTCGGCGCCAATCCGCGCCGCCAGTTCCTCGCGCAATTTTACGGCGTCTTCTTCGGCGTCTTCGCCATCGTGCCCGCGTGGTATCTGATGGTGCCGGACAAAAAAGCGCTCGAAGCCTTCAACCCGCCCGCGACCAACATGTGGAAAGCCACCGCCGACCTGCTCACGCAAGGCGTCAACCATCTGCCGCACACCGCGCTGCTCGCCATCGTCATTGGTGCGCTGGTTGGAATCATTCTGCCTGTGCTGGAATTTCTCTGGCCGAAAGCCAAGCCATTTTTGCCGTCGGCCATGGGGCTGGGGCTTGCGTGGGTGATCCCGTTTCAAAACGCTTTGTCGTTCCTCATCGGCGCTCTGATCGTGACCGCGTGGCAGAAGTGGGACCGGAAAAATTCCGACGCGTTTGCCATTCCGATTGCGTCCGGACTGGTTGCCGGCGAATCGCTGGTGGCGGCGTTCATCGCCATCGCCTGCACGCTGGTGGGTTTTCTGGCGTTAAAATAGTTCGCCCTCCGAACTCCCTCATCCGAGCAGGTTATGCACTTGCTTGAGTTTCGCGATGATGTTGATGTCCTCTTTGCAGGCAGGCATGCAGTCGCCGCAGGCAATGCAAGCGGTGCCGTTTTTGGTGAGCGTTTTGTATTCGGCGCGGGCGCGGGACAATTCGTGGTAGTCGAGGGCGTAGCGTTCGTAGCGCAAAATATCGGCGATGGCGATCTCTTCCGGGCAGCGCGTCACGCAGGCGGAGCAGAGTAAACAGGTCTGACCTTTATTGAAGGCCGCCAGCAGGTCGAGCGAATGCCGATCATTCATGCTCAGGGTGGCGGCGTGGGCCGCGGCGAGATTTTCCTGCAGTTGGTCGAAGTTTTTGGTGGCGATGACGGCAGCGGTGAGGTTGGGATTGGACATGATCCATTTCACCATCGCCGTGCCGGGCGTGCTGCCCTTGTAACGCGGCTCGGCCAGCAGCGCCTGAAATTTGTCATCCGCACCCGCGCGGCCCAGACCGCGCATGGTCTTCATGGCGATGGTGCCGAAATCTTTTTGCTTCGCCAGCGCAATGACGTCGGCGATTTGCTTTTCGTCGCCGTAAGTATGGAAAAACTGCGCGGCCTCGAACGGCGAATGATCCATCAGATAGGCGACGATATCGAAAGCCATGTCGCCGTTGATATCCTTGTAATGATGCTGCGAAATGCAAAGGTGTTTGACCAAGCCCTCTTTTTTCAGCCGTTCAAAAGCGTTAATGACGCCCAGATTGGTTTTGGCCTCTTCGATGGAATGGTAGCCGAAATGGAATTTGAACACATCGTAATAACCCACGTCGGATTTCGCGACCGCCTGTTTGACGAATTGATAATGCTGCTCCTCGTCAATGTGACCGCGCTTGTTGTCGCCACCGACGCGATCCACGACAACTTCCAAATAATAAGATTCGCGCGGCTGGCTTTTGATCGCGTCCGGCATGGTTTCGGCGGTCCATTTCTGCGCCTTGTGCCAGTAATTGACGCCGGCCTTGACCGCCAGCGGAATCACCTCGGGATTCCAATCGGAAGCACCGACGAGCGCGCTGATCTGCAATCCAGTCCGCCCATAGCGGCGACGCGGCAGCTGGGGCGTGGACTCGGCGGCGGTAGCATTCAATGCCCCCATGCCGGTGAGCGCCAGCGCCGTGGCCCCGGTGGCACTAACCTTGATGAAGTCGCGGCGGGAAAGTCCGTTGGTGTCGTGATGGTTTTTATTCATAACAGTGCCCGTCTCCTTTGGCAGTGGTTGATTAACCGGATAGAAATGGATTTAGCCTCGTGCTTCAAGTCCGTTTTCATAACGCGACACTATTTCAGGTTCATCAACTCGTCAAGCCGACTGACGAAGGTGGCGAAATTTATTTCCCCTGCGCCGCCGCTTTATCCCGGTAATGGTAGGTGCTGGCGATGAGGCTGAAGAGGATGGCCACGCCGAACATCATCCCGGCGTAGAGCATGAACCGGCCGGAGCTGACCGAGGCGTCATCGGCGTGCGGGCCGGCGTGCGGCAAAAACTGGGTAATGAGCGCCACAAGCAGGCTGCCCACGGCGATGGTGAGCAACCAGAAACTCATGATCAGGCTTTTCATCTCCGGCGCGGCTTCGCGGAAGGCGAATTCCAGTCCAGTGGTGGAGACGAGCACTTCCGCCGCCGTGACGACGACATACGGCCAAGTCTGCCAGAGGATACTGAGGTGTTCGCCGGCCTCGAGGCGTTTCTCCAGCAGGGCGATGAGCACGAAGGCGGCGGCGGCGAGGAACAAACCGTAGCTCATGCGCTTGAGCGGCGACGCGAACCGGCCCATGCGCGGATAAAAGAACAGCGTGAAGATGGGCACGAACAGCATGATGAGCACCGGGTTCAGCGATTGCATCTGCTCCGCGCCGACTTTGAGGCCGAGGATGGTCACGTTGGACATTTTCAACCCCTGCATGACCCAGGTGGAGTTGGTCTGGTTATACAAGGCCCAGAACATCGGAATGGTGGCGAAGACGAACAGGATGGGAAACACGGAACGCGCAGCGGCGATTTCGTTGGCGGTGAACTTGGTGCCGGCGGCTTCCCAAAAGGTCTGGCCCGGTTCGCGTTTGGCCACGAGCGCGGTGAAAAAGACTTTGAAGAAGCCGGCGTGCTGCTTCTCGCGGTTGGTGGGGACGATGATGTAAAACCGTTTGCCGCGCCAGAAGATGAACGTGGCGATGGCCATGAGGATGCCCGGCACGGCAAAGGCCGGACTGTAGCCGTGATGATCCTTCACCCACGGCACGACGAGGAACGAGAAGAAGGAGCCGAAGTTGATAGCCCAATAAAATGCGCCATAGGCTTTCTGCATCAGGTGCGATTGGTCGGGCCGGAACTGTTCGCCCATGAACGCGGAGACGCACGGCTTGATGCCGCCCGAGCCGAACGCGATGAGCGTCAGGCCGACATAGAGGCAAATCATTTTGCCGTGTTCGCCAAAGAAATCGCTGCACGCGAGCGTGCCGTGACCGGCGCAGTAAAACAGCGAGACCCAGAAAATCGTCTTGTAGCGGCCGATGAACTTGTCCGAGAGCCACGCGCCGAGCAGCGGCGTGAAGTAATTCACGAAGATGAACAGCTGCGTGACCGTGGTGGTGTAGTCCTCGGTCTGGCCGAGGCCGCCGGCGGCGATCTTGCCGCTGACGTAGCCGGCGAGGATGCCGGTCATACCGTAGTAACTGAAGCGTTCGCACGCCTCGTTGCCGATGATGTATTTGATCTGGCGCGGCCAGCGGCCGGCAGGGGTTGTCGGCGCGTCGGTCATGCTCATTTATCCACGCCGATCTTCTTCAGGAACGGCGTTAGCGAGCGTTCGCGGCCGAGGAACTTCTCGATGGAGATGTTGATGTCGCGCGAGTTGCCGACGGAATAAATCTCGTTGCGCATCCGCATGCCGGCGTTCTTGTCGAAAAAGCCGTCGGGAGATTTCTCGAACACGGTGGCCATGTCGGCGGCAATGGCATCGGCCCACGCATAGCCGTAATAGCCCGCGCCGTAACCGATGATGTGGCCGAAGTAGGCGACAAACGCCGTGTCCGGCGGCACCGGCAGCGAGACATCACTCAAGATTTGGTTCGAGAGCGGCACCAGGTCGTCCGCGTTGGTGGCGTGGATCTGCGTGTGCAGCATCAGGTCCATCAGGCCGAAGGAAAGCTGCCGGCGGTAGAAGGTTCCTTCCGTCGCGAGCCGCGACGCCTTGAGCTGGCGCAAGATGTCCTGCGGAATTTTTTTCTTCGGATCACGATAGTCGGCCGCAAAACTGTCCAAAACTTTTTTGTCCCACGGCCAATTCTCCAGCATCTGCGAGGGCGCCTCGACGAAATCTTGCGGGACGCTGGTGCCGGAGAAGCGGGAGTATTTGGCGCGCGTCAAAATGGTGTGCATCGCGTGGCCGAACTCGTGGAAGATCGTCTCCACTTCGTCATGCGACATGAGCGACGGCTTGTCCGGCTGCGGCGGCGGGAAATTGCAGACGAGCGCACAGACCGGGCGCTGATAGCGGCCATCCGGCAGCAGTTTTCCCTCGGTGATGCCGAACTGCGCGAAGTGATTGTATTTACCTTCGCGCGGGAACAGGTCGAGGTAGAACAAGCCGAGTGGCTCGCCGGACTTGGCGTCCGACACGGTGTAGAGTTGCAAATCGCCGACCCACTTGTAAGGCGCCTCGACGCGTTCAAACTTCAAGCCGAAGATGCGCTGGTAGATCGCGAACAGCCCTTCCTTCACGCGGTCCATGGGGAAATAGACGCGCAGCTGCTCGGCGTCCACGTTGTATTTGGTCTTCTTGAGCTCGTTCGCAAAATAGCGCCAGTCCCAGACGTTGATCGTGGCGTTGGCATCGCCGGTTTCCTTGATTTTCAACTGACGGAACTCCTCCAGCTCCGCGTCGAGCTTCGGCTGCAAACCGGTCTTGAGATTCTGCAAGAATGTGATTGCCGTCGCCGCGTTTTTCACCATGCGCGTCTCGGTGGCGTAATCGGCGTAGCTGGCGTAACCGAGCTTGTGCGCGATGTCGTCGCGCAGGACGAGGATTTTTTGGAGCAGCGGGATGTTCTGTTCCCGTGCCAGATTGCATTGCACGGTGATCATCTTCTTGCGCGTCGCTTCAAGCTTCGCGTTATCCTCGACCATGATGTAATGGAACGTGATATTGGCCATCAGCGTGTATTCATCCGGGCCGGTCTTGATGCCTGCCTGCGTGAGGAACGCGTCCGGCACGCCGTCGAGTTCGGACTTGGTAAATTTCAGCGCGTGCGTCGCCTTGGTGACGTTGTTCTCAAAATCGGTTTCAAGTCCGGTCAGCTCCTTGCGCAATTTCTCCACGTCATCGCGCTGATCCTTCGGCAACGCCAATCCGGCGCGGCGATAATCCCGCACCGTCTCCTCGAATAGTTTCTTGTCCTCGCCGTCGAGTCGTGGCTGGGTGGCAGCGTAAGCCTTCACCGCCGCATAAACATCCTCGCGGTAATCGGTGCCGACCGACCATTGCGACAATTTCTTGAGCGCGTCAGTGGCCGCGTCGCGCACGGCGGCGTTGGTGCTGGTCTGCTCGATCAAGCCGAGCCGGTCCGATGCCTTGGAAATCTGATAACCCATATCGTCCAGCGCGCGGATAGTGTTGGCGAAATTGACCGCGGCGGGCTTGAGGCCGCCGATGGCGTCGAGCGCGGCGTTGCCGTCGGCGATGGTTTGGTCCACGGTGGCGTTGACCGCAGCCGGCGTGGTTTCAAACGTCGGCACGGTGACGATGGAATGGAATCGGGCGGCGCGCGCCTGAAATTGTTCGAGGTCGCCGGTGGGAATGGGTTTGGGTTTCACGCTGCTGCAGGCGGTGAGCGAAGCGGCCATGATCAAAACGGGAATTGTGTGCCAACGCATCCGGCGAGGCTAATCACAACCCGGCGACATTCAAGCCGAATGCGACAAAAATCCGGCGGGAATTATCAAAGCAGCTCGCCGGCAAACCCCTGCTGCCGCAGCGCCTCGAACAACACCAGCGCGACGCAGTTCGATAAATTCAGCGAGCGGGATTCAGCGTTGAACATCGGAATCCGCAACCAGTTTTCGGGATGCTTCTCCAGCAGTTGTTTGGGCAAACCCGCCGTCTCGCGTCCGAAGACCAGGTAATCATCCGGCGAAAATTTCACCTCGCTGTAAAGCTTCGGTCCGTTGGATTCCACGAACCAAAGCCGCGCATCGACTTGCAGTTTTTCCGCGAAGGCCGTCCAATTTTTCCAGCGGTGCCACTCAACCTGCTGCCAGTAGTCCATGCCGGCGCGCTTGAGTTGCGCATCGTCGAGCTTAAACCCGAACGGTTCGATGAGATGCAGCCGGGACTTCGTGGCCGCGCACAACCGCGCCACGTTGCCGGTGTTCGGCGGGATTTCCGGTTCGACGAGAACGATGTTCATTTTAGGTAGTAGCGGACGTGGGTCCGCTCATTCTAAATCTTGAGTCGGAGCCGACTCACGTCGGCTGCCACTGGATTTTCCATAAAACACTTTCCACAAAACCAGTCCGTGCGCCGGCGCGGTCATGCCGGCGGCGCGCCGGTCTTTGTGCGCGAGCATCGCCTTGATCTGGTCCGCCGGAAACCGGCCGTAGCCGATCTGCACCAGCGTGCCGACGATGCCGCGGCACATCTTGTAAAGAAACCCGTCGCCCTCGATGATGAATGTCAATTGCTGACCGGACTTCTTGATGTCGCAACGCGTCAACGTGCGGACATTGGATTCCATTTCGTAGCTGCGGGTGCCGGCGAACGATTTGAAGTCATGTTTGCCGATGAGCGTCTTCGCCGCCGCGCGCATCACTTTCAGATTGAGCGGACGCGGCACATGCCACGCGTGATGGCGGAGCAGGGGATTCATCGAGTGATGATTCCAGATAAAGTAGCGGTATTGTTTGCCCGTGGCGTCGAAGCGCGCGTGAAATTTTTCCGGCACGCGCACCGATGACAGCACGCGGATGTCATGCGGCAAAAATGCATTCAACGACAACGCCAGTCGCCGCACCGGCAATTTGAATTCTGCTTTCGGAATCTCCACATGCGCCACCATGCCGAGTGCGTGAACGCCCGTGTCCGTGCGGCTGGAACTGTGGATGCGCTTCACGCTGGGAAACAGCCGGGTGCACGCCGCCTCGATTTTTTCCTGCACGCCCAGGCCAATCTTCTGCACCTGCCAGCCTTGATAAGCCGTGCCGTCGTAGGCGATGACGAGTTTGAATTTAATTAAATCGGACATTTTCAGCCACAGATTGACACAGATGAAACACAAATAAACAGACCAGAATTGTTGAAAACGCCGCCCAAGAGACCCCATCTGTGTTTGTCTGTGTCCATCTGTGGCTAAAACTAAATTCCGTCCAGATAGCTTTGCAACAAAATCGCCGCCGCCATTTTGTCCACCTTCTCCTTGCGCTGGTCGCGGCGGACGCCACCCTGGATGAGCACGCGGTTGGCCTGGGCGGACG
>CAISEZ010000076.1 GCA_903884535.1 uncultured Verrucomicrobia subdivision 3 bacterium
ATGATATAACGCTTCTCGCCATCCTTGTATTCAAGGAGCGCGAGACGCGCGGAGCGCATCGGATCATATTCAATCGCCGAGACCGTGGCTTCGACGCCATGCTTGTTGCGCTTGAAATCGACGAGGCGGATTTTCTGCTTATGGCCGCCGCCGATGCCGCGCGCGGTGACGCGGCCATACATGTTGCGGCCGCCGGTCTTCTTGCGGATTTCCACAAGCGACTTCTCGGGCGTCGTCTTCGTAATGTCGCTAAAGTCCGCGATGGTGATGTATCGCGTGGACGGCGTCAGCGGTCTAAATGTTTTAACTGGCATAAAAATGCGTGCTTACAATTCCAACAAAAGTTTTTTAACAGCAACTCTTTGAAGTTAGCGAGCCATCAATCCTGTCCCTGCTGGGATCAGTTATCGGTTCACAAACATGCTGTCCGTTCGTTCTTTTCAGCGCGAAGGGACGCAGACTTTATCAAATACTAATTTGATTGCAATAGTTTTTTTAAATTATTTTTGATTGGCTGAAATTCCGCGTTGAATTTGCTGGGGAATTGCGATTTCACACGGTAAAACATAAAGGAAAATCGCGAAACCCGGGTGGCTGACCCACTCCCGATTTCGCGATTTGAATTTTACGAACCGCTTATTTCCCGCAGCAATTCTTGAATTTCTTGCCGCTGCCGCAGGTGCATGGATCGTTGCGTCCGACTTTTGGCCCGGTGATTTTTGGTTTGGCCTTGGCCTGTGCTTCGGCCGCATTGGCGGCCTCGCTGACCACGTCGCTGGCTTTCTTCGTCGGCTGGTTGCCGCCGCCGGTGCCCGTGCTGGTGCCGCCAAACGCGCTGGTCGGCGTGTGCAAGGTTTGCTGCGGCGCGTTGCGCAGAAAATTTTCAAACGCCAGCAAGCTCGACGCGCTGCGGAAAACGTTGTGACAGATTTCTGTCTTCACGTTGACCATGAGTTCGTCGAAAATCTTGAACGCTTCGGCCTTGTATTCCAGCAGCGGATCGCGTTGGCCGTAGCCGCGCAGGCCGATGCTGTAACGCAGGCTGTCCATCTCGTAAAGATGCTCCTGCCATAATTTGTCAATCGCGCTCAAAATCGTGAAGCGCTCGACCGTCATCAATTTTTCCGGCTCCTCGAAACTGACTTTTAGTTCGTAAGCCTTGCGGATGGCGTCGCTGATGAAATTGCAGACGCTGAATTGTTCCGGCGAAAGGCCGTCGAACAGCGAGTCTTTCACCGGCGCGTCCTTGCCCGCCTCGCCGGCTTTGACAATTTCAGCTTCGGGCATGCCGAGCGGAAAATTCAGATTCACCCAGTCGGTCAAACCGCGGATCTGCCATTCGCCGGGCGCGGAATGCGCGTTCGTGAATTCCTCCACTTTCAGAATCACGACTTCCTCGATGATGTCCATCAGACGGTCGCGGACGTCGTCGCTGTTGAGGATTTCGTTGCGGAAGCCGTAGATGACTTCGCGCTGCTTGTTCATCACGTCGTCGTATTCGAGCGTGCGTTTGCGCTGCTGGAAATTGTGCTGCTCGACTTTTTTCTGCGCGCTCTGGATGGACCAGTTCAACATGCCGTGATGCAGCTCTTCGCCTTCTTCGAGGCCCATGCTTTCCATCATCTTCACAATGCGGTCCGAGCCGAACAGCCGCATCAAATCGTCCTCGAGCGAGATGAAAAAGTGCGATGAACCCGGGTCGCCCTGGCGCGAACAACGACCGCGCAACTGCCGGTCAATGCGCCGCGATTCGTGGCGCTCCGTGCCGAGCACGTGCAAACCGCCGACTTCCTTCACGCCCGCGCCCAGCTTGATGTCGGTGCCGCGGCCCGCCATGTTCGTGGCGATGGTGATGGCACCGCGCTGGCCGGCGCGCGCAACGATTTCCGCTTCCTGCTCGTGGTATTTCGCGTTAAGGACGGAATGGATCAGCCCTTCCTTTTTCAACATGCGCGACAGCATTTCGCTGGTCTCGACGGAAATCGTGCCGACCAGCACCGGGCGACCGAGCGTGTGCATCGCCTGGATTTCCTTCACCACGGCGTTGAATTTTTCGCGCCGCGTTTTGTAAACGGAATCGTTCGCGTCCTTGCGGATGTTCGGCTGGTTCGTCGGAATCGTCAGCACGCCGAGCTTGTAGATGTCAAAAAACTCCGCCGCTTCGGTTTCCGCCGTGCCGGTCATGCCCGCCAGTTTTTTGTAGAGGCGGAAATAATTTTGGATCGTGATTGTCGCCAGCGTTTGCGTCTCGCGCTCGATGGCCACATTTTCCTTCGCCTCGACGGCCTGGTGCAAACCGTCGCTCCAGCGGCGGCCCGCCATCAAACGGCCCGTGTGCTGATCCACGATGACGACCTTGTTTTCCTGGATGACGTATTCCACGTCGAGCTGGTAAAGGCTGTAAGCCTTGAGCAATTGCGAGATGGCGTGCATCTTCTGCGCCTTCACCTCGAAGTCGGCCTGCAACTTGGTTTTCATCTCCAGCCGTTTGCGCGCGTCGGTTTCCGGACCGGAGTCCACGTCGTGCAGCATCGTGTTCAAATCCGGCAGCACAAACGCGTCCGGGTCTTGCGGGCTGATGAAATTGCGACCTTTCTCGGTCATGTCCGCCTCGTGGCTTTTCTCGTCCATCGCGAACAGCAGCTCTTCCTTTTCGCGGTAAAGATCCACCTTCTTCTGGTCCTTGTGCAGTTCCAGTTCCGCCTGGTTCATCAGCTTGAGATTTTCCGGATTCTCCAGCAGCTTCATCAAGCCCTCGGAACGCGGTTGGCCGGTTTTCACGCGGAACAGCAGCAGCCCGATTTCTTTTTCGAGCGCATCCGCATCTTTCACGTTGGAACCATCCGCCGGATGCAATTTTTTGATGAGTTCGCCCGCCTCATTCAAAAAGCGGTTGCACAGGCGTTCCTGCGCGCGGACTAGATTTTCCACGAGCGGTTTCCACTGCGCGTATTGTTCATCAAACGTGCGCACCGCCGGGCCGCTGATGATGAGCGGCGTGCGCGCTTCATCAATCAAAATGGAATCCACTTCATCCACGATCGCGAAATAATGGCCGCGCTGGACCTGCTCCTCCTTGCGCGACGCCATGCCGTTGTCGCGCAGATAATCAAAGCCAAATTCGGAATTCGTGCCGTAAGTGATGTCGCAATAATACTGCTCGCGGCGAACCGACGGATTCTGGTCGTGCAAAATGACGCCGACCGTGAGGCCGAGAAATTTATAAACCGCGCCCATCCACTCGCTGTCGCGCGCGGCGAGGTAATCATTCACCGTCACGACGTGGACGCCGCGGCCGGTGATGGCGTTGAGATAAACCGGCAGCGTGCCGACGAGCGTCTTGCCTTCGCCGGTGGCCATTTCCGCGATGCGCCCGTTGTGCAGGCCGTAACCGCCGATGAGCTGCACGTCGAACGGCACCATTTCCCAGCGGATGGGATGGCCGCGCACGATGACATCCGTGCCGCAAAGCCGGCGGCAGGCGTTCTTCACCACCGCGAACGCTTCCGGCAGGATTTCATCCAGCTTGCGCGCGAGTTCATCGGCGTCTTCAATTTGGGAAAGCTCGGCTTTCCACGCCGCCGTCTTGGCGCGCAGCTCGTCATCGGACAGCTTTTGCAATCCGGCTTCCAGCTCGTTGATCTGGCCGACGAACGGCCGGATTTTCTTCACATCCCGTTCGTTTTTCGACGGAAAAATCTTTCTGAACAAATTCACAATAATCCTTCAATGGTTAGAAAATGAACAGATACGCTACGCGAGCAAACGCGCAGCGTCAAAGCGAATCGGGGAAGTTTGCGGTCAACGCGTCGAGTGCGTCGGCTGGGGGGAATTCTGCCGGGGGGCGGCCTGACGGACCACCAAGGCCGCGCGTTTGGCATTCTCGGTGATGAGCTGGAGGTCGGGCCGGAGCGCGGGATTGTCGCCGTGCTTCATGATCATCCGCTCGGCATAGCCTTGAATGATGGTGAGAATATTATTCAAATCGTGCGCGACTTCGCGGCTCATCTGGCGGGGCGGCTGGCCCAGCACGGCGGGTTCAAGTGTCGGCACCATTTTTTGATAAATATTTTCGAGCGATGACATCGTGCCGGCCAAAAAGCAGTTGCCGCGCCAATTGAAAAATCATTTGTTTCTTCGCTGCCGCACGGACGGGTTCCGCCAAACTGTCCCAAATAAATCTTTTCGTGTTCCGAACCAAGACACCCGAAATCGCGGCTGGCTTCCCGGCATTCAATTGCTAAACTGCGCCGCGAATCGCATGAATCTGGCGCTCGAATCCATCGGCCTCATTGCCGGCAGCCGCACGCTGCCGCTCGATTTCGCGCGTCTGGCCCGCGCCGCCGGCGTCAAGCGCATCGTCGCCACCGCCGTCGAAGGCGAGACCGACCCCGCACTGGCCGCGCTGGTGGACGACATCGTCTGGCTCAAGGTCGGCCAGCTCAACAAAATGATCGGCGCGTTCACGGAACGCGGCGTGAAGCAGTGCGTCATGGCCGGCCAGGTGGCGCCGAAAAACTTGTTCGACCTGCGCCCCGATTTGCGTGCGATGGGCGTCCTGATGCGGCTGAAGGAAAAAAACGCACACACAATTTTCGGCGCGATTGCCGGCGAGTTGAAAAAAGACGGCGTGGAATTGATTGAGGCAACTCCGTGGCTCGCGCCGCTGATGCCGCAAAAGGATTTTCATCTTGGACCAAAACTTTCAGCCGAGCAGATTGAAGACGTGAAATACGGTTTCGACATCGCCAAAAAAATTTCCGCTCTGGAAATCGGCCAGTTGGTCGTCGTCAAAGACGGCACGGTGCTGGCCGTGGAAGGATTTGAAGGCACGGACCAATGCCTGGCGCGCGGCGGCGAACTCGCCGGCAAAAACGGCGGCGCGGTCGCCGTCAAAGTCGCCAAGCTGAATCACGACATGCGCTTCGACATCCCGTGCATCGGGCCAAAAACATTTGAGATTTGCGCCGCCGCCAAAATTTCCGTGCTCGCGCTGGAAGCCGGCAAAACGCTGCTGCTCGAGCGCGAAGCTTGCGAAGAACTGGCGAACCAAAACAAAATTTCCGTCACTACCGTTTTTTAACTCTCAACTCTCAACTCAAACAACTCTCAACTTTTTTCCACATGCTCACCTCCCACGAACTTATCGGCTTCATGTCGCCCGCGCTGGCGAATGATATTTTGAACTTCACTTTTGAATCGGACAAGCCGGCCTACAAAGCCACCATGGCCGCCGTGGCCGAGACGCGCAAGCTGCGCCCGGTTTTCCTGGAACGCCAGCCGCGCGACGCCCGTCAGACGATGATGCTGGCGGCGCTTGCCCGTCCGAATCTCGAAGGTGCCGCCGCCGCCCTGCTCCGCGCCTGGCTTGTCAAAAAACACGCGGCGCTGCTAATCGATTTTCTAAACGCGCTTGGTATTCCACACGAGCAAGGCGTGGTGGAAGATCTGCCCGGCGAGATGGCCGATGAAAAGTTGAAGCCGGCGGTGGAAAAGATTTTGGAGAAACATCCGCACGAAGTCGTCGCCGTTTATCTAAATGCGTTCAACGACATGAACGCCGCGCACTGGCCGAATCTCAAGACGATTTTGGAATCCGACACCCGGCTGCAATTGGGCAACCACGCGTAAAGGCAGTGCCTTTTTTGGTGTAAGAATTGTCCTATTTTCAACAAAATACTGCTGGCGCATATCCTGGGCTCTTGCTGTAATTTGGCACTTCGAATTTAACCAAATTTAAAAATGGAACCACAAGCTGACATCGCACTTATCGGTCTGGCCGTGATGGGCCAGAATTTGATTCTCAACATGAACGACCACGGTTTCACCGTCGTCGCCTACAACCGCACCACTGACAAGGTGGACCACTTCCTCGCGAACGAAGCGAAAGGCACGAAAGTGCTCGGCGCGCATTCCATCGAGGAAATGGTTTCCAAGCTCAAATCGCCGCGCCGCGTGATGATGCTCGTCAAGGCCGGCAAACCGGTGGACGATTTCATCGAACTGCTCGTGCCACACCTGTCGCCCGGCGACATCATCATTGACGGCGGCAACTCGCTGTTCGACGACACGAACCGGCGCGTGAAATACTGCGAGAGCAAAGGGCTGCTGTTTGTCGGCACCGGTGTTTCCGGCGGCGAAGAAGGCGCGCGCAAAGGTCCGAGCATCATGCCCGGCGGCTCGCCCAAGGCTTGGCCGTTCGTCAAAGACATTTTCCAGGCTGTCTCCGCGAAAGTGGAAGGCAATGTGCCGTGCTGCGACTGGGTCGGCGAAGGCGGTGCCGGCCACTATGTGAAAATGGTTCACAACGGCATCGAATATGGCGACATGCAGCTCATTTGCGAAGCCTACAACATCATGAAGCAGGGCCTGGGCATGAGCGCCGACGAAATGCACACGGTTCTCGCAGAATGGAACAAGGGTGAACTGGATTCTTATCTCATTGAGATTTCGCGCGACATCCTCGCGTTCAAGGACACCGACGGTTCGCCGCTTGTGGACAAGATTCTCGACACCGCCGGCCAGAAAGGCACCGGCAAATGGACGGTCATCAATTCGCAGGATCTCGGCATTCCGATCACGCTGATGGCTGAAGCGGTTTTCTCCCGCTGCATTTCCGCGTTGAAAGATGAGCGCGTCAAAGCTGCGCGCAAATTGAAAGGCCCGCGCCCTGCCCTCACGAGCATCGCCGCGAATCCCGAAAAGAAAAAGGCCTTCATCAACGACATCATGAGCGCGCTCTACGCCTCGAAGATTGTCAGCTACGCGCAGGGTTACATGCTCATGCGCGCGGCGGCGAAGGAATACGGCTGGAATCTCAACTACGGCGGCATCGCTTTGATGTGGCGCGGCGGCTGCATTATCCGCTCGCGTTTTCTCGGCAAAATCAAGGAAGCCTACGATACCAATCCCAAGCTCTCGAACCTGCTGCTCGACGATTATTTCCGCGGCGAGATCAAGAAATCGCAAAAGGGCTGGCGCAACATCGTCGCCACGGCGGCGAAAAAGGGAATACCGGTGCCGGCATTCAGCACCGCGCTGGCGTTTTACGATCAATACCGGAGCGCCGTTTTGCCGGCGAATTTGTTGCAGGCACAGCGCGATTACTTCGGCGCGCACACCTACGAACGCGTGGACAAACCGCGCGGCGAATTCTTCCACACCAACTGGACCGGCCGCGGCGGCACGACCGCCAGCAGCACTTACAACGTGTAATCAGTTGGAGTGGCAGCGGAGTGAGACCGCTGAAATTAAAATTGAGCCGACTCACGTCGGCTGCTACAAACTTCAAAGCGCGGGCTTCGGCCCGCGCTTTTTTATTTCTCCAAACGCAAAGGTTTTATTGACGCCTCCGCGCGATGCGGCAAAAATCCGGCATGGCAAAACCTGAATTGAAAATTGAAAAACTCACCGCCGGCAACGGCGCGGCCCCGAAAAAAGGCGACACCGTGTCCGTGCATTATACCGGCACGTTTCTGGACGGCAAAAAATTCGACAGCTCGGTGGATCGCAACGATCCGTTTGAGTTCGTGCTAGGTGCCGGCCAAGTGATCGCCGGCTGGGATCTCGGCGTCGCGACCATGAAAATCGGCGACAAGGTCATGATGACCATTCCGCCCGAACTCGCCTATGGCCGCGATGGTTATCCGGGCGCGATCCCGCCGAACAGCACGCTGATTTTCGAAGTCGAACTGCTCGGCATCAATTAACGGACAACTGCGGCTAAAAATTCAACCGGCTGCGGGCGCACATTTTGCGCTCGCAAGCCGGTTTTATTTTGCTAGATTCGCCGCCGCATTTGAGGCGAACCATTCTTATGAAAAAATATCTCGTTGAATTCATCGGCACTTTCTTTCTTGTCCTCACCATCGGCATGGTGGTGATTGATCCCGGCGCGGGTGCGCTGGCGCCGCTGGCCATCGGGTCGGCGCTGATGATCATGGTTTATGCGGGCGGGCATGTTTCCGGCGGCCATTACAATCCCGCCGTCACGCTGGCCGTCTGGCTGCGCGGTCGTTGTGCGTCGGTGGATGTCCTACCATATTGGATTTCGCAAATCCTCGGGGCTTTTGCCGCCGGGGCTTTGGCGCTTTATCTCAAAGGCAATCCCACCGTGACGCCGGCAGAAGTAAAAATTGTGCCGGCTTTCATCGCCGAACTGGTCGGGACATTTGCGCTCTGCTATGTCGTGCTGAACGTCGCTACCGCCAAGGCCACGGCGGGTAATTCCAACTACGGCCTCGCCATCGGGTTCACCGTGATGGTGATGGCGTTCGCGCTCGGCGGCATTTCCGGCGGCGCGTTCAATCCGGCGGTCGCCACCGGCATCACGTTTATGCACATTGAAAAATCTGCGAACCTGTGGATTTATCTATTCGGCGACCTTGCCGGCGGCGCGCTCGCGGCGCTGACCTTCAAGTTCATCAATCCGGACGACAAATAATTTTTACATTCTCCGCCAAGTGCCGCCTGCAACCTTTCTCCGCGAAACGTCCGGCGGCACTTTGCTTTCCGTGAAGCTCCAGCCGCGCACTTCCAAAAATGAAATCAGCGAGCCGCTCGGCGACGAGTTGAAAATCAAAGTCACCGCGCCGCCGGTGGACGCGGCGGCCAACCAGGCGCTCGTGGAATTCCTGGCCGAAAAATTGGATTGCTCGCGCGGCAAGGTGGAATTGCTGCGCGGCCACACCTCGCGTCATAAAACCATCCTGCTGCACGGAATCAAGCCAGAGGAAGTTTTGAAAATGCTTTTGTAGCAGCCGGTGTAAACCGGCTCATTTTAATGGGAGCAAACTAACGTTTGCTGCCACGACAAAGATTTCCTGTCACCTCTTCGCGCTTTCCAGCCACTTATGCGACGATATGATGACAACCAAGCTTATGTCGGCGACAGTGAACAACGACGCGGAACTGGTCAGCGGCACCTTGTCCGGTGACCGCGATGCCTTCAGCCAGATAGTTTCGCGCTATCAATCGCTCATCTGCTCGCTGGCTTACAGCGCCACCGGCAGCCTCGGCCAGAGCGAGGATCTGGCGCAGGAAACCTTCATCACCGCCTGGAAACATCTCGGCCACCTGCGCGAACGCGACAAGCTCCGCGCGTGGCTCTGCGGCATCGCGCGCAACCGCATCAATAATTTTCTGCGCCGCGAGGGCCGCGAACCGATCCGCGCCGCCGAGCCGCTGGAAAATGTCCCCGAAGCGCACGCGGCGGAACCGTTGCCCGGCGACCAAACCATCAGCAACGAAGAGCAGGCCATTCTCTGGCGCTCGCTGGTAAAAATTCCGGAAATTTACCGCGAACCGCTCGTTTTGTTTTACCGCGAACATCAATCCGTCGAAGCCGTCGCGGAAAAACTGGAGCTGACCGAGGACGCCGTGAAACAGCGGCTGTCGCGCGGGCGAAAATTATTGCACGAACAAGTTTTGGCGTTTGTCGAAGGCGCGCTGGAGCGGACGAATCCTGGTAAAACTTTCACGCTCGGCGTGCTGGCTGCGCTGCCCGCGCTCACCCTTTCCGCCAAGGCGGCAACGATTGGTGCCGCCGCTGCCAAAGGCAGCGTCGCCGCCAAGTCCGCGGCGGCCAGCGGCCTGTTCGCTGCCCTTTTCACTCCGTTGATTGTGGTTTTTGGAAATTATGCAGGTTATCGCGTGAGCCTCGACTCCGCGCGTTCAGATGAGGAACGCCGGCACATTAAAATTGCTTACAAAAGAATTCTCCAATTGGGGTTTGCCTTTGTCGCTCTGTTTGCCGCAATCGTCTTCTGGGCGTGCCAAAATCAAAAAAACCATCCGGCGCTGGTTCGGCAAACCCTCCAACTGCTGTTCAACGGCATGACTGTTGTTTACCTCACCTGCGTGGCTGTGTTCGCCGCGAAAAGCCGGAGGCAACGCCGGGAACGTCTGCGCGGAATCATGACGCGGGAACATTTGACCGCGTTTCCACAGCCAGCGTGGGAATACCGAAGCCGAAGCCAGTTTCTGGGAATGCCGCTGGTTCACATTTGTGTCGGTGATCATTTCGCGGCGCTGAAGCAACCGGTCAAAGCGTGGTTTGCTGCGGGTGAATTTGCCTACGGCGGCATTTTCGCGTTTGGCGGATTGGCCATTGCGCCGATCAGCATCGGCGGCGTGGCTCTCGGCGTGCTGCCGTTCGGCGGCTTGGCCGGTGGCATTTTCGCCCTCGGCGGTTTCGCTGCCGGGATTTGGGCGACGGGGGGAACAAGCATCGGCTGGCAGGCGTTCGGCGGCTGCGCGATGGCCTGGAACGCCGCAGCGGGCGGCGTGGCACTGGCGCATGATTTCGCCGTTGGCGGCCTCGCGCAGGCCGCGCAGGCCAACACCGAAGCCGCACGCCAGCTTATCGCATCACAACCGTTTTTCACCTGCGCAAAACGTGTTTGCGACCATTCCATCCTGTTGAATTTGCTCTGGGCGGTTCCCCTGATTTTCTGGTGGCGCACCGTGCGGCGCGCACGCAAGAACGTGAATTAATCCATTAGTTCCGCCAATTCCTCCGCCGGATACGTCCAGATTTCCGCGAGCGTCGGATGATAATGCGGCGTCGCCGCGAGTTCATGGACGGTCATGCGCTTGGCCATCGCGGTGACAATTTCGTGAATCAATTCGCCGCCGCTCGGCCCGACGCAACTGCCGCCGAGAATTTCGCCGGTCTTGGGACTCGCGAGCAACTTCACGAAACCGTCCTTCGCCTCCATGATGAGCGATTTGCCGTGGTCGTTGAACGGATAGCTGGCCGTGCGAAATTTGATACCGCGCGCCGTCGCCTCCTTTTCCGTCAAGCCGACGAAGGCGACTTGCGGCTCGGTGAACACAACGGAAATCAGCAGCCGATAATCCATTTTGCGCGGTGACCTTGGTTTCAAAATGTTATGCACCGCCGTCTCGCCCTGCTGGATGGCGATGTGAACGATTTCATGCGGCCCGGTGCAGTCACCCGCCGCAAAGATGTGCGGCGCGCTCGTCTGCATTTTGTCGCTGGTGACGACGCGACCGTTTTCTATTTTCACGCCGGCTCTTTCCAAATCCAGCGACGCCGTATTCGGCACGCGGCCGAGCGCAAACAGGATTTCCTCGGCGGAAACGGAAATGGTTTTTCCGTTCCGTTCAAACGAAACCGTTTTCAATTTTCCTTGGCGCTGCGCATTCACCAGTTTCGTGCCGGTGAAAACCTGCATGCCTTCGCGGCGAAAGACCTTTTCAATTTCAATCCCGGCGTCCGTGTCAAATTCCTTCAAAATATGTTCACTGCGCTGAAGCAAAGTCACTTTGACGCCGAAGCGCGCGAAGAACTGCGCGAACTCGCAGGCAATCGCGCCGCCGCCAAGAATGATCAAGGATTTCGGCAGCTTTTTCAGCGCCACCGCGTCGTCGCTGGTGATGAAGCCGACTTCGTCCAGTTGCGGCAGCGGCGTGGGCGCGACGCAGGAACCGGTGGCGATGACGAAATGTTTCGCGGTGAGCGTAGCAGCCGACGTGAGTCGGCTCTGATTAGATTGAGCGGACTCACGTCCGCTGCTACCAGATAAATCCAACCTCACCGTGTGCGCGTCCACAAATTTTGCGGTGGCGCGGATCAATTTGAATTTCCCGGCGTGAAGCTGCTGCGCGCGGAAATCCGCAAAATCTTTGATCATCCGGTTTTTCCGCGCCATGACTTGGGCGAAGTCGAAGGAAACTGTGCCGGCGCGCACGCCCCACGTTGCCGTGTGCTCGGCGAGATGTTTGACTTCGGCCGCGTAAAGCAAGGCTTTCGTCGGCATACAGCCGCGTAAAATACACAGGCCGCCGACTTCGGTTCCGCCCTCGATGACGACGGTTTTCAAACCGGCTGCGACGGCCGTCCGTGCCGCCGCGTAGCCGCCACTGCCGCCACCGAGGACCGCCACTTCAAAATCAAACTGCTTCATGGCGTTAGTTTGGGACAGACCGGCCAATTTTCAAACTCGTTCTTGCCATAAAAAAACCGCCGGTGGAATGGTCCACCGGCGGCTACGATTTTGATTTGAATCAAGAATTGTTCAAAAAAGGAACAAGCCGGGTCATCTGATGTCAATGATTGGTGCTGCTCAAGATGTAGAACTGCTGGCCAAGGCTGGGAGTAACCACGTTGGTGCCGGTGAAGAGGAAGGCACCGCTGGTGCCATTGGTGTTCACCACATTGGTCGCCACCGCCGTCCATTGATTCAACGGCTTCGCCACGTTGGTGGTGCTTAACAGATAATAAGTCCCGCCGGTCACGCCATTCGTTCCGTTAATGGCCAAATTGGAGCCGACAATGTTAAAGCTGCCGATATACGGAGGAACCGTCGGGATGATCGTGGTCGAAACCGAGGTGACATTGGTCACGGTATTGTTCGCCGGGTTCAGGTCAGTTGCGGCACTAGCCACAACCACAATATTGGTCACATTCCCGACGGTCGGCGCATTGACGATCAGCGTGAGATTCGTCGAGGTGTTGGCGGCCAGGTTAAATCCGGTCCAGACCACCTTAGCCACGTTCGCGTTGGTTGTCCCGCCACCCGTGGCGCTGACAAATTTCACATTGGCCGGCAAGGTATCGGTGACAACCATATTGTATGCGGTGCCCGGTCCGGCATTGGTCACGGTGAGAGTATTGGTAATGTTCGCTCCCAGCGCCACGCTCGTCGGTGCGGCCACTTGCACGCCAGTATCCGGCGGCGAAACCACTACAATGCTGCCATTCAAAGCCAGATTGTTGGACCAAGCCACACTACCGCCGATCACAGTCATTGAGGCACTATTGCTCAACGCCTTGTTGAACAGGTAGAAGGTATCATTCACTTGGAGCGCGGTGCCCAGATTGGTCACGGTAATAGTGCCAGTGCCGGCGTTGGTCAAAACGCCCGCCACAGAAACCTTATCGCTCGCGTAACCAGACCGGTTGACGCGGAAGAACCCGTTGGCGTTCGACAGGGTGAGACTGCCGCCAATCGTGAGGGTGCCGATGCCAGTGGCTGCGCCACCGCCAATGGAGGCGTTGGTCGTCACCACCACGGAACCCGCCAAGTTGCCGGAGCCTGCCAGCACACCGGCCGTGTTGGTGGTCACGCCCGGATACGTATTGGCACCGTTTAGATACAGCGTGCCGACACCCGACTTGGTCAAGGCGTAGTTGAATCCGCTGGTGTCGGTAATATTACCGGCCAAGGTCGCCGCGCCGGTATCAGTCACTTGGATGAAACGCGACGAATAGGTTGCGGACGTCACCCCATCAAGGCCGTTGAGCGCGAACGGGGCCGTGAAGGTGAGATCGTTTGTGCCACCAATGACCAAGGTCAGATTGTTCGTTCCGCTTGGGTAAACGAGCGGATTGGCAATCTGGCGGGCGCCGCCGGACGCCAGCACCGTGCCAGTGGCGGTGGCGCTGCCGTTTTCAGGTGCCAGTAATAAGGAGCCGGTGCCGATCGGGCCGGATATAACCGTCCCCGTGGTGGGAATACTATCAGCACCCAAAGCTATCCCGCCGGCGGTGGGGAAGGTGCCGCCGGAATAGGTGTTTTGGTTGTTATTCAAATAGGTGGTGGCGGTGCCACGTTGCACAATGCCGCCAACGCCGGAAATGACGCCATTATAGCTTTGGCTGCCGCTCGCCTGATAAGGGGCGAGGACGGTTCCATTGTAGAGTGCCTGACTGGTTGCCGGACCATTCAAAACCAGATTCGCGTTGCAAACACCATTGGTGCCATAAATCCGGAAACGGTTGGTGGTGGTCAAATCGTTCGGGTTGAACGTCAGGGTGCTGCCGGTCACACCGTTGATACTGCCCAGCAAGACTGCGGCGTATGTTCCCGCAGCGTCCGTCTGAATGGTGAAATCGTTGTTCACATTGACATCGCCCCCAACGCCAGTGGTATTGCCGCCCGAGGTAAACAACTCCAGTTTACCACCCGGATTGTTCGCATTCACCGGGCCGGTGCCCAAACCAGCATAATTTTTGAGGAGCAGAGTCCCCGCACCAGTGGCAATGGTGGTGCCGCCAGTATAGGTGTTGGCATTTTCAATGGTCAATTGACCGGGGCCGCTGTAGGTCAAAGATCCCGGACCGGCGAAGCCGCCCGTGCTGGTGGAAGCAAAACGGTAAGCGTAGGTGCTGTTCACGGTAACGGAAGCAGCGGCAAGATATGGGCCGTTCAAATTTACTGCCCCACCGAAACCAAGGTCATTAAAGGTGACATTATCCCCATAGTTAAATACTTGGGGGGTGGCACCGCCATCCTGCCAGTTGACACTGTTGGCCAGATCCCAA
Source organism: uncultured Verrucomicrobia subdivision 3 bacterium (assembly GCA_903884535.1). Lineage (GTDB taxonomy): Bacteria > Verrucomicrobiota > Verrucomicrobiia > Limisphaerales > UBA11358 > UBA11358. The sequence continues at coordinate 14,291 of CAISEZ010000076.1, forward strand.
ATGGTGCTGGCACTGTCGGTCCAGAATAAATTATTTGCCGTCCCTAAGGTCAACGAGTTGGTCACTGAATTGGTGCTGAAAGGACCGGCACCGGTCACGACGACATAGTAACCATTTGCACCCGACAGCACGTCTGCCGGTCCAGCCGGAGAAACAACGAGCTGGCTGCTGGTCGCGCCCGAAATATTGCCTCCATTCAGAAGATTGGTGCCATGCCGTTTCCACTGATAGGTCACAGTAAAGCCAGTGGCCGCAACATTGAAGGCGCAGGAGCCACCGTTGGCCACGACCACCGGCAGGGGCTGTTGATCAATGGATGGCGGGCCGGTAATCGCTGTCACAGCCCCATCCACCTTGATGGAGGAAATATCAATAAGCGGATTACCAGCACCGGTAGCACGTCCGCAGTAGCCGATGGCCAAGGCGTCAAAACCAGCCGTTGTAAAGCTGGTGTTGGTGGCCACTCCGCCAAAATTCGTAATCACCAAGCCGCTAGTATTCGGGCCGGAATAAAGGACGTTGGTTATGGCGAGACTGTTCACGTCATTGAGCGTAATCGTGAGAACTTCCGTGTAGGTTGAACCCGCGGTCAGCGCCGCATTTCCCGCTGCAGTGCCAGCGGTGACTGGATTCGCATAACTACTGCTCGTGCCAAAGGTGATAAGATCTTGATTTTGAACCGAGGCAAGCGTCTGGGCCGGCCGGGAATTAACGCGAGAAGCAGCACCCGTATAATTTATATCAGCAACATAGCCCAGCCAGTTCTGTGCGTAACCGGTGAAGTTTGCTGGCAGGAGGTTGTTAATGCCACCCGGCACTGGCTTAACCTGTCCGCTGTTATACAAGCCAAAGCCCAACTGCCCCGCGGCAGTAAGCAAGCCGGTAGTATTGGTGAAAACCACAGTCAATCGGATGTAATCTCCAGCTTGGACCAGCGCCACGACATTGGTGGCAAACAATGCCTCGGTTTGGATATAGCCGCTGGTTGTAGCTGTAATGCCAAATTTTAGATCGTTAGCTGTGATGGTCGGCGGGTTGGGATTCCACGCCTTGGATGCAACCATCTCGTAGGCCGTGTTGGTTGCGGTGGGGTTGGCGGGCGTGGCGCTGTTGAGCGTGCTGCCATTGGTGAAACTATCGCTAAAGAACGTCGTCTGCGCGGAAACAACGAGCGGTGTGAGCAGTGCTATGAACGTGCCCGTGAACAATTGGATAAGGACTTTTTTCATGGGATTCTATTTTTTGGATTTTATTTGGGTAGAACTGGTAAATTGTATTTTGGTTTGGAGGCAACAACTGGAATCAGGGTTGGAAACCATTCACGATGATACGGTAACCATCAGAATCAACACCAGTTGATAGCCATAAGTTGGGATCGAACGGTTGATTTGAACCCTTCTGGTTATGCCCTCTGACGGCAGTAAAGTTCACATGGGCGTCGGTGAATAGCGCATTCATCCCGGCGGGAGCATTGCCCGTGTTATGAAGAATATTCGCATAAGTATCCAAGGTGTCACTGGCGATACATTTGGTTGGATCCGCTTCCGAAGACTTCATTGGTTTTAGAGTATTTATTTGCGCTTGTGCCGGGTCGTTCGGATTGGGACTGGTAAAAGTTTGTTTTGAATAACTCTGAACCGGCAGGTTTAGCGTGCCGTAGCTGGTCGAAGTTGAGGCGGTTGTTTTCGACTGCACATAGTAGCTGTAACTGCAGCGAATATAGCAGTTGCCATTCCAGCCCGGAATGAGCGTCGCTTCGTCAGGTGGAATCGCAGGCCAAGTCCAACCCAGCTCATCGTAGGCTCCAAACGAATAAATCCCGGTCAATACTGCCGGACAATAAAAGGCCTTGCCGTTTGGTATGAGTTTAGTGAAAAAAAGCGAGCCGAGCGCATAAGGTCCTTGTGTCACTCCACCCGTCGAAATGCTCTTCCCGGCACCAGAACTGTAGCGCATACACTCATGAGTCTCCCAAGGATTTCCACCCGACACCCAACCTGACGAAGGAAAGAAATCCGAATTATCGGTGGCATACATATGGAGACCGACACCAATCTGTTTCAAATTGTTCATGCAAACAACGCGATAAGTCTTCTGCTTGGCCGCCGCCAGCGCCGGCAAGAGCATTGCCGCGAGGATGGCGATGATGGCAATGACCACCAGCAATTCAATCAAGGTGAAACCCTGTTTGGATTTGGAATTAAATGATGGGCGAAGTGCCGGCGCACTCCGCAATTGGTTGGGGCGGGTTTGTATCATAGGTGTTCTTTTATGAAACTAGCACCTACCATCCGCGCTGTCATCGTCGTGAATTGCAAACTTGTTTGAAATAATTGCACTTCGCCACGAATTGTTTTTCGCCGGTAAAATCAGGCCGAACCCACGCCCAGGCTGATCATCCGCCCGTAAAAATTTCCGTTGCCCTCCGCGCCGCCCGTCCGCAAAATGCCGGCATGAGCGACATTATTTATCCGCGCAGCCCGCGCGAAACCATGGACGGCTGGAGCTACCTGCCCCGCTACGTTGACAAAATCCGCCTGCACCTCGCCGGCAAATTGCACGCCGACTACCAGGAAAATCTCGGCAAAGGTTTTGACGGCATGTGGCTCAAGGCCGCCGGCATGACGCACGAACAATTCGTCGAGGTCGTCAAAAATTCCCTCACGGACGGCGAAGTCTGCGACTGGGTGCGGAAAAATGTGAAGCGCACCGCCGCCGAAAAAGCCGCGCACTGGCAGGATGTGTTGCGCCGGCCGCTGCCCGGCGACGAAGCGGCCAACGCGCGTTTGAAAATGCGCAAGGAACAGGCCGGCGTCGGTCACCGCGACGACATTCAATGTTTCGTGGACATGCTCGACGCGGATGAGAAGCGGATTTAGCTTTGGTGGAGACCGCGTCAAAAGGAATGGACTGCTTCATTCCTCTAGCAGCTTTTTAACTTTGCCCTTGAGGTCAGCGCGGGCGTTTGTTTCACGCAAATTTCCTTTTTTGTCCACCAGCCACATTGTTGGAATGCCAGCGATACCATATTGAACACCAAATTTATTTTTGAAAAAATCTTCACCGTCGAAATATTGCGGCCAAGGTAATTTTTTCTGCTCAACAAAACGCTGGAGTGACTGTTGGATTCCATCAAAACTTATGCCGACGACGTCAAAGCCTTTGGCATGAAAATTTTCATAGGTGTCTTTTACCTGAGGAATTTCACCCATGCAAGGAACGCACCAAGTAGCCCAAAAATCTACCAGCACAACTTTACCTTTCATCTGGCTTAAATCCACTTGCCTGCCGTCCAATGCCACGAATTTCATGTCGAGCGGTTTCCCCACGGCGTCAAGTCGTCGAAGAATGCCATTTGCTATGGCTTTATTATGCTCTGAAACTGGAAGAGCTAGGACTTCGTTGGCAATCGAACGCGCTTTTCCGTCGGGTGAACGGGCGGCCAAATCGAGCAACTTCTCATAAGGCTCGACGCTTTCAGGATTATCTTTGATTAATTCGCGCAAGCCCTTTTCATATTCTATTTGGAAGGCATTCTGATCCAACCGATGATCAAATTGTTTTCTGTTAAGAATTGCCAAACGCAAATCACATTGGTCTTTGCCGGTCAATCGGGCATCCGCCAGCAGAGCATCTTGAGCGTTTCCCCAAGCTATGACGGAGTTTTGAGTTCCACCAACGTTGTTAAACACCCTTTCCAACATCTGGCATTCCAAAATTTTGGCCGGAATGACATTGGTGCTGTCAGGGAAACGCAGATAAAAAGTCTTGGCTTTATTTGCCGCCATCATGGCCGCATCAACAATATATTTGTGGAATTTGTCTTTCTGCTCGTCGCTAGGCGGTTGGGTGCTCCACTCCAGCGGTTTTTTGGGAAATATAATCGCCTGCTGCAATTCGTTCCAAACGGTGTCAGCATTGTTGCTGATTAACGGACTATTAGTTGGTTCCGAGCGAGCATTTTCACAAGTCGTTAATATGAAAAAAAAGCATACCGCAAGGAAGAGGTTGAAGTTTTTCATTGAATTCATTCCCTTCACTGCCCTGCGTAAAACGCATCTACCTTCGCCGCGACATCCTTGTAGCTGATGTCCGTTTCGTAAATGATTTTGAACTGCTCGACGGCGTCCTCTTTTTTGCCCATGCCTTCGAACACGCAGCCGAGCTGGTAGATGAGGTCTTTCTTTTCCTCGTCGATGCCGGCTTTTTCCTTGATGGCGTTCTGCAACGTCCGCGCCGCGAGATCAAACATTTTCCGTTTGGCGAAACATTGCGCCAGGCAGCTCATCGCCGCGATGCGCTTGTGCGGGTTGCCCTGCGCCTTCTGAAATTCGGCAATGGCCTCGCCGATTTTGCCGGCCTGAAAATAAAGCGAACCCATTTCGAAACGGATGCCCAAATCGGTCGGATATTTTTCCACGCGCTTCTGGCATTCCGCCGTCTGGAAACTTAATTTCTCAGCCGCGATTTTTGCCTGCTGCTCCGCCAGGTCCGGCGCGAAGGGATTCAACTGCGCCAGTTCAAAATCAAACCGCCGCACCTGCGTATTCACCATCGCCAGATCGAGCGTCGCGTCGCCGCCGGTTTCAGAACCCTTGATCCGTTGATAAAGTTCCAGCGCTTGATCAAACTGGTTTTTCTGCGTGTAAAGTTCCGCAAGCGACCGCAGCAGTTTCAAATTGTCCGGCTCATTTTGCAGCCGCGCCTCGTATTCGCCGATGAGCCGCTCGGCCACATCCTCGGTTTTCTGCACGCGCTTCTCCTGCTCCAGCAAAACCGCCTCGTCCTTGTTTTTCAAGATGTCGCGGTAAGAACCGGTGCCGTCCTCGAGCGCGCCGTAGCCGCCCTCGTCCATGGTCTTGTGCGCGGACAGATTTTTCTGCGCCTGCTGCAAATCCGTGTCGTAGCCGACCGCGCGGATGATTTCTTCCAACGCCTTTTCCGCGACGCCGGCATTCCCCTTGGTTTCAGCCACCAGATTGGCAAATTCAATGACCAACGCCTTGTCCTTCGGCGAATGTTTCACCAGCATCTCCAGCGCGAGCACCCGCGTCTTGGGAAAATCCAGCGCTTCGGCCGCATCCGCGATGATGCGATGCGCGTAGGCATTGCCGGCGTCAGTGTTTAAAATTTGTTCCGCAATCGCCATGGCCTCGGCGGGATTTTTGTTCAACGCCATTTTTGCCTTGGCCACCTGGGGCGACGAACCCGCGCCGCTCATCATTTTTTTAAAAAAGCCCGTGCTCGCCCCGGCGGATTTTTTGGCCTGAGCCACGCGCAACGCCTTGCGGCATTCAAAAAACCCCGGCTCTTTTTCCAGCGTCTGGCTGAACAAGGCCAGAGCGTAGTCATAGTTTTCCCGCTGCGCCGACTCGACGGCCTTGGTGTAAAGCCGCCGCGCATCAATCGAAATTTCGTTGAGGTATTTTTCAGCCATAAATATTCGGCGTTTGTAGCAGCCGGCGTGAGCCGGCTCATTCCAAAATTAGAGCGGACTCACGTTCGCTGCCACCATTTACCCGCACTGCGCCTTTTGCCGCAGCGCGTGATCCACCAGCACCAGCGCAGTCATCGCCTCTACCATCGGCACCGCGCGCGGCAACACGCACGGATCGTGCCGGCCCCGGCCTTTAAGCGTGGTATTCTTGAGCTGTTCATCAATCGTGTCCTGCTCGTGCATCACGGTGGCAACGGGCTTGAACGCGGTGCGGAAGAAAATGGTTTCGCCGTTTGAGATGCCGCCTTGGATGCCGCCGGAGCGATTCGTGGTCGTGTAAACTTTTCCAGCTCGGGCGCGAATCAAATCATTGTGTTCGCGGCCCGTCAGCAAAATGCCGCCGAAGCCGGAACCGACTTCAAATGCCTTTGACGCGGGCAGACTCAACATCGCCTTCGCCAAATCCGCTTCCAGTTTGTCGAACACTGGTTCGCCCCAGCCGGCGGGCACGCCGCGCGCAATACCTTCCACGATGCCGCCGACGGTGTTGCCGTCGCGCCGCATTTTTTCAATAAGCCGGATCATTTTCTCCGCCATCGGCGCATCGGGGCAACGCACGATGTTGGCTTCAACTTCGGAAAATTTCACTTTGTCGGGATTGACCTCGGCGATGAGTTTCTGCACCTGCTTGACGTAAGCGAGAATTTCCACGCCGAATTTTTCGCGCAGAATCTTTTTGGCAATCGCGCCCGCAGCGACACGGCCAATCGTCTCGCGCGCGCTCGCACGACCACCGCCCTGCCACGCGCGGATGCCGTATTTGGCAAAGTAAGTGTAGTCCGCGTGCGACGGCCGGAACTTGTCCTTCATCTCGTTGTAAGCATCCGAGCGCTGATCCTCATTTTTGACCCAAAGCGAAATCGGCGTGCCGAGCGTCTGGCCAGTGGTGGAAATGCCGGAGAGAATTTGGACCGTGTCCGATTCTTTGCGTGGCGTAACGATCTTGGATTGGCCGGGCCGGCGACGGTCGAGATCAGGCTGGATGTCGTCCTCGGAAAGTTTCAGGCGCGGCGGGCAGCCGTCCACGATGACGCCCACGCCGCCGCCGTGCGATTCGCCCCACGTCGTGATGCGGAACAATTGTCCAAAGCTGCTTGCCATGCAGCCATGATGCGGAAAAAAAGTGAAACGGTCAAATGCAGCGTGAACGCCGCAAACTAAATCTCAAACCACTTTAAATCTCAAACCACTTCGCGATACACATCCGGATGTGGACGGGAAATGACGACGGCGTTCACGAGCACTCCGGCTTCAGCGAGAACCGCGCGGCCAGCAGCGACGCCGGCTTGCACAGAAGACACGTCACCGGTCATCGAGCAAAACGCTTTCCCGCCCATCGCCATTGCGAGGCGAACCTCGAGCAATTGCACGTCTGAAGTTTTGGCCACGGCATCGGCGGCTTGAATCAGCGTGGCGACGTTGAAGGATTCAATGATGCCGAGTGCGCCGGTCGTTTCCGCCGGTTGCGAGCGACCGAGCGCGACAAAAACATCGGGATGCAGATTGGCGATGACGAAGCTGTCAATCAAACAGCCGCCGGCGTCAACGCAACCGGCCTCGACGGCGGCGGTCACGCCGGCGGTTTCGCCGCCGACCAGCACCATGTATTTGCCGGAGCAAATGGAGCGCGACAATAACAGTCGCACGTTGCCCGCTTTGAGCATCGTGTCCGCCACTTGGAAGCCGGCGGCGATGCTCGACAGTTCAATCAATCCAACAGATTTTTCGGCCATAAAATTATTTCTCCAAAACAATTACTTTATCATTCACCTCGCGCACGGTGCCGGCCATCGGCGCGTGCAGAATTGCGCCGAGCGCGTTCGGCGCGGGTTCGCCGATGACTTGTCCGAAGCTCACTCGATCACCAACTTTCACCTTGGAAATGCACGGCGTTCCGGCGCTTTGCTTGAGCGGCAAGATGAGGCGACGCGAGGAAATTTCCTGGCGCACGAGCGGCGCGGGCAGGTCGTAGTCGAGGACGTGCAATTTTTTCGCGAGCGATTTGATCGGCACGCGGCGGCCGTCCATCATCGCGTGCGGTTTGGGATTCATCGGGCCGGTCCACTTCATCTGCTTGGCGCGCATCATGGACTTCGCGTCGTCGCAGGCTTCCTTCGGAAATAATTCTTCCGGGCACGCATACAAAGTGCAAAGCCCGCACGAGCAGCACATGGCCGCCCACTGGTTAAAATAATCTTCGCCCGTGCCGCTGAACGCCAGCGTGCGCATGACTTGATGCGGCTCAACGGCGTAACCGAGCAAAAAGCGCGGACAATACTCGGTGCAGTAACGGCACTGATCGCACGCAGACTTGCCGATCTTCGCCTGCATCTTGGCCGGTTTGATTTTGCGTTCGATGGTGTGATGCGTTCGCGGCAAAATCACGACGCCGGTGGAAGTCTTGGTGACGGGCGTGTCGAGATCGTCGGTCGTCGTGCCCATCATCAACCCGCCGAGGCAGAGCACTGGATCATCCGTGTCGAGTCCGCCGGCATATTCGATGCACTCGCGGAACGTCATGCCAATCGGCACGCGCAAGGTCGCCGGCGATTTCACCGCGCCGGCAATGGTGAGCGTTTTATGAGTGAGCGGCTTGCCGTCGTGCGCGGCGGCGATGTTCACAAACGTCTCGACGTTGTTGACGACCACGCCGACCGCGATGGGAATGCCGCCGGGCGGAATCAATTTGCCGGTGACGTTGTAAACCAAATCGTATTCGTCGCCGGCCGGATAATAATCACCGAGCAATTGCACACGAACATTCGTGCCTTTGCTCGCGGCTTGCACGGCTTCGACGGCGTGTTTTTTTTTGCCTTTGACGCCGATGACGCCTTCCTTCGCACCGACAGCTTCCATCGCGAGCTGCATGCCGCGCACGAGTTCAGCGGCGCTTTCTTCCATCGTCACCGCGTCCTTGTGCAGCAAGGGCTCACATTCCGCGCCGTTCGCGATGACGGTCTCGGCTTTGGCGTTGAGTTTGACGTGCGTCGGAAATCCGCCGCCGCCCGCACCTACGACGCCCGCCTGCCGAACTTTTTCTGCAAGATTCATATTAAATCAAAAAAAATTTTAACCACGGATGGGCAC